>CAIUZK010000247.1 GCA_903903635.1 uncultured Bacteroidota bacterium
AAGTACACCATCTTACTCGTTCTATTCCATTTTTATTTCGTTGCAAAAGTCTTTAAATAATTCATTATTCGCAGATTTTACGCCTCATAAAAAAGAAATATAACTTCGCAATATGGTGGAACTTATTTCGTCAACGTTCCTTAGTGACGATGATTAAATAAAGTACACCATCTTACTCGATCAGTTGTTTTTCCATCAAATAATGAGGTATGCCTACTTCCACAAATTCATCTCCATATGCAGTATATCCCAGGCTTGTATAAAACCCCATAGCAACCTTTCGGGCATGAAGTATGATTTTATGAATCCCGTTAAGCACACAATATTGTTCGGCAACCTGCACAAGACTACGTCCCGTTCCTTTTCCCTGCCAATCATTGGCAACAGCCATTGCCCTTAGTTGTACTACACCGGTATCATAAGGATGCAATAACAGGCAACCCACTATTCTGTTTCCTGATTCTGCAATGAAAATTTCATCATCATGATCCCTGCTAAGATCTTCATTTCTTAATGATATACCCAATGGTTTACGCAAAATTTCCTCACGCAGGTCAAGTACCCCGGCGTATTTTGCTGAAGCGGATCGGATATTGGATATCTTAAGCTGATCCATACTTTTATTTCAGTATTATTTCGGTTTCCTCATTTGGTTTGATGTGGAACTGGAGTACCTGTTCTGCAGCATAACCTACTGCAGGTCCTTTTTGATAATGTACCTGATATTCACCGGGCTGTATTTGTAAATGCTGACTCTTAGGATCTTTCAGTTCAAGCGTATAAAAACCAAGGTACTTATTGCCATATTGCCTGAACAGGGTTACACTCTTTATTTTTCCATCCCCAGTGAATTTTGCAAAACCCGGTTGCTCTATTGTTATAACTGTCTCACCATCAAAATCCAGATCTACATTGCGCACATCCTGAGGAAAGGTATTAATTTCAATATGATAATTGCCGGGCTCATACAATATTGCTTCAATACATTTCTGATCCTGCACTCTGCCATGCTCCTTGGTACGTTCAGTTACTACAGCCATGAATTCCTTAACAGGCCGCTTGGGGGCATTTTCGTAAGCAAAACTGAGACTGGTACTTTTTACCGTAACCGTTACCTTGTTGTTCTTATTGGGCAACACCTGTATTCCGGTAAGCAAATAATCCGGTCTTACCGTTAAGGTCAGATCATAAACTCCGGCTGGAATTCCTGTCTGAGGATCAGGATTGCCAGTTGGATCTACAGTGCGGAAAAACTTTCTTACCGGCTTTTTTGTGGCAGGATCAAGCAGCACAACCTGGGGGCTGGTGGTATAATATTTACCCTTGCCATTGGTAAAATAAACCGACACCGTAGTTTCTTTGTCATCAGTAGTTTCTACTTTAAATTCATGCTTAGGCGCTTTCTCAGGCGCCGGTTTATCGGCCACTATCTCCACCTTCACAGGTGGCAATGCCGGTATCGGCCTGATTCTGTAAGTGTGGTCTTCAATTACAAATATTACATTAAGACGGTTAGGCCTTGATAACTTTAATTTAGCTATTACATCAGCCTTACGGGGAGCCACAGGTGTGTCAATAATTAATTTCGGAAGCTCAAAACCGTTGGTAACCAGGCTTTTTTTACCAGCAACAGGAGTACCTGTTATTATCAATCTGGGTTTTGAAGTGGGTAATGCTGCATATTTCACAACCGTCCGTGGTACAGGAGTATCAACTACAACCTTTGGCAACTGCATGGATGCCTTTGTTGTTTTTGCGGGTGCAGACAGTATTGTAATGGATTTCATTGACACTACCGAAAAGGGTAATGATGCAATATTATCAATAACTACTGCCCATTTTTTGGGTTCGTCCGGTTTAATGACAGGTGTATTTACTTTCAGAATACTTGGTGCATTTGCCGAAATATTCTGCATCTTCTTATATTCTTCTGAATTGATCTTTATTACAGGCCTGAAAGCCTCTACGATTACACTTACAGCCTTGGGTATGTCTTTCTCCCTGGTAACCTGCAAAAAATCACCCATACAAGCATAGGTGGTTTTCAATGAAGGGTCATTCTCCAGACTAACAATATAAGGCTTGAAGTAAACCTTGTATTTCATCAGTTTCTTCATTACATCACAAATATCCCCGCCGCAGCTTTCGCCTCCATCGGTAATCAGAATGATACTGTAGGCATTATGATTCTCATCTACAATATCCTTTTCTGCTGCTTCTTTTAATGCAAAACCAATGGGTGTTACACCCAACGGATGGATATCTTCAAGCCTGGCCTGCATTTGTCCCCGGTTGTCCCTACTAAATGGCACCTCATTTCTGGTGTCATAACAATCATTTTCAGGTACAGTATGCTGATGACCGAATACGCGCAATGAAAATTCAACCTGCTTATTGACTGCATAAACACTATCCATCAGTTTGAGAATCAATTCGCGGGCAGCTTTGTACTTCTCTTTGCCACTGGCCCATGGCAAGGTCATACTCGATGATTCATCAAGCAAAATAAGCACACGCGACTGTATCAAGCCCCCTTCACTTTGGGCCTGAGTACCGTATGCGGCAAAAACACAAAAAATAAAAAGTATAAACCGCCTTAATTTCATGTAATACACCAAGGTTACAAACCTACACTAAATGAATGAAATCGAAATCTAAAAAAACAAAAAAAATCTGACAAATAGGTTGTCAATAATTATTTCGATGCCGGAGATATATCATGAATACTGCCATTAGTGCTTATATTTAGACTAATAGAATGGGACTGCAATAAGCTTTGCCCGGCACATTCAGCTACGTTTAAATTAGGTTATAAAAGCTAATAGATGGGAGGTGGCGCATTAAGTAAAATACTATTTCTTCACTCCGTTCAACTGGTATGTTACCATATTCCTATCTGTTTTCAGGCAGATCGCATTGTACGTTTCCTCCAGAAACTTTTTTGAGTCAGGCAAAAAAACAATCAGTTTCCCTTGAGGATTTATATTATTCCTGCTCACATAATTAATAGGCCTGTGCTCCAGATTAAACACCAGAAAATACCAAAAAATATCCTGTTGAAACCCATCATCCAGAAAATCACAACCATCAACATTTTTATCATGATGCAATACATCTTTTAAAAACAATTGAAAATTGTTGCGGTCTTCTGTTTGGTAAATATCTCCTTTGTCGGCAAGATCATACACAACGATTTCTTTATAAGGGAATAAGAAAATCAGGATCAGAAAAACTACAGGAAATATGTTCCGGGTCATTACTTCACTGATAATTTTTATCTTATCCACTATCATGTAAATGGTATACAAAAACACGCTTACCAGAATTGCCAGAAAAGGATATACCGGAAGTAAATACCAGTATGCTTTTGTTTTTGCACAACTGATTATAACCAGATAAATAAGCGCATATAAGCCGGCGAAAACAGTTATCCTCTTTAAATTACCAAGCTTACTGTATATACCGGCAAAAAACCCGGGAATCACTAATAAATACCAATACTTTAAATGGTCATTTATCAGCAGATCAATATAAAATAATCCATCACCTCCATGATTTTCAATTACTGTACTATACCTTCCGCCAATTTCATTTTGCCAAACCGTTTTTATGTAGCCATGATTATAATGCTCTCTAAGCAGGTAATACCCTGATACCAGTATAATAAAAGAGGCTAATCCGGTATAAAACCGCCTTTCTCTGATAATACTCCATACCACTTTTTCATAAAACGCATAGGCCACTATTGCCGGAATAAACATTAAGCCCTGAATTCCCTTGGTATATGCAGCCAGAGTAAGGAAAGCAAATGTCCAGGATAAAAAACCAGGCTTTTTCTCGTAACAGTAAAGAAAGAATGAACCAGCATAGGCCATCATGAAAAAAGTCAGCAATGAATCGTACTCACCGGTTCTGGTGCCATGTAGTATTACATAACCCTGAGTAGTAACCAAAACAAAAACTGCAATTATTCCCGGTAACGGAAGTTTAAGCTTCCTGGAAAATAAATAAAATATACATAAACATGTTCCCACAGCAGCAAGCGCTGAAGGCAGACGAATTGCCAGTTCATTGATTCCTACTATTTTAGTGAACAAAATCTGTAACCAAACCATCAATAGGGGCTTAGTCATCCACATATCAGGCTGGCCCAGATATTCTGTAATGATCCAATTCTTACTACGTAACATTTCGGCTACGTGATTGGCCAAACGCGATTCATCCCACAATTGCATCGGAATAGCATCCAGGTTGCAAAAAAACGGGAAAAACGCTACAAGTAAACAGCCTGCATACAGTAAATAGGTTTTATTCAGCTCTTTCATAAGTGATCGTTTCTTTGATCCAACATTTTGTTTGATCAGCCTATTTTGACGATGGTGATTTAGTTATAAACCAAACCATTATAGAAGTCAACAATTAATTAATTTTAGCAAATATTATGCCAGATTTTATAAATGTTTTTTGGTTTCGTCGCGACCTGCGGCTTGAAGATAATACTGGTTTATATCAGGCGCTTCTTTCCGGAATTCCGGTAGTGCCCGTTTTTATTTTCGATACCAATATTCTGGATAGCCTCGAAAACAAAGCCGATAAAAGGGTACACTTCATCCATAATTGCATCTCCGGCCTGCAGCAGGAACTGCTCAGGTTGGGAAGCCGCCTGCATGTTTTACACTCCACGCCTGTTGAGACATTTAATCAACTTACCGGACAATACAAAGTGGCAGCCGTTTATACCAATCACGACTACGAACCTTATGCCACAGCCCGAGATGCATCTGTAAAAGAGTTGCTAGCACAAAAAGGGATAGCTCTTCATACTTTCAAAGACCAGGTGATCTTTGAAAAAGATGAAGTGGTAAAAGACAACAAAGAACCCTATACTGTCTACACCCCCTATAGCCGCAAGTGGAAAGAAAAGCTCAATGAATTTTACCTGAAACCATATCCCGCCAAAAAATATTCTGGCAACTTTTTTCAGCACACCGGCATACCTATTCCATCTCTGGCCGATCTTGGATTCACCGGGGCTCTTACTGATGCACCACCAGCCAAACTTGATGAAACCATTGCCCTGCACTACGATAGCACCCGCGACTTTCCCGCTTTAAATGGCACATCAAGGCTTGGCGTTCATTTACGGTTTGGCACTATCAGCATAAGGCAGTTGGCTACCAGGGCGTTGCAACTGAATGCTACCTTTCTGAATGAACTGATCTGGCGGGAATTTTACCAGATGATCCTATGGCATTTTCCCTATGTGGTAAAGGGGTCGTTCAAAAAAGAATACGATAAAATTCAATGGCGCAATAATGAGCAGGAATTCAGCCGATGGTGTGCCGGCCAAACCGGATACCCCATTGTGGATGCAGGCATGCGCCAACTCAACCAGACCGGATACATGCACAACCGCGTGCGCATGATCGTGGCCAGTTTTCTCACCAAACACCTGCTTATAGACTGGCGTTGGGGTGAAGCTTACTTTGCCGAAAAATTACTTGATTTCGATCTGGCTGCCAATAACGGCGGTTGGCAATGGGCAGCAGGGTGTGGCTGCGATGCGGCGCCCTACTTCCGTATTTTCAACCCCTACCTGCAAACCCAGAAGTTTGACCCCGACCTGAAGTACATAAGGCATTGGGTACCAGAATATGAACAACTTACTTACCCACAGCCAATAGTTGATCACAGCCTGGCAAGAGCGCGTTGCCTTAAGGTATATAAATCGGGATTAGAGAAAGGGTGAGTACCTGATTTATAGAACTAAAAAATATCGCATTAGCACCAATCTGGAATTGCCCATAAAACGCATTACATAAACAGCGACAATAAAGTTCTTAATAGCCTTGGTTTAGGCTGGGCGGTCTTTCTGGCTGGTTTTCGGGCATTGGCAATGGCCATAAATGTGAGCAGCAGTTCATGCTTTTGTTCGCGGCGAGTGGTTGTCCATCCTCTTTTCATTTTATGAAGATTTTCAGGTTTAGTAATTTGTTTAAGCTGCCTTCCCGGCCTCCAGGTAAAACAATTCTTCCTGCACAATTTCCACTCCCAATTCTATCAGCGCGGTTGCTACCTGCTCCTTATGCCGGTCGGCCAGCAAAAGGTCTTTGGCAGGCTCCTCGGTGGTTCGCACATAGGCCGGCAACCTTGACTTCAGCTCCTGCAGCACCGTATTCCAGTTGCTGCCCTTCTGTGTTTTCAGCCTGGGTGTACCCAACCTGAAACCAGCCACTCCATGCAATGTACCAATACTCCTTCTTTTTACAAAAAGTCTTTCCTTGTTATTTATACAGTAGGTTTGCACAGTCTCAAATGCCGTTTGCTTGCTTTGCGCCAGGCAGTTCAATTCATCTTCATGGGCGGTAAGCAGTTCGTTTACCTCATTTTCTATACTTCTGTTGATCTCCCCTTCTCTTTTCTCAGCTTCAGCATATCGCCTTATCGCGGTTTCAAACTGAATGGTGGTCACTTCCCTTGTTGTTTTCTTCAGATTACGTGTTTTCATTTCTTTACATTTTATCAGGTTTTTAATCAGGGTATATTAATAGACAGCTTAAAATTTAAAAACGTCAATTATCATGCCGCAATACTGCTTAATTTTTTCAAAAGACTGTCTACCACCAGAGTTGCATACTTATCCCGGCTGGTATCCAGCATATTCCATAGCTGGTAAAATGCCATTGCTTCAGTGCCAGACAGGGTTAAGGTGTACAATTCCTGCTGCCGTTGCAGCATTTCAGGCAGTTTATACCTCAGGTCCGTCAGGTACTCCCTGAGCAGCAACTGGTGCTCATTCAGGGGTACAAACTCTTCCAGCATTTCTTCACATATTTCCAGCAGCGCCTCTATGCGCTGATTACTGATGCGTAATCTGATACCTCTCTTTCCAGCCATAGATTTACCGAATTTAAAGCGTTATTGTATTTTGTCATAAACCTTTCGTCGCCTGTATACAACAGGTTATTTGCCCTGGCAATGCCACTTATTACCGAAGAATGGTCCTGGCCACCAAACAATGAAGCTATCTGGCTCAAGGTCACGTTCGGAAAATGCATTCTCAGGAACAGCGCCCCTACGAACCTGAGTTCTACTATATTCCTTAGCCTTGATCTTAGTTTGTAACATCCCGGACTCATCCCGAGCGCTATGGCTATTACATCAAGCATTCGCTTTGGCCTGTTTAATGTGCTTTCGCTGTTATACAGCAACAGGTTTACCTTCATGCCTGTTTTATCTTTTATCTGTTGTTTTGCCGAGCGGGCTATGTGCCTCGCTGTACTTATTTGTCTGGCAGGTGCGTAATTCATATGCTTCTCTTTTAGTCATTGATCAATTTTGTTTTCTTTCAGAGCGCCACACTTATTCAGTATGGCACTCTGTATCCTTTTTTATTTTGGTTATGCAGCAAGCTTCAGTTGGCTGTTTGCCTGCACCAGGTCCGAAATCTTATGCAGGCTGTTATTGCAGGCATTAGTTATATACCCGACCTGGCATTCTTCGAAAATGCCGTTGGCATGGCACACCATTTCCACATCTTTCGGACCAAGGCTACTCAGGGTAATGAAGCGTCTGCCTATGCTTTTGAAGATCTCATCATACCCTATTTTCTTCAGCCTCACGCCTTCTATTATGCGCGTTCTCAGTTGATCATTGCCCATAATTACAATACCCGCATTGCCTGTCAGGCTATTGGCCAGCAATATCAGCAGATGCAGCACCCTGTCTTTCAGTTTATGTGCATCATCAATTATCAGCAATGGTTCTTCCTTATTGCTCATGTGATCTGCAAATTGCTTCATTAGTTCAGGCATAGTTCCTGTGGCAGACAATCCGGCAGCGCTCATAATCATGGTCATAAACGATTTGCGGTTATACTGTTCCAGACCCGATACAAAATAGGTATCCTCATGCTCACGGGCATACTGACTGGCAGTAAACGTCTTACCCAATCCTGCACCTATCGATATTCCGTAGGTCATGGCGTAATGCTGTGCATCACTGAATAGTATGCGGAGCAGTAAATAGCAACTTGTATCCGCAGGTTGCCACTCTCCGCAATAAAAACCAACCTGCCTGGCCATATTGAGCCATAAACGTTCACTCAGCAATTCCCAGTTGCCGTTTTTTACAAGCGATATGGTTGAAGCGCTTATTCCTTCCAGGCTCTCTGCTGCTTCGGCCTGTGTGGTGTAGTTTCCTACATACCTTACCATCGCATCTCTTACTTGTTTCTTTTGTTCGTTTGTCATATATTTTCGTTTTAATGGTTACTGATGCTATAAATTAGTACATCTTTCCAAATTTTTTAGATTTAATTAGACAATTCAAATTAAAATTATGTAACTTTGCTAGCAACATTGATAATTACAGGACAAAGATAGTCCATTATTTTTGACTTATCCTAATTTTGTGGAAAACTTTTTTTAAATTTACATTATGTATTTAGGAACTAATCTAAAATTTCTCAGAAAGAGATTGGGCAAAACGCAGGATGCGCTTAGCTCTGAGGTCAATATTGGGCGTACAACTATCGCCAATTATGAGGCCGGTATCAGCGAACCAAATGTCGAAACATTGATCGCTTTTTCCAAATACTATGGCATCTCCCTGGATGATCTCATGTCAAAGAACATGGAGGAAATCTACAAATCGGGCGAAAAAGATGTTATGCTTCGGGCTGCTTTCCCAAACAGGCCATATGGTGGATACCACAGTATTCCCCGTATTATTACTGTTGATAACAGCGGAAACGACAATATCATCTATGTTCCGGTAAAAGCCAGGGCAGGCTATTTATCTGGTTATGGTGATACCGAATTTATGGAGACACTGCCTACATTCAGATTGCCGGGTTTAAACAATGCTACATACCGCATGTTTGAGGTAGATGGCCCTTCTATGGCGCCTAATGTTTTGCATGGCGACCGCATCATTGGCGAATGGATTGACTCTCTTGATAAAATTCGCGACAACAGAGTGTATGTTGTGGTGCATAATGGTGGCGTTGCCGTAAAGCGTGTTATCAACAGGATGAAAGAGCGTGGTAAACTCTACCTCAAATCCGATACAATAGCCCACCGTCACGAGTTTCCGATAGTCGAGATTGATCCTGAAGATGTAAACGAAATATGGTACGGACGTATGAAAATAAGCAGCGACTTCAGCGAGCCTGCCGAAGTTTACCACCGTCTGGCCGATCTGGAAACAGACCTGATGGAAATAAAATCAATGCTTAAAAAGGAAGAATAAATATTCTGTAAAAGTAAAACTTTAAAAGATGCCATCTGTTGTAAGAGATGGCATCTTTTTTATTTCTTATTCGGGGTATTCAGCAGGTCTTCGTATTCAGGATGCAATTCTAAATATTTACTTACAAACGGACAATAAACGATCATTTTCAAGCCATGCTTCCTGATATGGTCTAACACACTTTTTACCAGAAGCCCCCCTGTTCCCTTACCTCTTGCAGAAGATGGAACCAAAGTATGCATAAGCACTATGCTACCCTTAAGCCAGCGGTATTCCACATAGGCAACCTCATTATCGGGCAAAGCGATTTCAAACCGGAAGTGTTGCTTATTATTGGTCACCATCTTACATATGGATCAATTTACAGATCCCACTGCAAAAATACGCAGGGCGTATTGAAGGGCCAATAATTTATCTGTTGGCATCTGCCTTTTTAACTGATAATAATAAGCCGGGACTGATGTTAATTGGCCATATGATTGTGCTGTTTCAGAATTTCCCTTGTATCTTCTCCTTCCACATGCACATGCAATAAGCTACCGAATTTGCGGCACTCATCCAACCTGCATGAGTTCACCAGCTTACCTTCATGTACACACATATCAGGGCAATCATCACACATATCCACTGTTCCGTCGGGCAACAGATCCGGTCCCTGTATCACACCTATTCCTATAGCCTTTACAGGATAAAAGAAGCGTGCAGGATTCGAAAAACAATACTTAAGATATTGGCCGAAAGCCTTCCTTACCTGCTTATCCAATATACCCATCAGAAAAATTCTCTTACCTATTTTCATCTTCGGATAAACCAGGTATTTTGAATAAAAAATGTGATGCATTACCTGCGCCCATTCAATTGTTTTCTTACCGTATGAACCAAACACAAATCCCTTGCTGTTGGTGATTACATTTCCTATAAGCCATTTGAATGAGGTATGATCCATAGTGCCACCCAGGTAAGATGTAGCCTCATAACCGGGGAAGTGCTTTTTCAGAACAGCATATACTTCTTTCGAGGGCACATTAGCAATTTTCATGGTTTCAGCCGGTATGGAATAACCAAGGGAACTGGCATTTAAAGAAACATTTACACCTTTGTCGTTACAGTACTCCAGCCCTTTCAGATCGGGCAACCCACGGTAAGTGATCAATGAAATACCATTGACATATTTTGCATTATCAAGCGCCCATTTTATAAAGTCAGGTATCTCCTGAAGGTTGTTACGGTGAACGGTCATTCCGAAATGAGTATAAAATTTGCCTGATGACTTTACCAACTGCGCCATTTTTAGTCTCAGATCATTTAGCTGCGCTTCATTTTCAATCTTCTCTTTCTTAAATTCCGGCCTTGTCTGGGTACTATCTATATGAAAACTAAGCCCTGTAAGGCCTGCTTTTTCCAGCTCTTTCAGCTTTTCTTCATTCAGCGCAAAGCCATTGGTAAGCATCATGCTTTTCATGCCGTTTTCGGTAATAAACCTGATTATTTCATAAATATCAGGATGCAGAACCGGCTCGCCTCCTGCCAGCGATATACCATCACAATTGCGCCATTTTTTCAGAAACAGTATTTCCTCTTGTATTTGTTTCAATGGCTTATGACCGTCTCCCATTACCAGCCGGTAACACCCTTCGCAACGTATATTGCATATATCAGTTACTTCTATCCAGCCTATTGGATTATCATTCATTGACCATGGCAAACGATATAGGTTCTCCTTTTGGAGAATTGCAGTATTTTCCATAATTAATAATCAGTCTGTTGCAGTTTAAGAATAAAAATGAAATAATTATTCAAATAAAACCCTGACTTTGATCATTGCATTTATGCTATTTTTTTATTATGATAATTTCAATCTATAAGTTGCAAAAAAAACTCCGGAGAACCGGAGTCTTTTATAAATACCGGCAAAACACACTCAATGCGCCGGCAATTTATATCCTGAATATTCGATTATAGAATTTCTAAATTTTTACAGAAGCATCTTCAGTATGTTTCAGCACTTTGGCTTCTACATAAAATATGATCTCCTCAGCAATGTTTTTTGCCTGGTCGCCCACTCGCTCCAGCTTGCGGATAATGGAGAGTGTATAAAGTGCATCGTTCATAAGTGATATGTCTTCCTTTATGATTTCACTTACCCTGGCCATTGCGTTACTGTTGATCGTATCCAGCACTTCATCCCTTTTAAAAATACTGCGTGCAAGAATGGTATCATCTTTTTCAAACGAGATCCTGGTGTCTGCCAGTATTTTTATTGAATCATCAAACATGTGCGCCATCTCCGTTTTGACAAATACTGATTTATCAAAATCCCTGTCTGTTTCAATAATATACTTACAGATTCCCTCGGCTATATCGCCTATTCGCTCCAGGTTATTGTTGATCTTCAGCACCGCTAATATAAACCGCAGGTCAACTGCTACCGGACAAAAAAGCGCGAAAATATCTTCGCAATCACGATCCAGTTTCAGTTCAAACGCATTTACCCTTTTTTCTTTCAGTACTACTTCTCTGGCCAGATCCCTGTCAAAATTGAACAGGGCATTTCTGGATTTCTGCAATTGCGATTCTACAAGGTGCCACATACTCACAAGTTCCACCTTTACCGCCTGTATCTCGTTTTCAAACTGTGTCATTGTAGTATTGTTTATTTCTTTTTATACAAAATAATTTTTCATTTTCATTTTCAACCATTATTTCCAACAGACTTTTTGGTTTCTCTTAAAAAGTACAGATATACCTGAAACGATCCACTTAAAAACCTAGCTGAACCTGCCCGTAATATAATTTTGTGTTCTGATATCCGTAGGGTTGGTAAACATCTGCTTGGTTTCATCATACTCTACCAGTTCTCCCAAATAAAAGAAGGCTGTTTTATCGCTCACGCGGGCTGCCTGCTGCATATTGTGGGTTACTATGATGAGGGTATAGTTTTTCTTCAGTTCATGAAACAATTCTTCAACTGTTGATGTAGAAATAGGATCAAGTGCAGATGTAGGCTCATCAAATAAAAGCACTTCAGGCTCCATGGCCACAGCACGGGCTATACATAACCGCTGCTGCTGCCCACCCGAAAGGAATGACCCTTTCTTAGTCAGCGAGTCTTTTACCTCATTCCACAAGGCTACCCTTGATAATGATAACTCAACAATTTTATCCTTTTCAGCCTTTGGCAGTTTTATACCATTCAGCTTATAGCCGGCTATTACATTATCATATATACTCAGGTTCGGAAACGGATTCGGACGCTGAAAAACCATACCTATCTTCAGACGAACAAATATCGGGTGCATTTCCATAACATCCTCGCCATTCAGCAAAATCTTACCCTTGGCAGTAGCGCCCGGTATAAGCTCATGCATCCTGTTTATTCCCCTCAAAAATGTGGTTTTACCACAACCCGATGGGCCCATAACCGCAACAACACTATTTCTCGGTATCTCAATGTTTACATTCTTTACAACATGATTATCCCCAAAATAAGCATTATAATCAATCGCTTTTACAATTGTACTTTCCATTTTCTAGTTATAAACTTCGTAAATATATTCAATACCAATACAAATATCAGCAGCATGCAAGATGCTCCCCAAGCCAGGTCTTTCCACTCATTATAAGGGCTGGTGGCATAGGTAAAAATGACGTGTGGTAAGGTTTCCATTGGTTTGGTAAGATTGGTAGCCATGTAATTGTTGCCAAATGCGGTAAACAGCAATGGAGCTGTTTCACCTGCTATCCTTGCTACGGACAGCATCACCCCCGAAAGAATCCCGCTAATACCACAAGGTATGATAACCTTGAGTATAACCCTGTGAAAAGGCATGCCCAATGCATAAGCTGCCTCACGCAGGGTATCTGGTAACATCAGCAAAGTCTCCTCCGTGGAACGGATAATGATAGGCAACATCATCACTGCCAGAGCCGCACTACCTGATAAAGCCGAGAAACCACCCAGAGGCTTTACCAGCCAGAAATAGGCCACAATACCTATGACAATAGATGGCACTCCCTGCAAAATATCTACACACAGCCGGCTCCAGTAAGCCAGTTTGCTATTCTTATTTTCACTCAGGTAAATTCCGCATAGTATCCCTACAGGAATAGCGATCACAGAGGCCACTCCAATAACTATCATGCTACCCACAAGCGCATTGGCAATACCTCCGCCTATTTCGCCTACCGGCTTGGGAAGATTGGTAAGAAAGTGCCAGTTGATCTTGGTAATACCAGCCTGAATAATATAGATAAGAATAAAGATCAATGGAATCACGCAGGCAACGGAAAGGAGTATGGTCAGTACCTGGAAACCCACACTTTTCCCTATCCGGTATTTCACTTGCACACTCATAAAATATTAGTTTGTAAATTTCTTGGTAAGTCTCTTTCCGATCATGTTGATCACAACTGTAACTAAAAACAGCACCAGCCCCAGTTCAATCAGCGCTGATAAATACACAGGATGGTCTGCTTCGGTAAACTCATTGGCTATAACACTGGCCATTGTATTTCCGGGTGCAAAAATGCTTTTTGGGATAAGGCTTGTATTTCCTATCACCATGGTCACCGCCATGGTTTCACCCAGCGCCCTGCCCAGTGACAAAAGAACTCCTGCAAATAAACCCGATTTAGTATAAGGTAAAATAACACTCCTGATCACTTCCCATCTTGTTGCACCCAATGAATAGGCTGCTTCTTTCAGATTGGCAGGCACCATCTTTATCATAGATTGTCCCAGTGATGCCGCATAAGGAATGATCATTACCGCCAGAATAAGTGATGAGGTAAATATCCCCAATCCTATCGGCGCCACATTTATTTTCGTTTCAAGGCTCCTTACAATGGGCACAAGAACCGCCAGACCCCAGAATCCATAAATTACGGATGGTACCGCAGCAATAAGTTCTACAGTGTTCTTCAGCAGGTTGGGCAGCCATCCTTTAGGATAATATTCACCGAGGAAAATAGCTACTGCAAACGAAAAAGGAATAGAAATAAATAACGCCAGGAAAGAGGTGAGCAATGTACCCAGCAAAAAAGGATATGCTCCGAAGATATCCTGCACAGGGTCCCAGGTCTTGCCCCACAGATAGGCAAGGCCGGTGGTTTTAATAGATAATATGGATTGCAGAACAAGTGTGAGCATTATACCCAACACCAGTACAACCATGAGAAGAGCAACGATAACAATTGTTTTTCTGAAAACATTTTCTGCCCGTATCTGGCGATGCGAACGCTTTATTCTCTTTATACCTTTCACTGCATCCCGTATTTTGGCAGAAGTAATTACCCGTTCCAGAATATTCTCGGAACGGGTAATTAAATTATTATCAATTGAAGTTTCCATTTATGGCATTTTGTTGGAGATTACTGCAATATTGGTTTACCATCATAGGTAACCGTTTTCAGTATTGCATCTCCTACACTTACTGCCTTAGCCGAAAGTGGTGCATAATTAAGCGCTCCGCTATACTGCTGACCATCATGTATCATCCACTGTATCAGTTTCAGCATTTTGGTAGCTTTATCCAGACTACGGTCATTGTATTTCTGCTCTTTGTAGATCAATACCCATGATAAACCTGATATAGGATAACCATCAGTTGCATCAGTGTTGGTAAGGGATACTTTACCATCAGCAGGAATTTCAATATTGGCAGCAGCAGTTACACTTGCAATACTTGGCAGGATGAAATTACCAGCCTTGTTCTGCAATTTGCCATAAGCCATATTATTCTGTGAAGCAAACGCAAGCTCAACATAACCTATTCCGCCTGGTGTTTGTTTTACACTACCAGCAACACCTTCATTTCCTTTTCCACCAAGACCCACCGGCCAGTTAACTGCAGAACCTTTACCAACTTTTGATTCCCACTCAGGGCTTACCTTGCTCAGGTAAGTTGTAAAGATATTGGTAGTACCACTGCCATCCGAACGATGCGCCACCTGGATATCAGTTGCAGGCAACTTAACACCCTTGTTTACAGCAGCGATCTTAGGATCATTCCATTTCTTGATCTCACCCAAAAATATCCGGGCAACGATCTCAGGAGTGAAATTAAGGGTATCCTTAAAATCCGGCAGATTGTAAGTGATAACTACTGCTCCAGACGTAGCTGGGATATGCACAACCGGTGCAGAAAGAGCAGAGTCCTGCTTACCATTCAATGTTGCATCAGAAGCGCCAAAATCAACTGTTTTGGATGTAAGCTGCTGAATGCCGCCACCAGATCCTATTGACTGATAGTTTACCTTCAATCCATTTGCCTTATTATATTCAGCAAACATTTTTGAATACAATGGATAAGGAAAAGTAGCGCCTGCTCCCAGAATGGTGTTTTCTGTGCTGTCTGATTTTGCTCCTGTTCCTGATCCGCTACCGTTACATCCTGTAAGCATCATGCCACCGGTCACGATGGTTGCCACTACTGCAACTGCTATAATCTTAATCGATTTCATATCTTTTTATTTAAAAGTTTAAGGGGTATTATTTACCATATACATAGTAGAAAGTCAAACGGTAAACGGCATCCGTACCTTTAATACCGGTTACGTTTGCTTTATCCATGCTTGCATAAGTAGTACCTGCAGAATTTTTACCAGCTACGTCCAATGCACTGTTATAAGTATTCAACCAGATGTTTGGCATAATGTGCACATTCTTGATCGGAGTATAATCGATACCAAATGTTGTGAACATTTCCTTTGTATTTGGTGCATACTGTGAAGTAGAAGCTGAATAACTTGCAGTGTTCTTCTCGCTTGCAATGTTGCTCAGGTTACCACTTGGATCATAATTGTCGAAACGTGCGAAGAAGCCCAGTTTCTCAGGAGTAATACGGCCCTTTGCGAATACAGATACGCCCATTGCACTTGTGGTACGGTAGTAAGTGTTGCCATCCTTTCCGGTTACAACTACATCACCCAGCAATGTGTTCATAAATACTTCAGCGCCAACAGTTAATTTACTTGCAGAATAAGCAACAAATAATTTGGTCATGTTACGATCGCTGTATCTTGGACCGTTAAAGCCTTTTACAAAAGTGCCCCAAGCCAGTTTAGTATAATCCTGATAAAGGTCTACGATGATCTTCTTATTGGCAAATTTAGCCCATACATCACCATAGAAAGATTTGAACATATCATTTTCAGGTTTTGTACCCTGGCCGTTGCCAACCATTAAAGCATAACCCATATTGCCCTTAGAATCAAATTTACCCTGTAAAGCAACACCGAAATCGTAAGATGTAGTACGGCGAACGTCCGTAATTGTCCTTTCAATTGCACGATATCCCCAAACTTCCTCTGATGCCATACCGCTACCGTTTTTTGCAAAGGTTGGTGTTGCTGACTGGCCGAATATAAGGTCTGCATTTTTGTAGATGTTTTTCCAGCGAATGTTTGCCAGCTTTACATAGGGTGCAAACTTATTGTTTACCAGTACATCACCGTTGTTTCCTAAAGCCAATGTACCTGCTGTTGATCCTGTAGGTGTAGTAGTAGCATTAGCTTTCTGGCCTAATGTTCCTGCAGCCCAATCATCTTCTGCAGCCAATAAAAACTCTGCTGAAAATTTCGCACTGATGTTATAATCATAACCGAGATAAATACGACGCCACTGAAACAGGTTGCTGTTCAATGGAATATTTGTATACTGGTTTGAACCACCACGGTTTGCTTCGTCGCCGCCACCTTTAAAAGCCAGATCGCCGAAAGCATAGCCCCATAATTTTCCGCTTGGTTTAAACGTTGAATCTGCAGATTGTGCATTAGCATTTCCTGCTAATGTTAAAAATAATGAGCAATAGATGCTGACTTTAGTAATTGTTTTGTTCATTGCGTGTGTGTTTAAATTTTTGCAAAGGAAACACACACTTATTATGCCAATGTTACGCCAATATTAACTTAATGTTAAGTCGCATGCTTTAAAATAACTATCTGATTGATTTTCTCTTTTTTCATTTAGTACAGCATAGAATTAGATAACATTGATTGAAATAAATAATGTAATCAGGCAGGATATCAGGGCTACTGTTTTCTTAAAACTCCATAACTTCATGGATAATAATAGAAATAAATGGCCACCAGCGAAGATCTTTTCCTTGAACGATATAATAAACTTAACGACCGGCAAAGAGAAGCCGTAGACCATATTTACGGTCCGGTAATGGTTATTGCAGGTCCCGGTACCGGTAAAACCGAGGTTTTATCCATGCGCATAGCCAACCTTATGCGCAGTGAGGCACAGGTTCAGCCACACGAGATACTTTGCCTTACCTATACCGATGAGGCTACCAGCTCCATGCGCCGCCGCCTGGTTCAGATCATTGGCCCTGCGGCACACAAAGTGAATATCTATACCTTTCATGCCTTCTGTAACAATGTAATCCAGAACAACAGTGAATCTTTCAGCCTGCGTTCCCTGCAGCCCATCACCGACCTGGAACGAACCGAAATACTCTACAAACTGCTGGAAGAACTGCCCTCAGGCCACCCATTGCGCAAGCTGAGTGGCAATATCTATTTCGATGCAGGCAAGATCAGCCGCCTGTTTGATGTTATGAAACGGGAATACCTGACCTCGCAATTTATTTCAGATTCCATAGATGTTTACCTGAAAGAATTGCCCGAAAAAGATGGCTATACCTACCAGCGCAATGGCAAAGGATACCAGAAGGGGGACCTGAAACAAAACCTGATCAATGAGGAAACCAGGAAAATGGAATCTACACGTGCCGCCGCATTGCTTTTCGATAAGTATGAAGCAATGATGAAAGAGGCGGGGCGCTACGACTTCAACGACATGATCATCTGGGTACTTGATGCCTTTAAACAAAACCCTGCCCTGCTGCAGAATTACCAGGAGCGCTACCAGTTTATCCTGGTCGATGAGTTTCAGGATACCAACGGCTCGCAGAATGAACTAATCAATTACCTCGCTTCCTACTGGGACGACCCTAACATTTTTGTGGTGGGCGACGACGACCAGGGGGTTTACGAATTCCAGGGGGCCCGTATCCGGAACATTGTTGACTTCTTCGACCGGTATAAAGAATCGATCACGATTGTGGTATTGCCGCATAACTACCGGTCGTCGCAGAGCATACTGGATAAGGCTATGGCCTCCATACGCAACAACCAGCAACGCCTCATCAACCAGCTTCATGAGTTGCAGCTCGATAAGCAGATCATCGCCTCGGCAGAGAGGTTCAGGGAGGGCAATAACAACATTACGCCTGTAGTAAAGGTGTACAACAATGTAACCCAGGAAGAGTGCGACATTGTAATGCAGGTGCAGGAACTGCAGCGCACCGGAGTGGCGCTGAACCAGGTAGCTATATTGTATGCCCAGCACAAGCAGGCCGATAATATCATGGCTATCATGGAGCGGCAGGGGATTCCATACAATGCCAAGAAACCGGTGAATATTCTTAAAGAACCCCTGGTGGAGCAGATACTTAATGTGCTGCAATACCTGGAAGATGAAAAGAAAAAATCGTTTGAAGGAGAGGTAGCCCTCTTCGAACTGATGCATGCGCCTTACTTTGGCATTTCGCCTACCGATATTGCACAGCTTGCCCTTTACCTGCAACATATACGCAAAGAAAAAGGCCCTACCCGCTGGCGCTTAATGCTATGCGATGTGCTGCTGCTGGAGTCGCTGCAACTAAGATCGGCCAAGGCAATGACCAGGTTGGGACGCTGCCTCGACAATTGGGAACAGCAACAATTATCGCTACCGCTGCCCCTGCTGCTTGAGAAAATTGTGCACGAAGGAGGCATTGTTGCCCACATGGTGCAAAGCACCGACCATGTCTGGAATATACAGGTTCTTTACACCTTCTTTGAGTTTGTGAAAGATGCCTATTCACGCAACCCCAAGATAAAGCCGGCCGGGCTGCTGGAGATGGTGAACCGCATGAACGATGAAAACATTTCGTTGCCGCTGCAGCGCATTATTCAGAATGAGAACGGGGTACATTTTTATACAGCGCATAGCTCCAAGGGCAATGAGTTTGAATATGTGTTTCTGATAGGCTGCACCAAAAACTTCTGGGAAGATAAAAAGGGAGGCAATAACGAATACCGCCTGCCCGATACCATAACTGCCACAGTAGAAGACGCGCAGAAAACCAATAAAACAGAGGTAGCCCGCAGGTTGTTTTATGTGGCGCTTACCCGTGCCAAAAAACACCTGCAAATATCATTTGCCAATAACGACAGTGCAGGCAAAAACATTGAAAAATCGGTATTTGCAGATGAGATATGCAAACAGGAGGATATGCTGGTGCAAACAGTGCCATCGGCAGAATTGGTGCGCTTTATGGAGCTGGCCATACAGCCTGTGCCGGAGGTAAGAATTAAGATGGCCAATGCGCAATGGATTGAACGCGAACTGCAGTTGTTTACCTTAAGCACCAGTTCGTTATCCAAATTCCTGCATTGCCCGCTGGCCTTTTATTACGAGAATATACTGCGGGTTCCTTTCCAGAAAAATGATGCACTGGCATTTGGTAGTGCGGTGCATACCTCGCTGGAGCGCATGTTTATAGATATGAAGCAGAATATGGGGGTATTCCCGAACAAAGAACAAGTGTTGAATGTGTTCCGGTCGGCGCTGTTCTCTGAGGCTTCATGCTTTACGCCAGTGCAGTTTGACCGGCGCATGGAGCAGGGCAATACGCTTCTTTCCGATTATTACGACCATTACATCAACACCTTCCATACCGATGTGGAGATAGAGCTGAAAGTGCCCCGCTACCTGCTAGATGGCGTGCCTGTAACCGGCAAAATAGATAAGCTGGAAATGAATGGCGATACCTGCAAGGTGATAGACTACAAAACCGGCGACCCTGATAAATCGGCTAATGCCAATGTGGCGCCGCCAAATGATAAAGAACCGCTGGGTGGCGACTACTGGCGCCAGATGGTGTTTTACAAACTACTGCTGGAAAACCAGGAAGACAAGCCCCGCAAGGTAACCCTGGGTATGTTTGACTACATACAGCCCAACAAAAACGGGGAGTACAAGCAAATTACAGTGCCTGTATTTGCCCAGGACGAAGCCATAGTGCGCCAGCAAATGAAGGAGGTGTACAACCGCATCATGAACCACGAATTTGACCGGGGCTGCGGCGATGAAAATTGCCACTGGTGCAACTTTGCCAAACGCTATGAATTAATAAGGCCAGCAGCGGGTGAGACTGTGGAGATTGATGATGTGTAGGGGGCTGGTTATTTTATCCAGTATTGCTTGCGTACTACAGTTCAACTTACAATTTCCGTTTTCTTCCGGCAGCCTTCCGAATGCTTCCGATCACTTCCGCTTTCTTCCGGTTATTTCCGGTACCGGAAATTATTATTGTTCCTATATTTGCTTTAAGTTATTGTTTTATAGTGTTTTATGATTTTAAAATAGTCCTATTTTTCGATTTTGCCAAAAAAATGGCGGTGGGTATTTTCTTACAATAAACACAAGGGATACAAAGGCAACTACAATGGGCGCAAGCTTCCTTATAAGGATGAATTCCGGATTTTTGCTGCTAAAGGTCGGAAGTACGGGTGATCTGGTAAAATTGAGTTTTTATGACAGTGTGTTTTTCGTGCTATGATAGACCGTATGCGGTCTGTCATAGATTTTTTTTGGGGTCTAATTGATTGGTTATCTGCCGGGTATATGTTATGGATACCTCTTCGTTTTTGTGAGTTGTCAGATTGCGGGTTTTTGTGATGGGTTTTAGGTGATATTAAGGCTGTTTATTATGATTTGCATTAACTGCAGCGAGAGTGCAGGCAGAAGATTGGTGTCCATTCTGAATATTTTTTTACATTAGCAACCGATGTCCAACTTTGGGCTAATACTTCCATATTCCCAATTTATTATGTATGTTTGTAATAGCAGACCGCCCCTAGACTATTTTAGCAATGATTCAATCTGAATAATTGGATATGGTGTGCTATATGCCCTGGTTTCTAATTGGATTATATTGGTTTAACTCCTGCCAGGCAGGGATCTTTTAGTGAAAATATGACTGACCGACAAAGTGTTTTTCTTGCAAAAAGTAAAGTGAAAGCTAATGACCTGGAGCATAAGCGAAAGGTTGCGTTCAATATCCAGAAATATAATGATAGTGTAGTAAAGGGTAAGCAGCAGTTTGCCAACCTTGACGTTGCCCGCCAAAGGGCAAAGAATGTTAAATGGAAGACCATTGAAAATCTGGATAAATACCTGGAGCAGTTTGAGAAAAAATTTACGGCTAACGGTGGCAAAGTAATCTGGGCTGAAAATGCCGATGATGCCCTGCATGCCATCTTGCAGATTTGCAGGGAAAAGAATACCACTCAGGTAGTTAAGGCTAAGTCGATGGTGACTGAAGAAATTCACCTAAATGATTTTCTTTCCCGGAATGGCATTGAATCGGTGGAAACTGATCTTGGAGAATATATTCAGCAACTGGATGGAGAACCGCCCTATCACATAGTAACACCCGCAATGCATAAAAGCAAAGAGGATGTTGCAAAAGTTTTTCATGATAAACTCGGTACAGAGCCAAATTTATCTCCTCCTGAAATAACCAAAATTGCCCGGAAAAATCTGAGAGAGAAATACATTACGGCACAGGTAGGAATAACCGGTGGCAACTTTCTGCTGGCCGATATTGGTGGCGTTTGTGTAACCGAAAATGAAGGTAATGCTCGCCTCTGTACTACTTTCCCTGCAACCCAGATTTCAATTGTGGGAATTGAGAAATTGCTGCCTTCAGTAAACGATCTTAACCTTTTCTGGCCCTTATTGGCTACGTATGGCACGGGTCAGCAGCTTACTGTTTATAATTCAATATTTACTGGTCCCCGGGGTGCATATGAAACAGATGGCCCTGAGGAAATGTATGTGATACTACTGGATAACGGCCGCACCAACCTGCTTATGAAAGAGGTAAGGGAGAGTATGTACTGTATTCGTTGCGGATCATGTCTCAACGCATGCCCGGTTTACAAGAATATCGGTGGTCATGCCTATGGCGCTACTTACAGCGGACCCATAGGATCTGTTATTACGCCTCACCTCAGCGGACTCGAAGAATACAAACACCTCAGTTATGCATCCAGCCTCTGCGGCAATTGCACAGAAGTGTGCCCCCTTAAGATAAACATACATGGCATGCTGCTGGAGAACAGGGCCCTATTTGCTGAAAAGCGTTTGAACAAAAACTCTGAGAATTTTTCCTGGAGTTTATGGCAACGTGCCATGCTGAGCAGGAAGCTGCTTAATGCGGCGGGTAGTGGTTTAAAGGATAAAGTAGTGAATAAAATTTTTAAAGAAAGCTGGTGCAGAGATCGTGGCCCTATACATTTTGCTGAAAAATCATTCAATAAGATGTGGAAGGACCGCAAACAAAATTAACTGCATCATGGAGACTATAGTAGTATATGCAACAGCAAACAGCAACCGTCTGAAATTCGTTTTGGATTGGCTGCTCAAAGAGCGGTTACATCTTAACTATAGAATCACGCATAAGGAGGATGAAATAGCTGATCTACCCTATTCAATAACCTACGGAAAACCAGTTGCCAACAGTATTTCTATTCCGGACATCGGATTGTTATGGAACAAAGGATTTACTAAAATGGATACTCAACCGGGTAAGTGGAACGACTTACCGGTAATTTTCGCCTACAGTTCTGAAGACTACACACTGCCATTCGATCTTTTTTCAGCTATCTTTTTCATGCTATCCAGGTATGAGGAGTATGATCATTATGCACCTGATAAACATGGACGATATCCAGCAAGCTTCAGTATACTCTATAAAAACGGATGGCTGTTGCGGCCTCTGGTGGATGAGTGGATATGGGCATTCAAACAGGCTTTACATAACGTTCCCGGAGTAAAACAAAAAGATACACATTTCCTGTTTCAGCCTACCTATGATATAGATATGGCATACTCCCACCTGCATAAAGGCATAAAACGTATTGTGGGGGCTTATATCAGAGCAATGATGAAAATGGATGTGGGCCAGATCAATGAACGGACACAGGTACTTAAGAAAAAACAAAAGGACCCTTACGATTCATTCAGGTGGCTGAGGCAACTGCATAAAGAATATGGTTGCCAGCCCATCTATTTTATTCTGGCTGCTTTTAAAACCACTGCCTTTGATAAAAATATCCATCCGGAACATCCTGCCATGATCAGGGTGATTAAAAACATTGTAAGGGATGGGGTTATTGGCGTTCATCCCTCGTATTATTCCAATGAAGGAGATACATTAACCAGAGAGAAGAAAATACTTGAACAGATCTCGGGTAAGGCGGTGACGATATCACGGCAACATTATATCAGGGTTAAAACGCCCGATACTTACCGCCTGCTTATCAAAAACGGGATTAAGGAAGACTACAGCATGGGCTATGGCGCTTACCTGGGTTTCAGGGCTGCAACCGGCAATTCTTTTTTTTGGTATGACCTGCAAAATGAAACTGTAACCAATCTTCGTATTCATCCATTCTGTTTTATGGATTCTACAGCCTTTTATGAAGCTAAACTGAGTCCGGGAGAGGCCTTTGAAAAACTGGATGCCATGTGCAAAATAGCCAGGAAAACAGGCACTACAATTACTGCCGTATTTCATAATTTCTCACTAGGAACAGCTTCAGAGTGGAAAGGCTGGAGAGGCGCTTACGAACATTTTTTGAGCGAATACACCAAATAATATGCAGGTCAGCTTATCCGCATAAATCAAAGATAACGGCAGCTTACTTTGTTAGTTCCTTATACTCTGAATAACTGATTAATTTGTAATCAGCCGGTATTCTGAAAATAGCATTTTCTACAGGTCCGGGCTCAACTTTTTCTGCCAGAAATTTCATTGTAAGTCCGGATTCATTTTTATACAAAAATTCAAGCGGCAGAAACAACGCGCCAGGGAAACGATCGAATGTAATTGTTTGGGCGGGCTTCCATTCTTTAGTATAAGATACGAGGGTAGTTGTACCATCCCGGTATGCTGCATTGCCCATGCTCACTGCAAAACCGGCTATTTTTTTATTATCGTTGTATTCATTCTTAATAGTAAACCCCTTGAATCGCACCTGCTCCTTTACCATATCATCCATGCTCAATTCAATAGCATACTTTTTGTTATTACGGTTCTGAAGGGAGTAGACTTTATTGGTAAGGCAATTGATGATGATAATGGACTCCTGTCCATTAAGTTTCATTTCTTTCTTAATCTGTCCACCCTTCACTGTCACTGTAAATGTTCCGGGAGATATTTCGGGATTATCAGGGCCCATCTTAACCTGGTATACAATTACCCCTTCAGTAAATGGTTTCTGCGCCAGCAAACCGGTAGTAACACAAACAAGTAAAACGAGAATACTAATGGTCCTGGTTATCATATTCAAACCGTGCTGGTTTTTTGAACGTTAAAAATCACAGATAACGCTAACAAGATTTATCAGGATACAAATTACCATATTTATAACAATTCCTGCGTATTTATAGCCAATTTATTATTAAGATGGCTTTCCGAAAGGTTTTATCTTCGTACATTGCTTTGTTATATAAAACACCCGAAGTGCGATGATTTTTCTGAAAAAAATAAAAAATGTGAAAGGATTCCTGGCTGGAATAGTTGTGGCCGCAGTGGCATTTTTCTTTATTCATGCAAGGACCAATGACCCTTATTTTGAAATTTCGAAGAACCTTGATATTTATGCCAACCTGTTCCGGGAACTGAATACCTATTATGTAGATCCTATTGAGCCGGGAAAATTGGTGAAAACCGGGGTAGACGCCATGCTGGAGGACCTCGATCCTTATACCAACTACATTACTGAATCAGATATTGAGGAGTACGAATTCATGACTACCGGCAAGTATGGCGGTATAGGCGCCAGCATGCGCAAAAAAGGCGATGATATATACATTGGCGATGTGTATGAGAACAGCCCGGCCCAGAAAGCTGGTTTGCATCCGGGAGACCTGCTGGAGACTATCGATAACCAGCCTATAAAAGGAAAGTCCATTGATGATCTAAGTTTGTTGCTTAAAGGCTCACCAGGTACCCAGATCAATGTTATGGTAAAAGATGCATTTACCCATACTGAATCTCATAAAATGATAACCCGCGGGGAGATTGAAATTTCCAGTGTCCCTTATTACAGCCTGATAGGCGAGCAAAATAACATAGCTTATGTTAGGCTTACCCAGTTTACCCAGGGATGTGCCCGCCAGGTTAAGGATGCATTCGATAGCCTTCAACGTTTACAGCCAGGCCTTAAGGGTCTTGTGCTTGACCTCAGGAATAATCCCGGCGGACTGCTGGATGAGGCTGTCGCCATTTGCAACATTTTTGTAGACAAGAACCAGCTTGTGGTGAGTACCAAGGGCAAGGTTCCGGATCTGGATAAGGAATACCGTACACCCGGATTGGTTTGGAATAAAGATCTGCCACTAACTGTATTGGTCAATCATTCTTCCGCATCCGCATCTGAGATTGTGGCCGGCACTATGCAGGACCTGGACCGTGGCGTGATCATAGGCGAACGCTCGTATGGTAAAGGGCTGGTGCAGGTGACAAGGCCTCTTGGTTTTAATGCCCGCCTCAAGCTGACCATTGCCCGTTATTATACTCCCAGCGGCCGTTGTATACAGGCTATCGATTATGCCCATCGCAACCCTGATGGCAGCGTGGGTAATATGCCCGACTCGCTGAAAAAATCGTATAAGACCAAGCTGGGCCGCACAGTGCGCAGCGGAGGCGGTGTAGAACCTGATGTGCATATTAAGGACGACGCCATGAGCACTATTGCTGTTACGCTCTACACCAAGAACTACCTCTTTGATTATGCTACCGAATATGCCAGCAAACATACCTCAATACCTGTGGCCAGTAAGTTCTCGCTGACAGATGATGAATTTAACCAGTTTGCAAAATGGCTGGAGAACAAAGACTACTCCTACAAAACTGAAACTGAAGAAGCTCTCGACTCGCTTAAGCGCATGGCTATAAGAGAGAAGTATTACGATGATGCCAAAGATCAGTTTGAATCGCTGAAGAACAAGCTATCGCACGATAAAAAGCAGGACCTGCTGAAACATAAAGAACAAGTTAAGCACATGCTTGAAAATGAGATTGCTTCCCGTTATTATTATGTACGTGGCCGTTTAGCGCAAGGCCTGCAGTATGATAAGGAGCTGGATAAAGCATTGGCCCTGATTACCCATCCTTCGGACTACCAGACGTTGTTAAAGCCGGGCAGGTAAGCTATATTTATTTTAGAATTTTGAAAAGGAAGGTGCTTCAATTTAGTTATTGAAGCACCTTCCTTTTTTAATTAACTTACATGTATCCTTTTTAATAGTGGAAACGGATAGCTCCGAAAATATTTCTACCAGGAGCATTGATACCACTTGCAAAAGTGCGATATTGAGTATCCATAATATTATCGATTCCGGCTTGCAGTGTAATCAGTTTATGCACTTTATATGACAAATGCAGGTTGGCTGTAAACCACGCTGGCATTCCATCCTTGGTCGCATACTGTTCATTATCCTCACCATTCAAATAATAGTTCTTAAGCTCTTTTGCACTGTTATAATCAACAAAGAAATTGCCATCCCATTTATCTTTATGATATGACAACATTAATTTGACCATTACAGGTGGAATATGATCCAGAGGATATGCGGTGCTGTCAGTTTTTATGCGTCCATAAGTATAATTCAAGCCAAATGTCAATAGAAAATTTTTGCTTAACTGTGATCTTACGCTAGTGGAAAAACCATAGATATATGCCTGCTCCTTATTCTGATTTGCTAATACCATACTCATAGAACCATCGTACATAATGGAATCTGCGCCATTGTATTTAAACCTGTCAGTAACTATTGCATCCATGAACATGGTATAATAAACATTTGCCTCCCAGATTGTTTTGTTACTGAAAAGCTTAGCCATTCCAAATTCCGTGTTGACTGTTTTCTCAGGCTTGAGGTCTTTGTTTGGCACGATGAGTGCGCCTGGAGCTGACTCAAATACCTTACTAAGGTCATCAACTGTAGGCGCTCTAAAGCCGGTTGATACCATGAGCGACAATTTAAGTTTATCATTTGGCGTATGGATTACACCTATACTTCCCGAATAAACAGGATTACTCTGGTCGGCTTTGTTGTATGGCAGGTGAAAAAATGAAGTGTCGACAAAGGTTGAATGCAGCGAAATAAAGCCAAACCTTAAACCATCGGTTAGTGTAAATTTGTCGTTGATCTTCATGGTGTGCGATCCGTAAATGGCGACATTGGAAAGGGTGTTATCTCCATCAGGGTATCTTGTATCAAGTGATACAGAAGTACCTGTGGTGATATTGTCCTGGTTGGCTGTTGACTTAAGCGAATTGTATTGTCCATCAACTCCGAACCTGAAATTATGTTGCCTGACAACTCTTTGCAAATCAAGATTGAAACCCATAACATTTACATTTTCTATGCGGTGGTTTAGTTTGCTTGATCCGAAATTCCTGTTGTGTCGGCTTTCTTCAATTCCCTGGTAGTTGATGCCGGCATGTATGCCACTGAAAAACTTTGCAGTATCTGTAATATTCAGGTCATAAGCAGCCATTAGCCTGGTTTGAGGACCGTAGTACCATTCAGCAGATTTAAGTACTGTACCTGAAGGATCAGTTAACCTGTCGTACCTGGGAACATCAGAAGAATTTGAGAACTGGAAGTTGACCCCATGTGTAATATGGTCGTTCTGCTTAAATGCAAACTTTTGCATGATGTCGTACTGCGAATAAGCGGTTTGAATCTGCTCATATTTGTTGTCGTTTTTTACCAATGAGTCAATGCCATTTATTCTTTTCACATAAAAAGGCCTGACTCCGTATGCAGTATCATATAGCGGATTTTGTGATGCACCACCTTTCAGATCTCCGAATGAAGAATAGGTAACGGATGTAAGTGAGGCCAGTTTCTTTCCTCCAAGATTGATATCTGCATGCCCGGTAAGTTCATTGTTTACACTGCCAAACCTGGTAAAAGCATTTACTTTCGTCAATAACTTACCATCTGTCGAAAATACAGGCTTCCTGGTATACATATGAATAACACCACCAAGGGCGTCGCTGCCATAAATAGTGGATGAAGGTCCATATAGAATCTCCATTCTGTCGAAAATAGCATTGTCAGTTGTAATACTGTTCTGAAGATGACCAGCACGGTAAATGATATTATTCATTTTCACACCATCAATGACCAATTGGATGCGACTTGCTTCAAAACCCCGGATAACCGGACTGCCGCCGCCTAACTGGCTTTTCTGTACGAAAATACTGCCTGTACTGGCCAGCAGATCAGCAGTGGTTTGTGCCTGTGCTTTCTCTATATCATTCTTATCCAGCACCAAAACCTGTTGTGCTACTGTTTTTTTTGTTTCTGTGATTTTATTGGCTGAAATAACTGATTCCTCCAATGTTATTTTAGTTTGTGTGCTGTCTGGATTTGTGCTTTGTGCAAAAAGTGTTTCTGACTGCATCAGTCCGACTGCGGCCAGTATATAGTAATGTAGTTTCATTTTCTGAAGAAATATAAATTAAGTAATAGGCATGCCCTTTACCAGGTTGCCTTTTGTAATTAGTCAAAATTTGTTTGTTTATATTACTTCAGGTGGAGGCACATATTTTTCGGGGGTTCTGGAAACTCCAGATTCGTGGTAGCAATTGTATTCATTATCAGCATCTCCAGAAAAGCAATGCCATGTTGGAATAGATGGAACGATGTAGAAGAGGCCAAGGAATTCGATTAATTTCCCGTTTACATCTTTACTTTTACTATCTTCATTTTTACTTACTGTTTCTGAGATATCATCAATAATATTCTCCTCGCCTGTATCATTGATCACCTCCAATTCAACTTTATCCTTTACAATTTTCAAATCTTTTATATCATATAGTTTTCCATGCAGGCTGATCTCATGCTGATTGATGGTGGCACTCTGATAATCAACGAATGAAAGCGATAGTTTTGTTGTTAATGAATTGGGGTTATGAACAACCTTTAGCATGTGCTGCTTCATAAGATACTGCTGTGCCTGGTAATAAAATAATAGTCCACCGGATTGAAGGAGTATTAACATGACCAGCAATATATATGTTGCTTTCTTCAGAATTTTGTTTGTATAAAGTGGTGCAAAATTAACAATTTTTATTTCAGTAAAAAGGTAATAATCAATAAAGTCAGGTAATATCAGCCCAGTTTTTGAGTAGTTGCAATCCGTGTTCTGTGCCTATTGATTCGGGATGGAACTGTACGCCGGTGCAGGGATACTCTTTATGTGCCAGCGCCATGATGGCGCCATCGGTGGTATGGGCTGTGGCTATAAGACCTGTTCCTTCGAAACCGGTGACGGAAAGTGAGTGGTAGCGCATAACAGTATAAGGCGATGGAATACCTTTAAACAATTCATGGTTATTATGAGTGATGGCGCTGGTTTTGCCGTGCATGGGGTATGGCGCATGAATAAGCTTTGCTCCAAAAAACATTCCCAGCGCCTGATGACCAAGACATACTCCAAGGATAGGCGTATGCCTGTGGAAATGCTCTATCACCTGCATTGTGATGCCTGCCTGCATGGGTGTTTCGGGGCCGGGTGAGATGATGATGCGGGAGGGGTTGAGGGCTATTAAGTGCTCCAGGGTGATCTCATCGTTGCGGTATACCTTGCAGTCGTTGCCTGTTTGCAGCAGGTAATGAAGCAATATGTAGGTGAAGGAATCATAGTTATCAATGAGTACCCACATGTTCCGGTATTTTCTGGTTTACGGTATCGAAGAAATGCTCCAGGTTGCTGAAGGTGTCTTTGGCAAATGGCAGCATCTTGCCTGCCTGCTCAAAAAACCATGGGGCAATGCGCGACAATGATGAAAATGTTTTGGAAGCCGCTATTGTTTCGGGAGCGATAATATGCATATGGCTGCCAATCCATAACAGGGAGCTCCAGAACACCGCGCCCAGAAAGGCATAAAGCAGGCCGCCCAATATTTTATTGACTATGCCCAGCATCATTCCTTCAACGGCTTTTTCTATCAGTTTGGCGATGAGGCGAACCACAAGTACCACGACTATAAACAACAGAATGTAACTGAGTATCTGCACCCAGCCTGTTGATACATAGCCCTTCTCCAGCATCCAGGCTGCCAGGGTATGAGATAGCTTAAGCGCACAAAGGATACCCAGCAAAATGGCCAATACTGAAAAGGCAGCAAGTATGATACCCTTTATGTATCCCCTGATAAAAAAGAGGAGGATGAGTATAATGCCAATGACGTCGAGTATCATGATGTGCTATAAATGGAAGGTGAAAAACAGATGCGGATTCTTTCAGGATATAGATTATGCTGAGCCGCACAAGGTGCAGCTCAGCATTGTATTCTACTCTGAATCAGTAATTACTGAGCCAGTAATTGTTTTACCATATCCGATATTGCCTTTCCATCTATTTTGCCGGCAAGCTTCTTGCTGGCTACACCCATAACTTTGCCCATGTCGGCAGGCGATTTGGCGCCCACCTGATCGATGATGGCTTTTACCTCGGTGCGCAGTTCATCGGGAGACATCTGCTTAGGGAGAAATCTTTCGATTATAGCCAGTTCTTCTCTTTCTTTTACGGCGAGGTCTTCCCTGTTTTGCTTCTCAAATATTTCGAGGGAGTCGCGGCGTTGCTTGGCCAGTTTCTGGAGCATTTTTATTTCGGTAGCTTCGCTGATTGCACCGTTTGCGCCTTCGGAAGTTTTCTCAATGATAATCGCGGCCTTTATAGCGCGGAGTGAACGCAGGGCGGCTTCATCTTTTGCACGCATTGCATTCTTGAGTTCGTCCATTACTTTTTCTTCGAGAGTCATGTTATTTCAGTTTTACTGTTTTATTAATCACCCCAAAGGTATCGGGGCATACTAATATGGTTGGTATCGGGCAGTTAACAAAGCAAAATGTTGTGAACCTGAATTATTTGCCTGCCTGCTCCATTCCCGCCGATGCCTTTTTGAGGAATGTTTTGGCAAACTCCTTGATCTCGGCGGCCAATTCCTGGTTGTTGGTAGCCCTGAGGTAGGTGTCAGACATGCCAAAGAATGTCTGGTAGAAAAAGTCGTTCATCTCGTCTACCATCATTTTATTGGTCCACAGGTCGATGCGGAGGGCTTCTTTCGCTTCTCCGTTCCACAAGCCGAGTAGAAATGCTTTTGCGTTTTGCCAGTCTCTTACACCGCCATCGGGAGCAATCCATTGTATGTTTTCCGGCATTCTGTCTTCTGCCAGTTCTATCTGAATATTGATCTGTGATTTCATTAGTAAAATATTTTTCGAGTAGGAAAGTTCAAAAATACGGTTAATTGGGTAAAAGTGGTGGTTGAGGTAATGTGGGAGTAATGCGGTAATGTGGGGGTAATGCGGTAATGTGGGGTACATTGCTGAAATTTTGGTACATGAGTTTTGTGTAATCCTAAATTGGTATTCATAATAGATAAAATAGTTCTGAATATTTATAGAATTGCACACTGCGCAAGAAATATTTTGTTGCGCAGATTTTTATTGATAATCAGGCGATTAGGTCCGAAAAATCGGAACTATAAATTAATTGGTTGCAATAGCTTGTATATAAGTTCATGGAACATTCCTTCATTATCTTTTCGGTTGTTGTACTTGTACACAAATTCAGCCACATAGTTAGGTAACATTCTAGGGCTTACGCTATGATATTGCCCCATAATTCCACGTTCTATAATTGCCCAAAAAGATTCTATTGTATTACTGTTTACTCCTTTGTAACTGTATAGCTGGTTATGGTCAATTTTCAGATGTTCAATTATTTTTTTCATGGAATTATAGCCAGCGTAATTATCAGTAATCAATACACTTTCATCTTCAGCCACGTACTTTTTAACCATATCCTTTAAGTTGGTATAGGTTAGATTTTCCATAACTGTGGCAATTACATTTCCATTTCTTTGAACAATACCCACAACTGGGATTCTACCTGCCCCCCTTGCGCCTCTTTGATTCTTGGCATCTATATTGGCTCTGTTGTGTCCCATCGGGGAGAAATCCCAACCTGCATTTTCCAAATATTCTATTTGGTCATCTAATTCTTTGCGTGTTTTTCCTTTGGCAGCGGCTATCCTTACATTGGGGTTTTCACTATCAAATGTTATATGTGGGGTGTTCATTTTTCTAGGTTTTCCGCCTATAAAAACTTCATCCATTTCTACAATTCCCGAAAGTTCATCAATATTCTTATTTTCTTCCATCATTACAGCCCTCAACTTATGATATAGCCTAAAGGCGGTGGGATAGCTTACAGATATATTCCTTTGCAGTTGTAATGCGCTCATTCCTTTTTTTGCATCCGTAATTACAGAAATTGCGTAAAACCACGTCTTTAAAGGGATTCGGGTATTATGTAGATGGGTATTTACAGTTACAGCAGTACCTTTTTTGCAATCCTTGCACCTGTGCCGAAAGTCAGAATTTCTTTTAGAAAGAGTTTTTGAGCCACAATAAGCACACTTTGGTTTATTACCAAATCTTACCCTTTCTGCATGTTCTATACAGTCTATCTCATTTGGGAATTTCTCGGAAATTTCTATTAGGTTCATTATTATTTTATTTCATCTATGAAAGAATCTATTTTATTTTGTATTTCAGGTTTTAGTTTTTCATGATTCCATTCATTGTGCATTTTGACATTAAGATTGTTTATAAATCTGTCAGCATCAAAAATCACCCCCTCTCCAATTACATTAGTTGCCCCCCTTATTTTTGCCACGTTTAATAGTGATGAAATTGAGCCCTTGAGTAATTTTATTTCATCTTTTTGTTGCCTAACTATTTTTAAGTGATATATAAATAAATAAGCGACAATTGGATAAATGCATACTGACATTAAATAATGAATGAATATACTAATAGTGTGCATGTCGATAGTTTTAAATGTAAATCGTTGGAAGAAATTAAGTGTACCATCAATATTGGCAATAAATCCAAGAGGTAAAAATACCAATTTTTCTTAAAAGTTTGTTTCATAATTTAATAATTTAGTTAGCTATAAAATTATATAACTTAACTATATTATCTAATTATTTTATAATTCAGATTAATCTTAACCGAATCTTTACCTCGGCCACCTTCTTTAAACATGTTCTTCATATCCTCAGGCGAAATTCCAACACCGGTATCAGTAACAGAAAATAGGTTTTTAGAACCATTCTGCTCCAGCCTAATTGTTACCTTTCCCTCAAGGGTGTATTTGATTGCGTTATCAACCAAATTCCGGACCACCTCAGTCAACCAAAATGCATCACCATACACCAGATATGATCCATATGAAATATTGGTCTCCAAACTAAGATGCTTGGCCTCTGCCGCCGCCTTCTTTTCATCAGATATTTTCATAACAATAGCCTTGAGGTCAACGGTCTTCATATCAAACTTAATAGTCCCTTTAGCAAGGTTGGCAGCATTGAGTACCAGGTCAATAGTTTGTACACCCTCAATATCAGATTCCAGTCCTTGCTGAGCAATCTTTTTGAGTTCCGGAGTAAGTTCACCAAACGTTCCATCAGCCATTTCAGAAAACACTGCTTTAGATCGTGTAAGCACTCCTTTTATCTTATGCGTAATCAAATGGGTAAGGCTTTCACGCTGCCGCAGTGATGCCTCAAGTTCAGTCGTAAGCTGTTCCAAATGTTCACGTTGCTGTATTTCTCGTTTTACACTTTTTATGAGCACCGCACCAAGAATGAGCACGAATATGAGGGTGAATATTATTACGTAGTGGACAGAGGTAATATTCTGTAAGAACTCAACGGAAAGTACCATGAAGCCCAGGGCAAATACCAGTACCTGAGCGGCGATAAGCTTTACATTGAATGTTTTAAACTGAACAATAAGGTATGATAGAAAGCCGACAAAGATCGGCATACCGATAAGGCCAAACTGGACTATGGTCCAATTAAGAACAAGAAACCTGGCCCAAGACCTAAGCATCTCCTTGCCGGGTATGTTATTTGTGCAGACTGTAATAAAAAAATGTATGTCTTTCATGCTGGAAAACAGCCAACCTACCGGTGTGCAAATTGTAACAACAGAATCGTTACAGCAGATATTGAGGAAATATATCATGATCAACTGAAAACATTCTTGCTTTCCGGAGTTACAATTTCAGAATATCTCGAAAAACTTGATGTGCAATTGCAGGAAAAAGAAACTCTGCTTTCAACAATTTTCAAAGAACGCGATTCACTTTTAAAGAAAATCGACATTTTCAATGATATGAGAATAAACAATGAACTGACAAAGGAATTGTTCCAAGAGAAACATAAACCTTTGGAAGTTCGGTTAATGTAGTTGAATAACCAATTACCTGAACTTCAGGCAGAAATTGACTTTCTAAAAATCCAGTATCGTTCAAGTGATGTTGTCTTAAGTGATGCCAATGATTTGTATGCACATTGGGGCACACTGGATTTTGAAGCCAAGAGAACAATAGTAGAAACAATAAAAGACAAGATCTCTGTAGGGAAAGAAGATATCCATATTAAGCTATCCTACATTCCATCTAAGCATACAAATGCAAATACACGCGGCGCTGACGCGCCGCTACAAAACGAACAAAAGCCCCAATCTGTATCTAATAAAAACCAAGTAAAAAGGCAAAGTAACGTATACGGTCTATCATAGATCAAAAACAGTACTATCATAGAAACTCAATTTCACCAATCCATATTCTCATACTTATTTTAGCCGCAAAAAACCCTTAACCCATCTAAGTGAATTCCCTTGATTCCCTTGTGTTTACCTTAGTGTCTCTTGTGGTAAAATTTAACCCTGGCACAATCTTATAGAGGCATTCATTATGCGTTCACCCAAGCAGAAATTGTCTGGTTTTTGAACCCGGGTTTATACAATTCTTTGAAAAACAATACCACTTTCTGAACAGTCAGGAAAACAAAAAACCTGATTTTTAATGCTCAATTTATGATTTCACATCACCAAATCCATATTATGCCTGCCCGTCGGCAATTAAGTCCAAAATCAATTACTCACATGCTGCCGGCCTGTATCTGCAATATTATAGCCACTATATTCCGATATTTTTATGCATTTACTTTCTTTCAAGCAAAATTTTACTTAGATTTGAAACTAATTTCTAAAAATTGCTACTCGTATGAAGGCATTTTTAATCACCGCGGCCACTTTTCTGGTCATGGCGGGTGGTGTGTTTGCACAGAATCTACCTCCCGATTATAGTTGGGAAGTAGGCCTCAATGCCGGGTCCAGCGGTTTTACCAGGCCACTAGGTCCTGCTACCAATTACCAGGGCACAAGAACCAATACAGTTCCCGATTATTCTTTCAGGTTCAACTATTATTTCAATCCGCATTGGATGATCAATCTTGATTTAGGCTGCCGCAGATGGGAAAGCTATGGTACCTGGAATCTGAATGATCAGTATGGTCTTCAACTGAAACCAAGAGAGATAACATTCCTTATTGCCGATCGCGCTATAAATGAGTCTGTAGGTATTAATTTCGTTCTTCCTTTATACACACGGTACAACACCTATAACAAAGCAAACATCAACTTTGGGGCACAGGTAGGTATGATGACAACAGTTAATGATGGTTCATTGCACTACAGCAAGTATAAATCATTACCCGATTCTACCTACACTTATATGTCTAAGTACGATTACGGTTTTGGTATGGGCTATACATATGGTATACAGGTTGGCTTTACCTACTACATTGTTCCAAGGCTTGGTGTCAATCTGGATCTGGCTATGCGTTTCGCATCAGTCCGCACCAACGATGAACACTATGGTTCCGAAAACAATCACTTTTACCTCCTGTACTTCCCCGAAACACTCGGTATCAGGTGGCGTTTTTAGTTCGGTTTTCCGGTAGCATTATTCATTCCTGATTTCAATCCTGCACTGTATATTCAGTGACTGGTATTTCATTACCATTCCTTGCAATCATGTTGGTTCTGGTCTCATCATTTCTTCTGAGATGTTTGGCCATTCCTGGCAACATCGGACATTACTATACCCGCCCCCGAATCTCTTCGTTCCCTGAAGTGATTGCTGTTATCCGAGAGATTTTTCAACCGGATTAGCGCACCACAAAAAAAAGCACAGGAAAAACCCGTGCTTTCATTTATAAATTTATCGGTTACAATTATAGTCCGGTCAGGCAAATCCCGATTGATATAGGTGTTATCGGCGGACCTGCATTATCCTTAAATACATTGGTAAGATTGTAGGAACCAAACAAAGAAAAATTGCCCCATCCTACTCTTCCGGTTGCTGCAAAATTCCATGCCGACATATATCTTTTGGTATCCACCTTATCCTTAACATTTGTTCCGTTTACTGAAGTAAGACCCTTTGTATGAGCGCCAAGCAATGTTCCTATCTGCAAACCCACAGCCGCTTTAAAGCCCTTATTTCTGTTGATGACATTGCTGTAATAACGTAATTCAAATGGAGCGGTCAGGTAAGTAGTAGCAAATTTGTACCTTTTGTATTTTTCACCAAAAGCAGTATCCGGTAAAAATTTCACCTGGGTGCCGCCCGTATCCTTCAGCGACAAAACCTGCTGATTCAGGTATACAATTGAAGAGCTGATTCCCAATCCTGTTGCAAAACTCAGCTTGGTTTTCTTTATCGGAAAATCGTAGCACAAATAAGCATTGAATGCCCAGCCAAAAGGTTTGGTATTTACAGAATCCGGCTTTTTATACCAATTGTTATAGGCAAACTGCAGCATTACAAAATCCCTGGAAGGCTTGATAATAGGAGGTGGGGTGACATCCTCGCTGTTTTTGCCATTATTATCCTGGGCAAGTAAAATGGAGGATGGTATTAGTAAAAGTGCCGTTAAGGCATGAAATATCCGCATAAATAGAAATTACTGCGCAAATATAATGGCTGCGCAATGGATAATTTGTTAAAAAAAGTATTAAGACCGGATTTTTACCTTAATCCTCTGAATATCACAAACAGGATGGGCAAACAAGACTCAATTTTTTAGTCAAATCAATTATCTTGAAAAAATCAATGCACTACCTGTTGAAGAAGTATAGCTCATTGTTGAAACACCCGGAAGTGCAACATACGTTAAAGTGGCTGTGGTACCTTTATTGAATAGTATATTGGTATTGCTGGTAACTACAAAATAATCACTCACCTGAAGAGATGGGGCAAGGAAAATGTTTACACCATCTACATTGTTTGAAGAGTAAAAACCATTGGCCAGTTTGGTTACTATTGTAGCTGTAGAATCATTTCCAGCTGCCTGTATCCATTTACCAGACAGATCCATTGTGCTGGCTACAGATGTAACAGCAACATAATAACTGGCATAAGTGGTAAAGCCATAAGTGTTGGATGCATATATTGTAGCTTTGTAGATACCAGGAACAAAAGTATTTACATTACTGTCAATAGTAACGATCTTACAAGACTGCTTATAAAAAGTATCATATGCAGTAGCCAGAACAGTTGGTCTCACACCTCCAACATTGATACTATAGTATTTCGAAGTAAAGGTAATCTTGGGGAATGAAGCAGTTACAACAGTAGAAGGGTTATTTTCCACTTTTTTACAAGCAGAAATTACAAGTAACGACAAAATTGAAAGCAAAAATATTCTTTTCATTTTAATGTTTTTATTAGTTAATTAAAGCAAATCCCACCAAACTTTTGAAGTCAATGGAGCCAAACCCGGATACGATGAGTTGGTGGTACTTTCAGATGTCGGGTATAAAAAACGTTTAGGGAAACTGTTTCCGATAATACTTGACTTAGAGTAAATAAGAAAATCAGGATAGCCTGTTCTGCGACACTCACTCCACGATTCAAAACCCTGGTTACCACACATTGCAAACCATTTTTGTGTACCAATAAACCTAAGCTTTTGAATTAAAGTACCAGTGGAAGGATAAGTTGTCCAGTAACCTCCACCTGTCAGATAAGTTGAAAGTAATGTTGAAGTTGGTGTACCAGTTGCGGTTGTCAACTGAGTGCTATAGTAATTGAAGTTAGCAGTAATAGCCTTGTAGAATAATGATGAATCCATACCTGGATTAGCATAGCCTCTGGCTGAAGCCTCTGCCTGCAAAAACAGGCTTTCATAGCTGGTCATCAGGTTTACCGGAGCTTTGGTAGAACCTCCTGCCTGTGCATCTCCTGCCACGTAGGTACTAGGAATTGAGTACGTGCCGTATGGCGGTGTAGCCTGATAATTACCCTGTGTTATACCAACAAAAGTACTAGTGGCTGATGCCATTTCATAAAACACATTCAACCTGGGGTCATTATTACTGTTCATACTGTCTATACAGGTTTTGCTGCCTATCAGGTTCTGAACTGAACCAAGACCTACTTCATCAGCATACAAAGGATTCTTATTGGCTGAGTTGTAACCATAACCTATAAATGCATCATCGCCAGCATCAATAAAAGCAGGGCTCGTGGCATAAAGGGCTGCAATACCGGCCTGAGCCGCTGCAGGGTTAACTTTACTCATACGCAAATAAACCTTTAGCTTCAGCGTATTCGAGAATTTCTTCCATTGATTCATAACGCCACCATAGATCAGGTCATCCGAGCCTGGTGTCACCGGATCAGTAGCGCTCAACAATTTGTTGGCAGAATCTATATAAGCCAGAATACCATTATAAACAACTAACTGGCTGTCGTACTTCGGATTTACAATATTACCATCTGAATACTGCGCCTTCAGTGCCTTCTTGAAAGGAACATCACCCCACGCATCGGTTATTACCTGGAAGGTATAAGCCTGCATCAATAAAGCAATTGCCATGTATTGTTTGCTTTTCTGCGAGTCGGCTAATTTATATAATTGGTAAAAGTTCTCTTCTGCAGTATACAAATTAGTCCATGAAGTCGAAAATTGGTCCTGGCCTGGTGCATATTGATCCAGAAAGTGAAACTGGCTGGCGCCTGGATTTTGTGTCCAGTACTGAGCCCAGAAAGACCCATATACCTGCATCTCAACACCCACAGCGGTTCCTACATATAATTGAGCAGCAGGTAAAAGAGTCTTAAGTGTAGCAGATTGAGCGACGTTTGGATTCGTATTTACATCAAGAAACTTCTGACATGAAGTCATGGTCAATGTTGACAATGCTAATAATACGATACCGGTCTTTATATTTTTCTTCATAAAATTATATTATAATAAAATTAGAACGTCACTTTTAAGAATGCACCATAATTCCTCAGTGATGGTCTTGCACTAAAGTTAAATCCTTGTCCGTTTCCAGATGCTCCCATTGATTGTTGTTCTGGATCATCATATTTGTTACTCTCTGCTGTCCACAACAACAGATTATTGCCATAAATACCAGCTTCAAGAGATCCAAACAGTGAGTTCTTATAATACTTCTGAGGTATTTTGTAGCTAAGCGCCATTTCCTGTAGCCTGATATAACTTGCATTTACCAGCATTTGCGCAGGCAATACACCCTGACCAGCTTCGGTTACCCAATAGTTGTAAGGCAGGAATTTTGTTGTGTTCGGCAAATAGTTATTAGTATTACCCACCTGATAAACCGAATTAGCCCATACATAAGGATTACGGTTGTTGGTAGTTGTTTCCTGAGCGCTACCCACAAAATCCATCAAAGATTTATTCTGGCTATAGAACTGGCCGCCTTGTTTAGTTGTGAACAACAAATGCAGTTTGATTCCTTTATAGCTTAGATCAGTACCCCATGAAGCCTGGAATTTAGGCAGATAAGATCCTTTTAATACAGGCTTGCTGGTTGGTACAGGCATTCCGGTAGTTGCATCAACTACAGCATGTCCGTTCCAATACTGAATATCTGCAGCATAAAAAGAACCATAAGGATGCCCTGTTGCAGCAACAATTGACATTCCGGAGAAACCACCTAATGTAATTTGAGATACATTACCGGTAAGGCTTTCAACATTATTTACATTATGCGTGTAGGTTCCGAAAAGATCCCACTTCAATCCCCACTTGGTTGATATTGGCGTTCCTCTAATGCTCAATTCCTCACCCTTGTTGCTGATGTCGCCAACATTAATATAGTTTGAAGTAAAACCAGATGATGGCGGCAGTGGTACCGCAGTAATCAGGTTATGTGTGAGGTCGCTGTAATAAGTAAACGATAAAGTCAAACGGTCTTTAAGAAATGAAAGGTCGAAACCTGTTTCAAATTCGCGTGTCAACTCTGGCTTTAAAGCATTAAAACCGAATGAATGTTCGATCTGGTATGCTGGTATCGCATTGAAAGGAGTAACAATTGATCCGAATCCACTCTGAATTGGAGCCTGAACATATCCTGCGCTATTATTGGCATATGGAATTGCGTCGTTACTTACGCCTGCAGTTCCCATTCTGAATTTACCATAGTTAAGCACCTTATCTTTAAAGTTGCCTTTCAACCTTTCAGTAAATATCCATGCAGCATTTACACCAGGGTAAAAATAAGAATTATGACCTGGCTGTAATGTTGATGACCATTCGTTCCTGGCAGTCAGCTCTAAATAAACTTCTCTCTGGTAATTAAACTTTATGTCTGCATATGTAGCATAAGTCCTGTGGTCATTTACCGGATTTGTTACAGAAACCGGACCTTGGTTATTTGAGAAATTATAAAAAGATGGCAACACCAAGCCATTGGTCTTAGGATCAATTGTACCAGTCAGATATTCATTATGAATCATGGTAAGGTTCTCACCAATGGTTGCATTCATACCGAAATTCTGGCTCAGGGCATGTATATAGGTTCCTACAAGGTCATTATAGAATCTCAGACCAGTGTAATCAGATTGAGAATAGCCTCCTGAATTAATGTACCCATATGATGGATAAAAAGTAGTCTGATCGGCAGATTGTACATTTATCTGTGGTGTCTTGTAATAAGATCTGTCGTCGGTTACATCCAATCCTACACGGTTGTACACATTGAAGTCACCTTTTTTATAACCAATATTTAAATTACCAATAACCCTGTCTGTCTTATTGCGGTTATCGTAATATGCTGCTGCCCAATATGGATTAGGACTGAATGAGCCAAAATAACCATATCTGCGAATCGATGCACTGTCCACATAATCCATTGAATTAAAATGACTATTCAGGTTTTTCAACTGGCTTATCGGAATATCTGTTGGAATCTGCAACAGCGATTGCATAACACCACCGGAAGACTGTCCTGAATTTTCAACTCTTGAATAAGAATTGATGTAATTAACATTGAACGAAGAATAGAAATTATTACTTAGCTGTGTAGTACCATTAAAACGAACACTGTACTTGTTATAAAAAGTATTGGGAATTACACCACTGCTGTTTAATGTAGTAATAGAAAGGTAATAAGTGCTGGCCTCTGTACCACCAGACAAAGAAACAAAATTATTAATGTCCTTGCCATGGTTAAAAAACTGGTTCATTGAATTAGGCTGATCTGAGTATGGTTTAACCTGCTGCTTACCATTTATTATCTGACCCCATGGCCTAACCACATTATCAAAAGGCAATCCCCAGCTAAAATTATCCGGGCGGTCGTCAACTACACCTGCATTTATTGCACCCTGACCATATTGTGTCTGCAATGAAGGCAGTTTAAGCACATCAGACATAGTGTAGCTTGCCTTGTAGGTAACATCCATTTTTGTTTTCTTGTCAGTAGAACTATGCCTTCCGGATTTTGTAGTAATCATCACAGCGCCATTTGTACCGGATGCGCCATACAATGCTGATGCTGCAGGACCTTGAAGAACAGTAATAGATTCGATTTCATCCGGATCAATATCATTGGCGCTGTTACCGAAATCCACCTGAGCCAAACCTGAATTATCTGAAGTACGGTCGTAGTTATTAGTAATAACACCATCTACAATTATAAGCGCATTGTTATCTTTCAATATCGATTTTTCACCTCTTAATATCACACGTGTTGAGCCACCAGGACCGCCGGTTGTGCTTGTAATATTGGCGCCCGCAACTTTTCCTGCAAGGTCAGATAAAGCACTGGTATTGTTACCTGCTGTAAGTTCTTCATTATCCAATGTAGTAGCATTATAGCCAATCTCCCTCTTTTCCCTTTTCATGGCCAATGCGGTAACAACAGTACCTTCCAGCTCTTTTGATTTTGGCTGTAAGCGAACACTTATTGTTTGCTCAGTTTCCCTTACCTCAATGGTCTGGTAGCCAACAGCCTGTATAACGAATGTATTGCTGCCATCCGGAACATCAAGCATGAAATCACCATTCATGTCGGAAATAGTTCCGGTGTGCGTTCCCTTCAATGTAATACCTGCTCCGGGATAGCCCTGGCCCTTTTCATCTTTTATCTTTCCGGTTACTGTGTGCGTGTTTTGGGCAATGGCATGTATTCCTGCAGAGAGTAGTAATACAAGAAGTAAACAAAGTCTTTTCATATTGTTGTTCATTTAAAAACTGCGTGTGATGATCACAAAACATTCGACACCCCTATCAGGCCTTAAAAGGCATGTTAGTGGTAATTTGGGGTGAATTTATTACAACATTGTGAATAAACAAAGTTTTGAGCTGATTATTCTTAACAGTTCCTTATTTAACCTGCTATATTCAGTCATCAAAAACACAAAGTTCTCCACCTGTGTGCATAATTATTTGCGGCCAAAAGTGGCAGTTTCATTATTCATTAATTGTGCTGCAGTTTCAAAAACAGGTTGTTTTCGCCGGTAAATGAATGCCGGAAGGTGAAATAATTAATGTCGGAATACTTTTTTTAAAAATAATTTTACCTTATTTTTATTGATAATCAATAAGTTGCAATCTGTCCTTAAAAAAACTTAATAAATTATTTGGAGCTATTGTTATCACTTTATACCTTCGCACTCCCAAAATTTTTACTTTGGGAATTTACCCTGCCTGTCGGCAGAAGTTTTAATTTTTTTGACTATTTAAATTAATTATGAGACACTTAAGTTTTAAAACACAATCAGCCAACGAAAAGATCGTTAACCGTGATTGGCATGTTGTAGATGCAACTAACCAGACACTAGGCCGTATGAGTTCGAGAATCGCAAGCATACTGCGTGGCAAGAACAAGGTATATTTTACCCCTCACTTCGATTGCGGAGATTACGTAATTGTTGTTAATGCAGGTAAAGTTGTCCTTACCGGCAACAAACTGGAAGATAAAGAATATCAGACTTATTCCATGTATCCAGGTGGCCAGAAAATAGAAATGGCTAAAGAAATGATCAACCGTAAGCCGGCTCTTATGATTGAGCGCGCTGTAAAAGGTATGCTTCCTAAAAACCGCCTTGGTCGTGCAATGTTCAAAAAGCTATTCGTATACGAAGGCGCTGAACATCCGCATAAGTCTCAGAATCCAAAAGAATTGAAATAGTCTTCTTCTGTTCTCCAAACAGGGGAAAAGGGGTAGCATAAATAAAACAAATTTTTTAAATAAAAACCATTAATATATAAAATGGAAAAACAGAAAAACGCAGTTGGCCGCCGGAAGGAAGCAGTAGCAAGGGTTTACCTGAGCAAGGGCACCGGTAATATTACGGTCAATGACAGGGAATATAAAGCATATTTTCCCATCATGTACCTGCAAAATCAGGTTGAGCTTCCTTTGAAGACTATAGATGTTAAAGATTCATTTGACATTGTTATAAATGTACAGGGGGGTGGCCCGAAGGGTCAGGCTGAAGCAATTAAAATGGGTATTGCCCGCGTATTATGCGAAGTAAACCCGGAATACAGGCCCGCTTTGAAAAAAGAAGGTTTGATGACCCGTGACAGCCGTTCTGTTGAACGTAAGAAATTTGGTAAACGTAAAGCACGTCGTAGCTTCCAGTTCTCTAAACGTTAAACGAATGAGGGTAGAGACTCATTTTATTGTTTCTCTGCAGAAAAATATTTTTATAACAATCAAGAAATTATTCAAATGGAAGATACAAAAACATTGCACCAGCAGCTCCTTGAGGCTGGCGTACACTTCGGCCACCTGAAGAAAAAATGGAATCCAAAGATGTTGCCTTACATCTTCGCAGAAAAAAACGGCATTCATATCATTGACCTCAATAAAACCATTGAAGGTCTTGATGAAGCGGCTGCAGCATTGAAATCTATTGCCAAAAGCGGTAAGAAGATCATGTTCGTAGCTACTAAAAAACAAGCTAAAGAAATAGTTGCTGAAGCAGCTACAAGAGCCAACATGCCTTTCGTTACTGAACGTTGGTTGGGTGGTATGCTTACCAATTTCAGCACCATTCGCAAGAGTGTAAAGAAAATGTTGAGTATTGAAAAAATGCTCCAGGACGGAACAATGGACAGCGTTACTAAAAAAGAACGCCTGACTTTGACCCGCAGCAAAGAAAAAATGGAAAAAGTATTGGGTGGTATTTCCCAGATGGGCCGTACTCCTGCAGCTCTTTTCATGGTTGATATTCATCATGAGCATATTGCACTTGCCGAAGCAAAACGCCTTGGCATCGCAACTTTTGCTATGGTTGATACCAACAGCGATCCTACTAAAGTAGATTTCGCAATACCTGCAAACGATGACGCTACAAAATCAATCGCTATCATTGTAACTTATCTTACTGCTGCTATCCTCGAAGGTTTACAGGAGCGCGCTCAGGTAAAAGAAAATGACGATGATAACGTTAATGAAGATAATACAGATAACAGAGGCCGTGGTTTAGAGATCACAGAAGAAGATGGTGAAGGTGGTCGTCGCGGCGGTCGCGGACGTGGCAGAGGTGCTGCGGCTGGTGCCGGTGCTCCGGGTCGTGGACCAGGTGGTGGCACAGGCCGTCCAGGCGCTGGCGCTGGTGGACGTACAGGCGGTGGCCCCGGTGGTGGCAATCGTGGTGGTGCAGGCGGAAGCCGTCCGGGTGGTCCGGGTGGCGCTGGAAGCCGTCCAGGTGGTGGTGCAGGAAGTCGTCCGGGTGGCGGCGGAAGCAGACCAAGCCCTGCAAAACACTAATTGCATCAATATTATGGGAGTTAGATAATAACTTAACCTTTAGCAATAATACATTATTAAAGCCCCATATTTGGGGCTTTAATAATAAAGCACGAATTTTGCGTTCCTTTCGATAGACAGGCACTCTTATTTAACACTAATAAAAGAATAAAAAATAATACAATGAGCACAGTAACTATAACAGCAGCCGACGTAAACAAGCTGCGCCAGCAAACAGGAGCAGGCATGATGGATTGCCGTAAAGCCCTTACAGAAAGCAACGGAGATTTTGAAAGCGCTATTGATTATCTGCGCAAAAAAGGCCAGAAAGTGGCTGCAAACCGTAGCGACCGCGACGCTAAAGAAGGCGTTGTAATTGCAAAAGCTAACGCTGATAACACTTATGGAATCGTTGTTAGCCTGAGCTCTGAAACTGACTTCGTTGCTAAAAACGAAGAATTCATTGCATTTGCCCAGAACCTTGCAGATATTGCACTCGGAACTAAGGTAACTACCATCGACGAACTGAAGGCATCGGCTATGGGCACTGCAACAGTTGGCGAAAAACTGATGGAAATGGTGGCTAAAATCGGTGAGAAGATCGATATCAGCCGTCTTGAGAATATTTCGGCTCCAGCAGTTGTACCTTATATCCACCAAGGATACCGTATCGGTGTATTGGTTGGTATGAATCAGGCTGCCAGCGAAGCTGTTATCACAGCAGGACGTGACGTAGCTATGCAAATCGCAGCTATGAAACCATTGGCTGTTGATGCAGAAAGTGTTTCTGAAGACCTGATTGCCCGCGAAAAGGCGATTGCAGTTGAGCAGATCATGGCTGAAGGTAAGCCAGCAGATATGGCTGAAAAAATTGCCGCTGGTAAACTGAACAAGTTCTTTAAAGAAAATACACTGTTGCCTCAGGCTTTCGTAAAAGACAATGGCAAGACTGTAGCTGAATATTTAACTTCTGTATCAAAGGGTTTGACTGTTACCTCATTCAAACGTTTGGCTGTAGGAGCTTAATATAATTTTGAATTGACTGGAAAAAGGGTGGCGTTTGCTACCCTTTTTTATTTGGAATCGGGGAGTGCAAAATAATCAGGGCTTAATAGTTTTATTGAATCTCTGGACACCAAAGCCGGGTATACTTTTTCTAAGGAGGCCTTTAATTGAGAAAAGTTATGAAAATCACAACCTTCAGTGCAAAATCTTTTCACAGTATTAATTCCGTTGTTCCAAACTACCAGCTTTTCATATCCTGAGCAATGCAGAATATACCTACCGTCATGAGCCAATTTATTATTAATCGTCACCTGACTAATTGAATCAACAATTTCAATTTGCTTATTTACCAGCCAATTATTGGCGTATTTTCCCGGATTAACAAGGATCACATCATTATCGATTCTGAACTGATAGATTTGCTTAAAGTTATAATCGAGACTATTGATCAGGTAGGAAACCTCAAAGCAGAATGAGGCGGTATCAGGATCTGAATTGTAAACAAAAACCGTATAGACATTATACTTCCCAGTTTCAATAGAATTGGGTTTTACACTATCGATAAATGACCTAACTCCATTTTGCAAAAGGGCAAAATTTTTATCCTGAGCAGATGCCGTAAAACTAATGAGCAGAGACAGGATTAAAAGCGCTTTTTTCATTTGGGGAATCGACTATTTCACTATTGCCCCCGGAATATTCGGGTTTTCGGGATTGGGTATTAACAGCAATTTTGCGGGATGAATGATGAGATCCATGTCCTCAATGGGTATTGCCCCAAGCAGCACTTCTTCACCAATGACCATAGCGCCGGTAAGACATTGGCGATTGGCGTATTTAAGATGAACCGGACCAACATAACTGCATAATTTCCTTGAACCATCTGCGATGGTCACTTCGCGCTGTTCAAATTCTTTAAGTTTTAACTGGGTTGCAATGTGGGCGGGAATACAGAGAAATAAAGCCCCTGTATCTACAAGCGCCCTGGCATTTATCGGCCCCAGATCATCCTTTGCAGGATTTGCCAGTATCAAATCGGCATATATCAGTCCCATATTGTAAAGATAAACAATTTAACGCTCTTATAAAGTTAAATGGATATCTTAGCTATATAATCTATACATGAAGCGCTGGCCTCTCCATAAAGCTTATTTCTGGGAAACGGCTCCTTTCTTCCGTTTACTCCTGCCCTTCGCAGCCGGAATATTCTGGTATGACCGGATATGGGCCAACCCTATAATGGCAGGTAATGCCTGGTTTACAGCCTTAATAGCTCTGCTACTCTATATCATCATCAACTACCTCAAAAGATCAAATATCTTCCTTAATGTCTCCATGTTTTTTCTGTGGCATATTGCTTTGTTCTTCGGTGGTTATGGAATGGCGATAATAAACGATATAAGGAGCGACCACAATTGGCATGGTAGGCAGCCCTTGCATCATAGATTTTGCCAGGTTGTAATAACCGATGATCCTGCAGAGAAGGAGCATACTTGGAAAATTCCCGTATCAGTATTAAAACAAATTGATTCGGCGAAAGTTGTAACCACCTCCGGTAAAGCACTGCTCTATATTTATAAGGACAGCGTAAAGCTTACCTGGCATAAGGGCGATACAATACTGGTGCCGGGAGACTGGACAACTATCAAAAGTGCAGGCAATCCATATGAGTTTGATTATGCAGCTTATTGCAGGAGGAACAATATTTATTATCAGCAATTTTGTTCGCTGAACGATACGCGGCTTTATGCAGCTCACAACCCACAAAGCACACCCCTCATTGAAAAGATACACCAATGGTGCATGCTCCAACTTGATCGCTATCTGCCCGACCGGAAAACAAAGGGTTTGGTTCAGGCTATGTTATTGGGTGATGAGGTAAATCTGGATGAAGGTTTGCTGCACTCCTATTCCGAAACCGGCATAGTGCACATTATAGCCATATCAGGGGGTAATGTGGTCATCTTTTTTTCTCTTATCTCTTTTCTTCTGGGATGGTTAAAACATAAAAGACACCTTTGGATGAAATATGTTATTGCTTTACCTCTTGTGTGGTTTTACGTGCTAATAGCAGGAGCGCCTCCTTCGGCCATTCGTGCTGCAGTAATGTTCTCTCTCCTGGCCGGCGGCATCATGTTTCAGAAAGGCAGCAATAGCCTGAATCATCTATTTGCAACAGCCTTCCTGCTGCTTGCTGCACAGCCCATGTGGCTTTTTTCAGCTGGCTTTCAGTTGTCATTTATTGCAGTTCTTTCATTGATCATCTTTTATTCACCCATTTATAAATGGCTTTCACCATCAGGCAAAATAGCAAAAGGAATCTGGAGTACCATTGTAGCAAGTCTTTCTGCCGAGATTTTGGTTGCTCCCCTGGTCGTATACTATTTTCATATTTTCCCCCTTCTTTTCTTATTTGCTAATGTTGTGGCCTATATATTTATGGGCGTTGTACTCAACCTGAGTATGGCCATCATTTGCCTCAGCTTTGTGCCAGTATTGGCAAAGTTTACGGGTGTCATTACTGTTTGGCTTGTTACCTGGTTCGATAAAATTGTAGAATTCCTCCAAAACTGCAATCCGGTTTCTTTCAGATTCCTGGCACTGACTGGTTTAGAGCTAACAATCATATATGTATTAATAGCAGCATTGGCAGTTTTCTTTATGAAAAAACAAAAATACGGTCTGTATACCTCCTTAATCTCCGGTGTATTATTGCTGCTTTTGCTATGCTCCGATCAATGGACCGCCAGTCATCAGCACAAACTGGTTGTCTTCAACACAGGCAAATCCAATCATATTGAATTGATAGAGGGCAAGAAGTTTACCATATTGTATCAGGATACCGGCTCACAGAAAAAAATCGATTATGCTGTGAAACCCGCTCACATTATGTGGCATGCCTGGCAACAAGATAGTGCGACAGGAAAAAGAGAGATTATAACAATCAATGGTAAGCGGATCCTTATTTTAAACCAGGCAATTGATACCAGTGTTCACTTTCATGCAGATTACCTTATCATCAATTATACAGGCAATCTGGATGCCGCAGCCCTGAAAAGTACGTTTTCACCTTTGTGCCTGGTAATAGGCAATAACTACACAAGACGGCAACAGGATAGATTGAAACAAAAGTTTTCTAGTGCCAATATACCCGTTCATTTCATTGGATCAGACGGGGCATTTATTGTAGAGTAAGGGCATGTAAGAAAATAAAGGTTACTTTTTATTACCTGATCATTGCATGCTTCTATCCTAAATAATTCCCAAAAACATACCGCTTAAAGAATTGATGCTGATTATTTTCTATTTTCACATAATATATTAATCTGGTTTGAGGCAAGTATTATTCATTGGTAGTTTACTTTTCATTTGCAGTTCCTTAAAGGGCCAAACCCAAAAAGGCGTTGTAACCGATGGTGAAACTTTTCTGCCTATGCCCAGAGTCGAAGTTCGCGATCTATCTTCCGGCCAGTCTGCTGTCACCAATTTATCCGGCTTTTTCATTCTGCCCGTAAAACCAGGCGATAAACTATCTTTCTCTTACAGCGGATACCATATGGTAGAACGAATACCTGCTGTATCAGATACCCTCCATGTAGAATTACAACCCCTTACCGTGCGGCTGCCCGAGTATACAATTCGCCAGATGACACAATTTCAAAAAGACTCAACAGAAATGGCTGAGCGGTACAAAACAGAAATAGACAAGAGACCCACAAAACCAAAAGTGTACTTCGGTACCGGCGTAGGAGTGGATGGACTGATAAGTGCAATGGCTGAAAAATTCAACAAAAAATACAAGGATAATAAAAAGTTCAGGGCTGCATATATAAATGATGTAGAGCAGAAATTCATAGACACCCGTTACAGGCCCGAATTGGTGAGTTCGTTAACCGGACTTAAGGGTGATTCGCTCATTATGTTCATTAATTATCATCCCATGGACTACTCTTTTGCACGTGTAGCAACTGAATTGGAAATAAAAGCGTGGATACGCGAGACGTATAAAGTATACATTAAAAATAAAAAAGTTGAGTATTAAGTGCTGCCAGAAAAGATTATCGTGATATTCTTGTGTTTAAAAGTATCTAAAACCCTCGTATTTTAGTATTTTTGCCGTCTTTTCATTTTAAACTAAATCCTCATGTGGCATAATATAGCCGCGTTTATTATTAAGTTCAGAATAGCGCTACTCATTTCTTTATTATTGAGTACCGGCTTTATGGGCTACTATGCCGCACAGGTTAAGATAAGCTATGAGTTTACCAGCGCCGTACCTACTGATAATGCGAAGTATATAGAATACCAGAACTTCAGAAAGCAATTTGGTGAAGATGGAAATCTTATGGTTATTGGCATACAAACCAAAGATTTTTTTAACCCCTCCTTTTTTAATGATTATGCCCTGCTGGCCAAAAACGTAGCCAAAGTAGATTCGGTTGATAATGTGATCAGCATACCTGGCGCCATCACACTTATTAAAGACACAGTTACCCAAAAACTTAAAGTATCTCCTATAGCCGGCGATCCTCCCTTTGCCAATGTTGACAGCATAAAACAGACATTTCTCAACCTGCCTTTTTATCGCGATTTTATTTACAATACCCGCGATACACCATCCTATATCATGGCTGTGCGCATCAGCAAAACAGTACTCAATTCCAAAAACAGGTCGGCGGTTATTAATAGTATTTTAGCGCTCAGTGATGAATTCGGCAAGACGCACCATATCGAAATGCATTATTCTGGCCTGCCGCTCATACGCACGGCCATGGCCACTAAAGTACAGTCAGAAATGAGGCTGTTTCTTATACTGTCATTTGTGCTCACTGCGGTTATTCTTATACTCTTTTTCAGGTCCTTTACAGCAGTACTTGCTTCCATGCTTGTAGTGGCTATTGGTGTGGTATGGTCTATGGGCACCATAGAATTGCTTGGTTATAAAATCACTTTGCTCACTGCCCTTATCCCGCCTTTGGTTGTGGTAATTGGTATCCCCAATTGTGTTTACTTCCTCAACCGATATCATTTTGAATATGCCAGGAATCCCAATAAAATGAAATCCCTGCTACGCATGGTAGACAGAATGGGCATTGTTACCTTTTTTACCAATCTCACTGCGGCTATTGGTTTTGGTGTGTTTTTCTTTACCAAGAGTACCCTGCTCAAAGAATTTGGCCTGGTAGCCGGTATCAATATCCTGGGATTGTTTATTATTTCACTGGTATTTATACCTGCTTTCCTCAGCTTTCTGCCTCCACCTAAAGTAAAGCATACAAAATACCTGGAAAGCAGTTGGATCAATAAATTGCTGACCCGCGTTGCCGACTGGGTGTTCGACCACCGCATGTGGATATATCTCTTTACAACTATTGTTTGCGTGTTCTCGGTAATAGGCCTTACCCGACTGAAAAATGATGCCCACATTGTAGACGACCTTCCCAACAATGATAAAGTTTACCTTGATCTCAAATTTTTCGAAAATAACTTCCGGGGTGTGATGCCGCTGCAGATTGTGATTGACACCAGGAAGAAAAACGGTGTTTTATCGCTCGATGTGCTGGGTAAGATAGACAAGCTCACCAAATATGTACAGCAGTATTCCGAAATCGGCCATCCTGTTGCTATTACTGATGGAATAAAATTTGCCAACCAGGCCTATTTCGGTGGTGATACAGCTAATTATGAAGTGCCCGGCGATATGATACAGGCTGCCTTTATTATGCCCTACCTGCGCATGGGCAAAAATGGCGATAACGGCAATAAATTCAATCAGCTACTGCTGTCTTATATTGATAGTACCAAACAAAAAGCGCGTATCAGTATTGCAATGGCCGATATTGGTTCACGCCGCCTGCCGGGTTTGCTTGATTCTATCCGTCCGGAAGTGAATCGTATTTTCGATAGTTCCAAATTCAATGTTACCTATACCGGTACCATGATCACTTTCCTGGAGGGTAGTAAATTCATAGTAAACAGTCTCAGAGATAGTCTCATCCTGGCATTCCTCATCATATTTGGTTGCATGATTGCCCTGTTCCGTTCATGGCGTATACTACTTATTTCTATCGTGGTAAATATTGTACCATTGCTAATTACTGCCGGACTAATGGGTTGGGTCGGTATCCGTATCAAGCCCAGCACAGTGCTTGTATTCAGCGTGGCTCTGGGTATCACTATCGATGTAACGATACGATTCCTGGTCAACTTCAAGCAGGAGCTGGCCCGTCATGACGATAGCATTTCAGATACTGTTCACCGCACCATTCATGATACGGGATTAAGTATTATTTATACCTCACTGATACTGATAGCCGGATTCAGTGTATTTATCATGTCGCAGTTCGATGGCACAAAATCATTAGGATACCTTACTTCTATTACTTTGCTGCTGGCCATGGTAACCAATCTCACGCTTTTACCTTCCTTATTGCTGTGGATGGATAAGGTAATTGAGAAGAAAAATAATGCCGCAGACTTCCTGATGGGTGAAGATGATAATGATGTGATAAAAATTGCCGATTAGTGCTTTTATGCAGGGAATTAACTCCCATGCAGGTTTATAAATTTTCTTTATCAACGAATTGAAATTTATGTTTGTTTTTTGGGTTCCGGCTCTGGAAATTTGATTATCAAGTATGGAATTCGACAAAATAAAAAATAAAGGACAGGCCCGGTTATTCAGAAATGATGTTTTGGAAAGTATGACGAAAACACACCCCATCGTTATCTATTCCATGTACTTCCCGGTTATTATTTTCATGCTTTATTATGGTGTATCCTATAAGGGACTCACACCCGGTTATGAGTTCCTCCTGTTTCTTGCAGGAGCACTGCTCTGGAGCATCTTTGAATATGTGATGCACCGTTACCTTTTTCATATGATTGCAGAAAGTAAGCGGGCCAGAAAATTTGTTTATACCCTGCATGGCGTTCACCATGAATACCCCCGCGATAAAGAACGGCTGTTTATGCCGCCTGTACCCAGCCTCATAGTTGCCTGCATCCTGTTCAGCATAATGTATTTTATTATGGGGAGTACCACATTATGTTTCTTTCCCGGTTTTCTTTTTGGCTACATCATGTATGGCTCCATGCACTTTGCCATACACGCATTTGCCCCACCCAGGTTCCTTAAAGCCCTCTGGCGCAACCATCACCTGCACCACTACAAAGCTCCTGATAAAGGTTATGGCGTAAGTTCTGTTATGTGGGATGTAGTTTTTAAAACCGTGCCCAGGCGGGAGGAAGAATAAAATAACCGTATCCCTGTTCTGGCACAATTTTCAGGATAGCGAGTTTCTATTGAGTTTGCCTATATTTTTTCCCGGGATTCTGATTTGTATGAAAAACAGAAAAGATGCGAATCAATTTCCTCTGTTTATAAATGCGGTAAACAATAACAAATGGAAATGTTGAAATACCAACTTCTCTATAGTATTTCAGCATTAATAATTATTCAAAGCAATTTAAGTAAGACTTTCAAAATAATTCCTACAAATTAAGGATAAATTCTGTAGTTGAGTTCTGGGATGTTGGTATGGTAGCGAATTCGTTTTTTGTCCAATTGGTTTTTGTCTACTTTGATTCCGGTTTGATATTCATTCAGGT
>CAIUZK010000248.1 GCA_903903635.1 uncultured Bacteroidota bacterium
ACAAACTCTCTTTCCATCTAATTTTACTGGTCTTCTGTTTCTTTTTAGCCACTGTCGCATCAGACCTAAATACAAGGCTGAATTCTTTTTCTGATAAATCCTCATCTATATAGCCGGCGTTTACCAGAGCTTTTTGAAAGGAATGTAGTTTGTAATTCGCATGCTTAAGCACTGCACTATCTATTATAAAGAAATCAGCCCCAACTTTTTGCGGCCGATTTTTAAAGTTAGTTCCTCTTAAAATTCCACTCGTGTCGGCCTTATTACCGGAGGTCGTAGTCTCTGCTTTTTGTTTACCCGTACTTTGGTCTTCTAATTCTTTAAGTAAAATATTATTTGCCACACCTTCACCGATTTCCATTAGAATTTGTTGGACACTTTCAGAATGAAAAACGTAACCACTATTTTGATAGGGAATAAAACATTGTAAAAAGTGCGATAATGGAAAGTCTAAACTCTGATCGTGTAACTGAAAGGCCAAGCTTCCGGCGGGCCATTCCCTAATATCTTTTAAAGTGGCTACTAACTCTCCCGAAGGATCGTCACCTAATATCTCTTCTATGGAGTTTTTATATCTTGTTTCTATTCCTTTAATGAAATTTTTTGTAAAACTTTCTTTATCACGAGCGGCATCCAGGTCCAAAATATAATTGTGCTTTACCTTTTTTAACACCTGATACTCCTGCTCTATATCGTTGATAGTATGGTCGATGCTTACCTGAGTGTGTTCATAAAGGTATTGCGCCAGTTCGTCTGACAAATCTTTAGGGATAGCTTTGATATGTTGTGTTCTATTTCGCCAACTATTATCTTTTAAATCCGCAAGCCTAAATATCGCCATACATTTTAATATTATAAAGTTTCTGTACTCTGAACGCCACAATCCCTCAGTTCTTTCCGTGCGTCGAAAGTATATAAAAAAATCAGGCTGGAAAAGGCTACATAGCTTTTTCCTTAACTGTAAAGGACAGTACTGTCCCGGCGGCCTTCTACCATTCAACACGGAAGGCTATTTTGTTGAAAAGCGTATCAATCGCTAAAGTGCATCGTTTTAATCTTTAGAAGTAACCAACGTGATACAGTTTTGCGCATCTTGCTAACTTAAAAGAATAAAACGATACAGATGAAAGTAGTTATTTACAGCCGGGTCTCAACAATCACCCAGGATTACAAACGGCAGACAGACGAGCTTATGGAGTACGCACGTAAAATGGGCTTTGAAGTGATTGGTACCTTTGAAGAAAAAATATCAGGTGGTAAGAATAATGAGGATCGGCCAAAGCTGATGGCGATGATAAATTACATTAAAGAAAACAGCGTTGACAAGGTGCTGTGCTGGGAACTTAGCAGGATAGGTAGAAATACAATCGAGGTTCTTAAAACCATCAAGCTGTTGAACGATAATTGTATTTCGCTGTTTATTAAAAACTACAACATAGAAACCCTTAATGATAAATGTGAGATCAACGCCCTGTCTCAGTTCATGATCCAGATACTTACAAGTGTTAGTGAAATGGAGAAGACGACCATCAGGCAACGGGTCAAGTCCGGCTACGATAGTTTCAGGAAGAACGGTGGCAAGGTTGGTAGGAAAGAAGGTTTCCGCAAAGACGATGAAGCTCTACTGACAGAGCATAAGGACATCGTGAAGTTACTGAAGCAGGACTTCTCTGTAAGGAAAGTGATGAAGCTGACAGACAAGAGCAGCGGCACAGTTCAGAAAATAAAACGACTGTTAGCAGAAGCATAGTTTGTTCCTCATCCCGTAATATGAAAGCCAAGGTCTTTTTATGGAAGGATCCAATTTCTTAGGTGCACGCCATACAAGGTAAATACACCGGAAGTTTAGTATATTTGTCTTGATAGGGTTTATAGGGGCTGGTCTGTTCTCAGGCTGGCTTTTTTATTTCGTACAGTATTTTTAATGTCATATTGTATTTATACCTTAGCTCCGCAAAACGAATTCTACAATGAAAAAGCTTATAGTTGTCATAGTACTTCTTGTTTCATCAAGCATATCCTTTGGGCAATCTGGCTGGACTAAACCAGACAAAGAACTTGTGTATAATGACTGTCTCGCATATTTGAGCTCAAACTATAAGCAACTCAATGACCAGCAGAAGGAAAATTTGGCTATATGTTATGTACAAGAATTTACAAAGAAGAACACAAAAGAAGACTACCAGTCTATGATAGAGCCCGTTCTTAAACGACTAAGAAGCGCTACCATTACTGAATGCGCGAAAAATCAAGGTATCGAGCTTAATGCACCAATTGCAGCACCCGAAGCCCCTAAAGTAAAAAACGACGTGCCAACAAAAGAAAATTTAGTGGGTCACTGGAAAGAAAAGAGTGAAGATCGCGAGTTCGAACTATCAAGTATGGGAACTTTCACGATGGTATATGAGGGTAAGCGTTCAACAGGTAAATGGCAACTTGATGGAATGAAATTAACTCTATTCTTTGATAGGTTGTTTGGTGCAAAGG
>CAIUZK010000249.1 GCA_903903635.1 uncultured Bacteroidota bacterium
CACTTCATTGGAAGTATAGACTGAGGGTAGTTTTTCTCTTTTAATCCACTTGTAATGCCTGAGAGTATCCGATAGATCTGTTAAAATCAGTTGATTGTCAAATAAGTATTTTAAAAAATACCGGATTGATGAAACAATCCCAAATTATCAGCCCGTTTTCAATACCTCATGTCTAATAATATTTACTACAGTAAACATACGCTGCCAATGAAAATAGCACTGGCCTTAATCCTTTTGCTGATACTTGGCATGACACAGCAAGTCCCGCAAATCTCATTTAAATCCTTCCGCCAGCCTGAAAATGACCTCGATGCCAGTGCATACTAACCTAAAGAGGATTTGCACGGTGAAAAGGCTTCCTTGATTAAAATTGTTACCACCAAAACCAGGTTTGAGTTTGATGCAGAAATCATTGTCATTGTGGTTTTTGCTCAAAAGACAGGTGAAATATTGCTTTATGTGCCGAAAACCCGTCATCGAATGGATTGATATACCAGCTGGGACATTCATCATCAGCACTGTAAAAGAAGCAGGACGGGATGAGAATGAACTTCAGTATAAGGTAACCGTTAATGCATTTAAGATGAGCAAATACGAGATTACTTTTGAGCGGTATGATCATTTTTGTGAGGCTGATGGACGAGAGTTTTCCATTTGATGATAGCTGAGGTCGCGGTAAGCGACCGATAATTGGTATAACTTGGTACAATGCAATTGCTTTTGCTGATTGGATGGGTTGCCTGTTACCCACAGATGAGGAATGGGAGTATGCTGCCAGGGCAGGCACAACAACACCTTTTTATAAAGGAGTCTGTTTATCAACAGAGAAGGCTAATTATAAATGTCTTTAACCGATTGTACAGCAATTGTATGAAATCTTTCAAGTCGGGACTAAAAGTCTTTTATTTTAGCCATAAATGTTAATTCCTGATCGGTACAAATCGCATAAGCAGGCACAGCATCCTCAATTGCAATCTGCTTGCGCGCCTCTCTGAGTTTAGAAAAAACCTTAAATGTATCTTCGTCCAATTCATTTTTGTAGTCAGTTTTGGGCCGCTCTCCGGGTTTATTTGTCCAGGCCGATTCAATGAACTTCACACAAAAACACCAGGTAGCTCCTTTTTCATTGCTGATCAAATGGTTTTCAACTTCCAATATTTTGTTGGCCCGCAGAAACCGGTTGAGTTCTTCCGTAAAGGTTCCGGTATCGCTTACAGGTATTGTAAATAATTTTATCTGCCTTTTTCAAAAAAATCCGACCGCTATGCGGTATAATAATTACTCGTTGGCTCTTTGTTCGCTCGTCCCTCACTCACCTTTAGCCAACTCGTATCTTTTGCTCAAGAGGTATGGCCATAAAAACTACCACTAAACTATGGGACAACAACCAGACGAAAGCCTACAAAGTAGCGGCCGCCGGGGTTGATGCTGAAGCGATACGATGCACGGCAGTACTGAGCGCCGCTGTTCCAGCTGCCGCCGCGATTCACGCGGCTGGAGCCCGATGAAGGACCTTTAGGATTAGTTTGGGAATTAGATGAATAATCTCCATACCAGTCGCTGCACCACTCCCATACATTCCCGCTCATATCATATAGTCCC
>CAIUZK010000250.1 GCA_903903635.1 uncultured Bacteroidota bacterium
CCAGGAGTGGCATCTAAATTTATTAGTTGATTTTTATTAGTTACTGTTTCCCCATTTAATATCTTAACTCCTATGGCATTCGATATTGCATAATCAACTTTTTCATCTGTTTTCGTTTTGAAAATTATATTAAAATTTCCGCCTGTTGGGTTCGGGTACAACTCAATATTGTCCTCGGTTAACACATTATTTTTAACCGATACAACACTAGATACAAACCTTATTCGATTATTACCCATATCAGCAATATACATATTCTCGTGCTTATCAAACGCTATGCCTGTTGGGTAAAATAATTTTGCCAAATTTGCAAAATCTCCATCACCTGCAAAGCCTAATGAATCATTTCCTGCAATCGTAGAAATTATCCCTAAGTTGTCTATTTTTCGAATACAATTATTGGAAACGTCTGCTATGTATATATTTGCATACCTATCAATAGCCAGACCAACGGGCTTGTATAATTCTGCCTGTGTTGCAGGCCCATTATCACCACTATAACCCCATACTCCAGTACCTGCGATGGTGGTAATAACTCCGGAAGTATTTATTTTTCTAATGCGACTATTTCTATAATCTGATATATATATATTCCCAATGTTATCAACAATCACATTGCCTTCCGGATTATATAAATCAGCATTTGTAGCAGCAATATTATCTCCATTATACCCTGCTGACCCAGTACCAGCTATGGTAGTAATTATTCCGGAAACATCCACTTTCCTGACTCTGTTGTTAAAACAATCTGAAATATAAATATTTCCAACCTTATCAAGAATGAGACCTCCAGGAAAGTTCAACTGGGCTAAAGTGGCAGGGATACCATCACCATTATATCCAGCAATTCCGTTGCCTGCTATGGTGGTTATAATACCTAATTTATCAATTTTACGCGCCCTATGATTGCCAGCATCAGTAAAGTAAATATTACCCAAATTATCAAGTGCAATTCCATAAGGATGCGATATTTCTGCTGCACTTGCAGGTCCATTATCTCCGCTAAATCCCGCTGTCCCTGTTCCGGCTATTGTAGTTATAATACCACTTACATCTACCTTCCTTATTCTGTTGTAATCTCGGTCAGCAATATAATAGTTGCCAAAAGTATCAATAGCAATTGAAGCTGGGTGATAAAAGCCACAAGCCGTGGCTGGTCCTCCATCTCCTACATTGCTACTATCGCCACCTGCTATAGTAGTTATTATTTGCCCCGCAGCATGCTGCGCAAAAAAGGAAAAGAAAACAATAAGCAGTAAATAAAAGTTTCGTTTCATATTAAATAGTTTAGTAATCGCAATTTAACTCAAACTTTCGAATCAAACTATTTCAGGGTTGTATTGTTTTAATAATATAAGGGTCATTAATTTCAAAAAGCTTGTGTGCAATAATGAGCGGGATGCTCTGCGCGAGGGTGTTGGTCAGAAAATAAGACCAACAACGGCGGTAATATAAAAAAACTGTTGCATCTGAAGGTGGTAATTCTCCCTCAGATGCAACAGTAATTTATTAGTCAAATCTACTTTCCAACCAGTATTTTACCTGTCTGGGTTTTTCCGCCAGTTATTATCTGGTATAAATAAACACCAGGGCTATATGCATGTACCTCAAATTCAATACTGCTGCCACCCAATATTACTTTCTGATCCATTAGTCTGCCGGTAACATCCATTAATTTTATAGTAGTTTCATCGGCAATCGGGAAATCAAATGAAATGGTCATTGTTGCCGGATTAGGGTAAACCATTAACGTCTGATTTTGCTTTGCCGACGTCTTAACTATTGGGTTAGTATTAAGGCCAGGCACACTGCCACGCGATGAATAATTACAACAAGGCAAACCTAAATCGGAACTGATTATAGCGTTGTAAAGGTCACTGTTCACATTACCCAGCGTAGCCGGAATTGCACCTGCAGTATCTGCCGCACTGGCTGTCCATTTTGAGGCATCAGCAAAATCATTTACCGCTGAACCCATAAATACATACTTCTGATTACCATACGGACTGTAAACTACCGGACCGCCAATGCCTGGCACAGCAGGTATATCCCTGAAACAAGAGGAAGTACCGGTGGTATAACCAATGCCCTGATAAAATGGCGGCGTACCGCTGAATGTACTGTTGCAGCCGGGGCAGCGCACCTGCACTGCATCCTGTGGCGCCAGTGAAATGGTATTCGCCCAAGCCGATGCCGGGTCATATATTGTTGGTCCCTCATCACTGCAATAACTGCCCGCATCAGTACTGGCTGAACCATCATACCGCTCAAATGCATATCCTTCAGGAAAGCTGATAGCCGCACTGTGTACAGGTAGCCAGAAAACCAAATGCGCTGTATCTATGGTAAAAGTATCAGGCAGATTATAGCAATTTACATCTGCATTATACACTACTATCTTGCTGCCTACAGGCATGTTTTTCCATCCTGTACCATCCGGCGACAGTCTGTAATGACCTCTGGTTATGCCTGTATCGCTGCAACCGGAAGTGTCAAAATTACCCGCATTATCATCTATTATCCAGCCACTTATATCTACATGCCCAAAAGCATCGTCGCCGCAATTGCTTACTACCATTTCGGCATACTCACACCCTGTTGTGCCTTCAGGCCCCTGCGAGATTTCTGTTACTGCCAGTACGCCAGCGCTGGCTGTTAAGGACAGGAGGCTATCCGGCCTGTTTGGTATAAGTAATGTGTCGGGATGCGCGGCTATGAGCACACTGAACGTGTCGGGGCAGTAAGCCTTAAGTATACTTTCGGCTATAAAATGGGGCCATAATTCCGACCCCAGAAAAATATTGATTAAGGTTGCTTTATCGGTACGGCCAAGTGGCTTTGTTGACTGAAGGGTAGAGTCATTCAGTACCACCGAATCCGCATTTAACGAATCGGTATAGGCGCTTAAGATGTCGTTTTTAAGCCTGTTCTGCCAAGCATGTATATTACATTCAATGGCCATCAGCGGGCTGCCCCACGTGGTATATTCGGCCAGCAACCTGCTGCTCAATGGCTCTGTGCTTAAGATGTTGCTATAAATTGCCATCGCGCTGTCATTGTACCCATCTTCCATCAGCAAGCCTGCTGTAACGAGTTTTGCCGAGCCTGATGCCAGTTGGTTTACCCAATAATACAGGCTATCCCTGTGAGGTATACCATTTTCATCGTTCATATAATAATTAATATTAAAATTCACGATTAGCTGCTTATCTACCGGTGTGCTTATGGCACTTATGCTTACAGGACTGCGATGATGCATGCTTATCGTGCCATCATGGAAGGGTGAAAGTGTAAGGCAGTTATTAGAATTAGTAGTAGGGCCTGCACCGGCGCTATATATTTGAGCTGTTGTTGGTGGAGCACCAGGTATTTCCAACGGCGAAATTGCTGGATTTGCATATAGATATAAAATAGGCTGGCTTTTATAATGATCAGCATAGAGATTATATACTAATAGAGATGAGCTTGAAGAAAATAAATTAGCCGCAGGCAAACCTGCATAGTAATCCGGAGACCCAGACAAATAACCCTGGGATAATCTTATACCATCAGTAGTGTCGTTACCGGTAGTAGCGATATCCATTATGTTCCCCTTAATATTATTACACATATACCACAAACCTCTATCTGAAAAATGTTCATTACCATGATTATGGTTAAAATAATTAGCAAGGTTGGCATAATACGTACCATGGTATGTATTGTTATTTATAATATTATCATCGTAGGAGTTTATTGTATTATTGGCAAGTACACCCACCGTATAATTCGTTGTTACCCATGGCAATATAGTAGGTGATACCTGAAACAGGTTGCCCTGCACCTGAAAATGATTGGCCGATACCAGGTTAAGACCTAAAGAAATTATCTGGCTATGGTAAGGCGTTATCATACCTGCTACACCGGGAGCTAAATCGGGTATATAGAATTTATTGTTTAGTATTACGGGAAACTGGGTACCCACCAGATTTATGCCCACACTGTTATTGGTAAATTCAGCGCCGTTAACATATACCGTGTTCGAAGAACCAGAATTGTACTGAAAAATACCATAGTTATACCCATAGAATGTACTTGGGATCAGGCTGGGCGGTGCGGTAATCGGCGCACTGTTATACCCGCCCACATTCATGCCCATATCAAGACCCAGTATACCTGCCGATGGTATTGAAGCGCCCGCATCATTGCTGAATGAACAGCCTATTACCGATACCCCCTTTACGTCAATGCCATATATGCCAAACAAATTGCCGCTGGCTGCACAGGAAGGATTTGCTGTATAAAAAATACTATTTTCAACATAGCTAATATTATTCATTTCGGCGCCTGCCAGGTTATAATTATGGTAGGGGGCAAAATATATGCCTACATTATTATCAAGAAACTGGCAGCCATGGTGCACGGTTGCTATACCACCCCCGCCTGCACCTACCCCATCTTTAGACAGCGCTATTGCAGTATGCGCCCACGATATGGTACTGCCGTTGATCATATTTATCATACCCTGATGGCTTACAGCCGGATATAGTTGTGGTATTGGTGAGCCCCAAACTCTTACACCGCCCCACATAGAAGTATTTGCACAACCAAACGAAGTTAAAGTTGAATGATCCAAATTCAAACGGCCTCCAATAAATGTTGAGCTAGAACTTGAATTCATAATGTCAATATGATTCCAATCATCCATATGAATAACCAAGCCTTGAATATCAAGAATGCCACCTGCTTCTATGATAATATTTTTAGCTTGAATTGATGTTGTTGATATGCCGGTAATGTGTGTTACCGGATTATTTGTGGGGGTCCATGTTTCATGGGTTCCTGCAAGAACATAATAATCATTTGGCATTCCAATAATTCGATTTTGGGATCCCAAATAAAAACCCACAATAAGCAGTAAATAAAGGCTTCGTTTCATATTGGATAGTTTAGTAATTGCAATTTAACTCAAACTTTCGAATCAAACTATTTCAGGGTTGTATTGTTTTAATAATATAAGGTTTCATTTTCAAAATGCTTGTGTGCAGTGGAGCGCGGGATACCCTGCGGGATGGGGTGGTGGGGAAAAGCAACAGCGGCGGAAAAAAGAGCTGGTTTTTTCATATGAGTGGTTTGATTACATGTAAAGACGTAATTATCGCAATAAATCTTGGCTTTAACCTTAAGTTTTTTTTTAACTTTTATATTTCCATTACAAATTTATGGTCAGATTAAATGTTTATTATATACTGAATAGTTCCCGCCTTCGCCTTAGCTATGTGAGACTTTCAAAATAATTCCTACAAAATTACAAAAACAATGCATATATTTGTATAACCAATATGCTATTGTGTGATTACAAAGTACGATAAAAAGACTGAAATGCTTATGCAAGTACATTTCAGCAGGTTATCAGA
>CAIUZK010000251.1 GCA_903903635.1 uncultured Bacteroidota bacterium
CTATTTATCTGGTAATGGTAAAGGATGCTTCAGGGAGACTAATCAGGTTGAAGTATATGAAGAATTAGGCGATAATCCTTATGAAAATGCAAAAGCTGGTTTGATGCAGGGAATGCACAAACCAGCTTTTTGGTTTTATATTTAAGGAGAGTACTTCTAATTTCCAAAATAGGAATTTCCAATTGAGTAGAGTGGATTCATTTATAATTTCCAATGTGCTAATTTCCAATTGCGTGGTGTAGATCAGTCGTATCCTTATATTTCCCAATTCCTTAACAGAGATTTACTTCAATTTCCCTACCTTTGCGCCTCATAAAAATGGTTCTTTACTTATATAATATATGATCAGCCGAAGGAATATCCGGGTAAAAGTGATGCAAACGCTTTATACGCTTGCCACACTGGAGCATGGCGCTCAGGGGAATAAAGAAGTGGCCGCCAGGATACTGAATGATAAGTTGGAACACGTACTGGATATTTTTACTGTTTCCGTTTTATACTCTTTGCGCATTGCACAGTATGCCGAAACCGATGCCGCCCACCGATTGAATAAGTACATGCCGTCGCAGGAAGACAAAAATGTAAATACCCGTATTTCCGAAAATGGTTTTGTACTAAAAATGCTGGCGAATGCAAGTCTGCAGGAAAAATTGAAGAAGGATAAGCTGGAGCGGTTTATAGATGCAGAGTGGGTAAAGAAAGCTTACCAGAATCTGGCCAAAACAGATGAATATAATCTTTACATCAACCTGGCTACTCCTACCCCCATACAGGAAAAAGAGATCATTCAGTTCATATGGGAAAAACAGATTCTTGAAAACGAAGGTCTGATAAGTCATTTTAATGATGAACTTCCGGGTTGGGAAGACGATAGTGAGCTGATTATCATGCTGATGCAGAATTTTTTCAAGAACACCGGCAAGATGAACTTTTTGAATCTGCTATCGGGCGAGAAAAAGGATTATGCGCAGGATCTTTTGCTTTCGGTAATAGAAAAAGAGGCTTACTGCATGGAACTAATTGAACCCAAACTGAAGAACTGGGATAAAGACAGGGTTGCCCTGATAGATCTCTTACTCATAAGAATGGGTGTTTGCGAATTGCTTTACTTCCCTACAATTCCTACAAAGGTTACTATTAATGAGTATATAGATATTGCCAAACAGTACAGCACACCCCAAAGCGGCCAATTCCTTAATGGGGTGCTCGACAATATCCTTAAAGACCTTGTGAAGGAAGACAAGATCAGAAAACAGGACCGGAAGGGATAGACTGCAGATTATAACTTTCAGGATAAAATACTAGATTCGCAAAACATCTTAGGAACGTTGATGAAATAAGTTCTACCATATTGCGAAGTTATATTTCTTTTTTATGAGGCGTAAAATCTGCGAATAATGAATTATTTTAAGACTTTTGTAACGAAATAAAAATGGAATAGAACGAGTAAGATGGTGGGAGTTATTTTGTCATCGTTCCTTATTACTTTTGTATAAAAATATGAGACATATCGTAATACTGTTATTATTGGCTACTGCTGCCTGCAACAATGCGGGTAATTCTGCCAATAATGCAAATAACAAATTACCTGTCAGCATAGTAAACAACCCGCATACGGCAAATGGCATTGACCCTGTGGCTGCCGCTAAAAAACCGACACTGGATTTCAAAGACACCCTTCACGATTTCGGATTGATGCATGAGGGTGAAACTGTAACCTATGCATTTGAATATACCAATAATGGCAAAAGCCCGCTCATTATCTCTGCCGCAATTGTATCCTGTGGTTGCACAGTTCCTAATTACCCGAAAGACCCTATTGAACCGGGTAAAACTGTAAATATGGAAGTTTCTTTCAATTCTGCCGGCAAATCAGGCCACCAGGAAAAAAGCGTTACCATTCACGACAATACGTTAAGAGGCGAACACATGTTGTATATTAAGGCAGATGTAGCAAAAGCCAATCCCTGACAATACAGACCATATTATAATACAATACACGAAAAATACTTTAAATACAAACTATACATTTTCAATCAAAACAAACAATCAATCAAGATGCAATTGAGTTTAGGAGCAATTTTATTACAAGCCGGGGGTGCACCGGCAGGCCCGGGCGGCATAGGCACACCTGTATTTTTGATGGTGGGCATGTTCATCGTAATGTATTTCTTTATGATTCGCCCGCAAGCCAAACGCGCCAAGGAGCAGAAAGCATTTGCCGAAAGCATGAACGTAGGCGAACAGATTGTTACTAGTGCGGGAATTCATGGCCGGATCAATAAAGCCAATGATGATGGAACATTGCAACTGGAGATCAGTCGCGGCACTTTCATGACTATCGACCGTTCTGCGGTTTCGATGGAAATGACAACTGCTTTCCGCAAAAAAGCTGATACAGCAGCAGGCATTTCTACTGCTACAACTGTAAAATAATTTATCGAGCTATGCTCAAAGCAGGTATTACCGGGGGTATCGGTTCCGGAAAATCAGTTGTATGCCAGGTGTTCAGTACACTTGGCATACCTGTATTTAACGCCGATGAAGCCGCCCGTTTTCTCATGGAAAATGATAAATCACTCATCCGCTCCATAAAGAATCTTATGGGTGAGGAGGTATATCTTAATGGCCTGCTCAATCGCTCAAAGGTATCGTCCATCATTTACAGTCACCCTGAAAAGCTTGCCGGTCTCAATGCACTTGTTCATCCGGCAACAATAGCCTTTGCCGAACAATGGCTTAGCAAGCAAACCACACCCTATGTGATAAAAGAGGCCGCCCTGTTTTTCGAAAGCGGTAGCCATAAAGAAATGGATATACTTATCGGGGTCTACGCTCCGGTTTCATTACGAATAGAACGTACCATGAAACGCAGCAACCTTACAAGAGCCCAGGTACAGGCAATTATAGACAAACAAATGGATGAAAATGAAAAGATGAGTCGGTGCAATTACGTTATCAAAAACGATGATCTTTTGGCCATTACACCACAGGTATTAAATATCCATAAATTACTGATTGAACAATCATATGCCCGATAGCCAAGGGGTATATGATTAATGAATGATAACGAATTTTACAGAAGCCTGGCTGGCCTTTCCTGTTGCCGTTAATATGTAAACTCCATGTGGCTCATCCAAATTAAAGGCAATTGAACTCTTTGGCAGTTCATTAGCAACAGCTTTGAATTCTTTCACTTTTATGCCTGCAGCATTGGTTATCACAATCTGTATAGATTCCCGGGTATCCCAAAACAGATCAAGTGTAAAGGCCCCATTTCCGGGATTGGGTAAAACATGTATTTCATTACCTCCACCCGATTCAAAACCATCAATACTCAATGTGCCAGAATGACCCGAGGCCATAGGCATCACATTAATGTGCCGGGTAGCGCTGCACAGGCCACCAGTTGTATAACTTATCGTAACCGATCCTACAGATACTCCCGTTACATGGCCGGAAGTAATACCCACCGAAGCTACAGCCGTATTACTGCTGCTCCAGTACCCACCAGATACAGCATCGGCCAGCGTAATAGGTGCACCTATAAAAACACTTGCAGGGCCTGTAATAGTAGCCGGAGTTGAGGAAACCATCACCGGAGTATCTACCTTACATCCGGTAGCCATAAAGGTATAAGAGATAGGTGCAGTACCCGTTGCCACACCTGTAACCAGCCCGGTACTACTGCCCACAGTAGCTACACTTGTATTGCCGGAAGTCCATACACCACCTGGTGAAACATCTGTCAAAGTAAGTGTGTTGCCGGAGCATATATGGTCGCTACCGGAAATTGTATTAGGCAATGGATTCACAATAAATGCAGATGTAGCAGAACAACCGGATGGGAGCGTATAGGTAACTGTTGCTGACCCCGGAGCATTGCCCAGAACCCTTCCCATGCCGGGGCCGACATTTGTGACAGTTGCAAAGGAGCTTGAAAATACCCCTGTGGTATTGACATCAGAAACAATCATGGTATCGCCCCATGCACAGAGATTATGTACTCCGCTTATCAGAGGAACAGATATGACGGTCATAGACGATGTTGCCGAACAGCCATTGGATGAAGTATAACTGAGTATTGTAATTCCACCGGCTATTCCGGTTACCAGCCCTGTTGTGCTTATGGTGGCCATAGCCGGATTACTGCTGCTCCAGATTCCACCAGCCAGCGGATCGCTGACTACTGTTGTACCACCCACACAAACGTGCATGGTTCCTGTAATAGCCGGAGGTATTGCACTTACTGTTACTGGTTTCCAAACGGTGCAACCCGCACCCAGTGAATAGGATAATGTTGCAGTACCGGCTACAATACCTGTTACAATACCAGTGCCAGTGCCTATACTCGCGATCATGGCATTGCTGCTGCTCCAAACCCCTCCCGGCGACATGTCGGAAAATGTACCTGAGCTTCCTGCACAAACCTGATCAGGACCAAGGATTATACTGGGCATCGTATTTACAGTTACGCTTTTAATAGCAGGACAACCCGCTATAGTATAACTTATACTTGTTGTTCCGTAACTGATTCCGGAAACCACACCTGAAGTACTTACCGCAGCAATACTAACGGCCCCCGAACTCCAGACACCGCCCGGAGTAGGATCGGATAAGGCAATTGAAGACCCGACACATAAACCCGTACCACCTGAAACCGGCGCCGGAGATGGAGTAACTGAAAGAATCCTGGTTACGAAACAACCTGTAGGTAAAGTATAAACGATAGATGTGGTTCCGCTCAGCAAACCGGTAACAAAGCCACTCCCCGACCCTATCGTTGCAACTGTAGTTACAGTGCTGCTCCAGCTACCACCGGAGGTAACATCACTCAAGGCACCCGTTAAACCGGAGCATAAAGCCGGCATTCCGGTAATGCTTGCAGGCAATGGATTTACCGTTACGGTTACAGAAGAAAAACAACCTGTTGGAAGTGTATAGTCTATTATATCAATACCTGCGGCATTGCCGGTTATCAACCCCGAACCCGGTATTATTGAGGCAATGGAAGGCGTTCCGCTACTCCAGGTACCACCAGGAGTAGCATCATTGAGCAATGTAGTTAGGCCCGGACACACATGTGTAATACCTGTAATGGCGGCAGGACTGGCATTTACTGTTACGATTACAGTTGCATTACATCCGCTGCCTAATGAATAGGTTACGGTTGCATTGCCTGGCAAGATGCCCGTGACAATGCCCGATGAAGAACCAATAGAAGCCGTAGTAAGTGGTGTAATGCTCCAGATTCCACCACCCGTACCATTACTTAAACTATCTGTTGCCCCCGTACAAACGTGTGTTGTACCTGTTATTGCTCCAGGAGCGGTAGTGACAGTAACGATTACATTTGCTGAGCAACCTGTAGGTAATGTATAAAATATGGTTGCATTACCCGGAGCTATGCCTGAAACCAAACCCGACAATGCAGACACTGTGGCTACAGATGTAAGAGAAGATGCCCAGGCGCCACCGGAGATTGATCCTGATAATGTATTGGTTGTACCCATACATAATCCTGTTGCGCCGGAGACAACAGGTACAGGATTAACGGTTATTGCCCTTGCAGCATAACAACTTCCAATAGAATAGGTTATAATACCAATTCCGCTTGAGATACCGATAACTATGCCGGTACCGGATCCAACAGACAGGTTGGCAGATGATGTACTCCATGTGCCGCCAGTTACAGATTCAGATTCGGTAACAGATGCGCCAACGCAAACTGATGTTAAACCGGAAATTGGTACAGGCGAAGAATTAACTGTTACAAACTTTACTGCCGAACATCCGGCAACAGTATAACTAACTGAAGCCACACCGGCTGCAATACCGGTAACAATACCGGTGCCTGAGACGGATGCTATTGTACCCGGAGTACAAGACCACGTACCACCGGTTGTAACATCAGTAAATACAGACGAACTACCGATACATACACCTGTACTGCCAGAAACAGGAGCAGGCGCAGCAATAATTGTTTCAGACCTGTAAACTGTACATCCTGAACCCAATGAATAGGTAATGGTCACGGAACCTGACGTTACGCCAGTTACAATACCCGTTAAAGACCCTATGCTACCCACAGCTATATTACTGCTGCTCCATAAGCCTCCCGGTATAAAATCTGATAATGGAGTGGTTGATCCCGCACATAAACTTAAAGCGCCGCTAATTGCGGAGGGAGCGGGAGTTACTGTTACAATAGCTGTAGTAGTGCAACCGGAGGGTAAAGTATAGGTTATATTAGTAGTACCAGACGTAACACCGGCCACAATACCTGTAGCAGACCCTATTGTGGCAACTGCAATATTGCTGCTGCCCCAGGAACCGCTGCCAGGGTCAGTTAGCGTTATAGTAGCTCCGGCACATAAAGCCAACGGGCCTGTTATAGGTAAGGGTAACGGATTGACGGTAATGGATTTAGTAGCTATACAGCCTGATGATGATACAAAGCTAATCACGGCAGTACCTGCGGTAATTCCATTTACAATACCTGTTGTAGCACCAATAGTAGCATAACCACCAACAGTGCTCCAGATTCCCGGCACGCTATTAGTAAGCGTTACAGAGGATCCGGCACATACCACAGATGGCCCTGAAATGGCTGGAGGCAATGGATTAACAGTAACTGATAATTGACGTATACAACCTAATGTTGAAGTATAATATATATTTACTACACCCGGTATTATGCCAGTAACCACACCTGTTAAACTTACGGTAGCAACAGAAATATTGGAGCTGTTCCAGATACCACCTGGCGTAAGATCTGAAAGCGAAATCATAGAACCCGGACACACGGATGAAGGACCCGATATAGGTGATGGTAATGGATTAACTGTAACAACAACCGTTCTGTAGCATCCGGGACTTAACAAATAAGATATCGTAGCAGTACCGGTGGCCACCCCCGAAATAATGCCGGAGGAACTGCCTGCCATGGCGATCAGGGAATTACTGCTGCCCCATGTACCTCCCGGTGCAGGATCGGTAAGCACTATAACTGATCCTGAACAAACAACCGGTGTACCAACAATAGCACCCGGCATTGGATTAACAGTAATGGTTGCCATAGTTGAACATCCCGCTCCCAATGAATAGGTTACAATAGCAGTTCCTACACCAATACCCGAAACAATTCCTGTGGATGAACCTATTGTAGCAACAGTAGTTGAAGCCATACTCCAGGTACCACCAGGCAATGTATTACTTAGGGTAATTGTTGAACCTACGCATACAGGAATGTTGCCAAGAATCGGGCCGGGAGAAGAATTAGTTGTGACGGATAAGGTTGAAAAACAACCCGTAGGAAGCGTATAAGATATAATGGCGGTGCCGATTCCGGTTGCAGTAACAAGACCGGTTGATATGCCGACACTTGCTATAGCAGTATTACTGCTGCTCCATGACCCGCCATAGGTAGCATCAGATAATAAATCTGTCAGCCCCATGCAAATACCCGCAGCGCCTGAAACCGGTAATGGAATCGGATTTATAAGCAGTGGTATCGTTGCGCTGCAACCTGATGGCAAGGTATAAGAAATTACGGCTGTACCACTTGCAACACCAGTAACAACACCAGTTATCATGTTTACTGTTGCCAAAAGTGGAGCACCACTAGACCATGTCCCACCACCTGCATCAACCAAATTGGTTGTTCCTCCGGCACATACAACCGGGGTCCCTCCTATAGATCCTGGCAATGGATCTACGGTAACATTCATGGTTATCCAGCATCCGCCCAACGTTGTATAAGTAATGGTGGCCGAACCCGTTGACATACCTGTTAACAATCCGGTTCCGGGATCAATATAGGCGGTTGAATAATCACTGCTGCTCCATGTACCACCGATAATAATATCACTCAACAAAACAGTCGATCCGCTACAAACATGTGGCAGGCCCGAAATAGGAGCTGGTAAAGAATTAACTGTTATCACAGAGCTTATCGAACAGCCGGTTGACAGCGTATAAGTTATTGAAGTTATACCTGAAGAAACAGCAGTTACGAGGCCTGAAACTGAACCAATTGAAGCAATAGTTGGATTTGCCGAAGTCCATATTCCGCCACCTGGGTCAATAAATGTTGCAGTCTGACCAATGCACAAAGATGACACCCCGGAAATTACTGCAGGGAGGGGGTTTACAGTAGCAATTACTGAAGAAAAACAACCTGATGGCAGTACATAAGATATAGTTGAGTTCCCGGCTGAAATACCGTTAACATATCCAGAACCAGAACCTACAGTTGCGACACTAAGCGTACTACTAAGCCATACACCACCCGCTGTAGCATCGGTTAAAGTAACATTACCTCCGGCACACAAATTGGCAGTACCAGAAATAGGTACCGGCAACGAATTTACTGTAATGGAAGCTGTAGTTTTGCAACCGGTTGGTAATGTATAGGTAATGGTTGCCACACCTGATGCGATTCCAGCTAGCAGGCCCGAAACTGAACCAATCGTTGCTACGGAAGTATTACTGCTGGTCCAGGTTCCGGAACCAGCATCATATAAATAGCTGGTTGCACCTTCACAAACCACATAACCACCTGTAATGACCGAGGGCAGCGGATTAACTGTAATGACAAAAGAACTCATGCAACCGGTAGAATAAGAATAACTTATTGTAACGATACCTGTTCCTGTGGAATTGACGATACCGGTACTTGTTCCCACTGTGGCAATAGCAGTATTACTGCTGTACCATACACCTCCGGAGGAAGTATCAGCAAGAGTAGTCGACTGTCCCAAACATAGCATGTTGACACCTGTTATAGGTGCAGGAACAGGATTTATGGTTACAGTAGTTGTAATACGGCAACCGATAGACCGTGTATAAGTTATTGTTGCCGTCCCGGCAGATATACCTGTCACAACTCCGGTGGTTGCACCTACAATGGCAACAGAAGTATTGCTGCTGCTCCAGGTTCCGGTACCGGCATCAGTGAGCGTCACTGAATTACCCACACACAAAGTTGTAATACCGGATATCGGACCTGGTAATGGGTTCACCGTTACTGGTGTCTGATAAAAACAACCAGTTGGCAAGGTGTAAGTAATATGCGGCAACCCGGTAGCAATGCCACTAACAATCCCGGTACCTGAGCCAACTGTAGCCAATGACAGATTACTGCAACTCCATGTTCCGCCGGGCGATGCATCAGACAAGGTCGTGGTTGAACCTATACAAACATTCAATGTACCGGTTATGGATGCCGGATTGGGATTGACAGTAAAAGGCATTGTAATTGTGCAACCCAATGGTGAGGTATAAGTTATCGTAGCAGTACCTGATGAAATTCCGGATACTAAACCGGATGATGAACCAATAGCAGCAAAACCGCCACTGCTTAGCCATATACCTCCTGGAATAGAATCCGTCAAGGTTGTATTTGAACCTACGCAAACATGATTAGCGCCATAAGGAGTCGGAGGTACCGGATTTATGGATAGTGTAGCCAACACATTGCAACCTGCTGGGATAGTATAAGTAATTATAGCTATTCCTGCGCTCAGGCCTGTAGCTATTCCGGAGGTTGAGCCAACCGAAGCAATCGAAAAACTGGTACTCCATATACCTCCGGCAATTGTATTACTCAAACTGGTTGAGGCTCCTATACATACGCTTGGTGAACCTGTTATAGCCGGCAGCGGATTTACTGTTACAACCCTGTATACTGAGCATCCTGTGCCGGTAGTATAAGTAATTGTGGTTGTTCCGGCACTCATTGCAGTAACAAATCCGGATGATGACCCTATTGTTGCCACACTGGCATTACCGGAAGTCCATAACCCGCCTGCACTTGCTGAATAAAGAGTAGTCGTATCACAGGGACTTAAAGTTGCCGTGCCGGTTATTGCTGAAATACTGCTGATTGTATCATACAACTGAGTTATTTCACAAGGCATCAAAACCCGATTGTAAATGGCTATATCATCAAGATAACCGCTGAAATTATAATTGGGTACAGATATCGGAAAAAGCCCGTGGCCAAATCCGGCAGTTAAATAGGGGTAGGAACTACCTGTTACAAAACTATCGCATCCCATTGATGGGTGTACAGTATAAGTGGAGGTAAGTCCTGTTGTAACGTATGAACCATCAATATACAGACTTGGCTGCTTGCTTGAGTACACGATTACAATATGATGCCAGCCAGATAGTGTTCCGGTCCATGACAAGACCACATTGGTAATCGCATTTCCATGCTCAACTACATACACTCCATTAGTCGCGACATTTAATCCTGCACCAACATGAGTTGATCCGGTAGCCCAGTTTACTCCATCTACAGGAGCAATTATACATGAATAGGATTGACTTGTTGAAAGCCCCGAAGCAGAACCCAAATACGGTATTGTGGCTGTATAAGATGTATTTACCCAAACCGAGTATGAAAATGAATTTACTGTACTACGGTCAATTTTATGCGTTGTTACCCGCTCTGCTGTACCTGAAAAATGAAGTGCAGAATTCGGGTTAGAAAATCTGTCTGTAGCATAGGTTGCGCCAGAGACCGTTCCAGTAACACCTTGTCCACTCAGATCGTTGGCATTACTATTAAATCCGTAATATAACAATAAACCTGAAGATGGAACATAACCCGGCAGTTGAGCACAGCACGTGACCGAAAAGAATATTACTGAAACAGTAAATAGAATTAAGGGCTTAAGCTTACATATCATTACCTGGTCAATATTTATTGATATTGCAATGTAGAGTAGGTGAAATCAGGTTCAAAAGCCAAATTACAAAAAATCTCATAAAAATAATAATAAATATTTTAGAAATAGGTTTAGTAATATTCAACTTGGCGGAATAAATGGATATTTTATTTGTGGGCCTTATGCCAATGTCATTTACAATCATCCTCCATTTTATCAGTCAATTGGTGAGCTACTGCCGTGTTAAGCATCCTTAAATGACTGATTATCCTCAACTTATCTTCAGGCGTAAATTTATCTTTTACTTCAATTTCTTTTCTATGTTCACCTCTTACCTGCTCAAACATGCTGGTTATCTGGTCGTTGACCATAATATCAAAAACAAGATGCACTCTATCGGTATCTCCATGATTGGCAATCAAAAATTTTCAGACTTAAATTTCAGTTCGGAATTATTTTGACCCGGGATGAAACATTTCCTCAAGCATTTCAAAAAGCTCAGGATGATTGATCTTAAGTTTATCTGGTTTTTCGAAAAAATACTCTGAGATAACAGCAAAAAACTCGGCATCACTGGTAGCGCCATACAGGTCTATATCCGACTTGCCTTTTGATCTCATGCGATCAATATCATTCCGTATTTCTTTTATCCAGGGCAAGAGATGCGGGCGGGAAAGCAGATATTCAGGAACACCATCTACTACGCCATCGGCTTTATCTATCAGGTGAGCAAACTCATGCAAAACAGTATTATGACCATCCCCCGAACTTTGAAAAGACGACCTCAATGAGGGTTTGGATAACAGCATAACTCTATGCATTGCGCCATCACCCACCATTCCCAATATATTCCTGCCTGCTCCTTCTGTTTCAAAATCTTTACTGAATGTACCCTTATACAACAACACCTCTGATATGTTATTGTACCTCCAGTCCGGGAAGGAGAAAATGAGCATAATGGCACCGGATGCAACAAGTAGCCGGTCCAGGTCTTCGATCTCAACATCCACTCCCCTCACCGTTGTATGAGCAAGAAAATCAGCTACCCTGTTTTCAAAATCCAACCTGTTTACCTCATCCAGATTTTTATAAAATGTCACATTATCAAGCAACATTTTTTTAGATCCCGGCGCTAACTTATACTTAATATCCTTCCTGCTTTTTCTATTGTATATAAAAGCACCAATAAAGACTACAGCGATCAAAATAATTAAACCTACCATACCTGAAAATTTAAAAATTCATTGACTTTCATTGTGCCATACCGCTTATGGCATGATATATATCTGACACCACAAAACTCATCCTGCTATAGTCAAGCTTTTCGGGAGTATCGGATGCCTGATGATAATTAGCGTTGCGGTAAAAAGAAGTGTCTGTAATCATCAAGGCATCCCAACCGTATTTCCAATAATTCAGATGATCAGAAAAATCAATTCCGGGAACCCACTTAGGTGCTGCAAACACCTTGGTAAGTATGCTTCCGCCATGCTTAAAACGTCGTGTGAAATGCCTGGTAAATTTACCGCTGTTGAATTTCTTTACCACAGTTATGTAGTTGCCCCGGCTGCCATAAAACCATTTCAGGAAACCTACAGGATAGGTTTGGGTATGTTTTGCATCTCTATAAAAACCAATCATTTCAATGCTGATCATACCAGCTACATTCTCATTTTCTTCATAGAGTTTTCTGGCATGCACCGCACTTCCCATTTGCCCTGTTCTGAAAGAAGGTGGCTCTTCAAGTGTATAAGCAACCAGGTCAATTCTGTAATTCCATTTTTCAGTTGGTTCTTGTGCCAGTAATCTCGCCAGTTCCAGCAATGCAGCTACCCCACTCGCATTGTCATCTGCACCGGCCTGATCGTCACATACATCGTAATGAGCGCCTATAACAATTACAGGTGCATGCTCAGGCCCGAAAGAGGTAATTATATTTCCATAAGTTTTACCACTAACCTCATAAACCTGTTTGGAAACCAGTCCCGGATGTACTTTTTCCAATTCAGAAATGATATAACGCGCAGTTGTGTTTAGAGCTCCTGTATCATTTATATTCCTGAACCCTTTGTCGCCGGTGATCTTATACACATGATTCTTAAGAAAAGTTGAATCAGCAATTATCTCCTTGCTATAGGCAATTGTGACAGTAAACAGTATAAGAATTAAGAAAAAGAGCTTTCTCATAAACTAAGGCTTGATTACTAAAACAATGATTCAACCGACTGGCCTTATCTGCTGTTATTCTCAACAGCCAAAACTGTTTTAAGATTGAGCTCATGGGCAGCCCTCATAACTGCCACAATATTATCGGCAGTAGCTAACTTATCCGCATTAATAACTACAGTAGGTTCTGCATCCTGAGATTTGGCTACCACCCTGTAGATAGATGGCTTGAGTGAATCAACCGGCACCGAAGTAGTACCTACAAAAAACTGCTGCTGGTCGTTTATGGAAACAACAACAGTTTGCTTGGCCTTGGTATTACTTTTAGCTTTAGGATTGGTGAGCTTAACCACATTGGGATTGGCAAGCGTAGAAATAATAAGAAAGAACAGCAACAGAATGAATAAAATATCATTCAGTGCAGATGAGTGCCCTTGCGGTTCGTGAGGTGAACGTCTTTTTATATTCATCTTTTACGCTTAATGATTTGTATCCTGAATGATATCTAAAAAATCAACCGAGGCAGTCTCCATCTGATTCACATTCTTATTGATCTGTGCATTAAGGTAGGCATAACCCAGGTATGCAAGTAGCCCAATGATCAGTCCGGTAGCCGATGTTACCATCTTGGTATAAATACCGCCGGCAATAGAATTGATATCAAAGCCCTGATGTTGCACATTGAAGAACAATATGATCATCCCTGCTATAGTACCCAGAAAACCCAGTATAGGCGCAATACCGGAAATAGAAGAAATAATAGATAGGTTTTTCTCCAACTGGTACACTTCCAGCTTTCCGGCATTCTCCATTGATTTTTCGATATAATCGATAGGTTTTCCTATTCTGCTCAATCCCTTTTCAATTACCCTGCCAACAGGACTATTTAATTCTTTACAAATTGCAACAGCCTTTTCAATATTCCTCGCTTCCAGTTGCTCCCTGACTCTCTTCATGAAAGATCTGTCAATCACAGAAGCCTTCCTGATGGCCAGCAGACGTTCTACAAATACATAAACCAGTATTATAGAACATAGCAACAACGGAATCATTAAAACACCACCTTCTCCCAATAAATGGAGCAAAGAGATTTTTTCGATTGAAGTGGTGGCTTCCTGCTGCGCAGCTTTAACAAGACTATCGGCCGTTGCGGGAGCGGCATGAGCTTGCAATAATAAAGTTGTTAAGAACGTCATGTGCGAAATTTGGATAAACAAATATAACTAATTACATCAACCACTAAAGGTATAGCGCCATAATTTTATACAAATGCTAACGTTTAATGAAATCCACCAAATTCAGATGAAATCTGAAATTTATCGCCTTAATATGAAACTATATTTGTCTGAAGACGAATATTTTAAAATTGATGTAACGAAAATAAAATGACCTTGGTCATAATGATTAGGATTTATCTTTTAGCGTAGTATCTTTGCAGCGCATTTCTAATAAAATTACTAAATACAGCCGGATCTTATGAACTGGAAAGATTATTTCAGCACTTCAATAGGCAAGAAAATTTTGGTAGGCGCTACAGGGTTATTTCTCATTATTTTTCTGGTAGTGCATTGCTATGTCAATGCAATGGTATTCTGGCCGGATAATGGTAAACACTTTACTGATGCAGCCGCATTTATGGGTGGTAATGCCGCCATAAGAATAGTGGAAATCGGACTTTTCGCCGCATTTTTCATTCATATCATACAGAGCCTTATGCTGGCCAGTCAGAACGCTAAGCGCCGCTCAGAAGGCTATGCTGTAAAGGCCGGCAACAAAACCAGCAAATGGTATAGCCGCTCAATGGGCCTCCTGGGAACACTTATTTTATTGTTCCTGATATTGCATCTGTATCATTTCTGGGGACCCAACCGTTATGGTCAGTTCTTCGATCCTACCTGGAAGGAGGATAATCTGTACAACAATATGCTTTTTACATTTAAAGAGCTATGGGTTGTTATTGTTTATCTACTTGGTTGCGTATCCTTATGCTGGCATCTCATGCATGGTGTAGCAAGCAGTATGCAGACATTTGGTTTGGCAACTCATCGCTATAAGGGTATGATCAAATCTGTCGGAATGATTTTCGCGATTTTAATTCCATTGATGTTTGCCAGTATGCCTGTATACATGCATTGCCTGAGCACTTGCATGGCGCATTAATCATAGCCGCTGCTGAAACAGCAAAATTGAACAGAACAAAATAATAAATTTACCAATAAGAGTACAAGAATCCAGTATATGGCACTTAATTCTAAAATACCTGCAGGTCCGCTAGATAAAAAATGGGAAACATATAAATCTACCTGTAAGCTGGTAAATCCTGCTAACAAGCGTCAGCTTGAGATAATTGTAGTTGGCACCGGGCTTGCCGGAGCTTCTGCAGCAGCATCCCTTGGTGAAATGGGTTATAAGGTTAAAGCATTCTGTTTTCAGGATAGCCCGCGCCGCGCTCACTCTATTGCAGCCCAGGGAGGTATCAATGCCGCGAAAAATTACCAGAACGATGGCGACAGCACCTATCGTTTATTTTACGATACAATTAAAGGAGGTGATTACCGCGCTCGTGAGGGTAATGTGCACAGACTGGCCGAAGTAAGCGCCAACATCATTGACCAATGCGTGGCTCAGGGTGTTCCTTTTGCACGTGAATATGGTGGATTACTTAGTAACAGGTCTTTTGGTGGTACACAGGTTCAGCGCACATTTTATGCGGCAGGACAAACCGGTCAGCAATTGCTGATTGGCGCCTACCAGGGACTGGAGCGCCAGATATCACTGGGTACGGTTACTATGTACAACCGTCATGAAATGCTGGAAGTGGTAAAAATAGACGGTAAGGCGCGTGGAATTATTGCCCGTGACCTGGTAACAGGAGAACTGGAGCGTCATTTCGGCCATGCAGTGTTGTTATGTACCGGTGGCTATGGCAATGTCTTCTACCTTTCTACCAATGCTATGGGCAGCAATGCCACAGCGGTTTGGAAAGCACATAAACAAGGAGCTTATTTCGGTAATCCTTGCTTCACACAGATACATCCTACCTGTATCCCGGTTAGTGGCGACCACCAGTCGAAACTGACTTTGATGTCGGAATCATTACGTAATGACGGACGTATTTGGGTACCGAAAAAACAAGCTGATACAAGAAAAGCATTCGATATTCCTGAAGAAGAGCGTGATTATTATCTGGAAAGAAGGTATCCTGCGTTCGGTAACCTGGTACCACGCGATGTGGCCAGCCGTGCAGCCAAGGAACGTTGCGATGCAGGTTATGGCGTAGGTTCTTCAAAAATGGCGGTATACCTCGATTTTGCATCAGCTATCGAGCGTTACGGCAAGGTTGAAGCGCACAAACAGGGTAAGAGCAATGCCGATAAAGCGACCATATATGCAATGGGTAAGGATGTTGTAAAAGAAAAATACGGCAACCTTTTCGAAATGTATGAAAAGATAACCGGTGAAAACCCATACGAAATTCCTATGCGCATCTACCCTGCTGTGCACTATACAATGGGTGGACTTTGGGTAGATTATGAATTAATGACCAATATTCCGGGGCTTTATGCTTTGGGTGAAGCCAACTTCAGCGACCATGGCGCAAACCGTCTTGGTGCATCTGCTTTGATGCAGGGTCTTGCTGATGGTTATTTTGTCATTCCTTATACGCTGGGCAACAATCTGGCCGATGATATCCGCACCAAATCTATCCCAACCGATCATCCTGCATTTGTTGCTGCTGAAAAAGAAGTCAGCGACCGCATCAATAAACTGATGAGCATCAAGGGTAAAGAAAGTGTGGAAAGCTTCCATAAGCGTCTTGGAAAAATAATGTGGGATAAATGCGGTATGGGCCGTAATGCAAAAGGATTGAAGGAAGCGATTGAAGAGATTAAGGCATTAAGAAAAGAATTCTGGAGCAATGTGCGCATACCCGGTGAAATAAAAGAATTTAACACTGAACTGGATAAAGCAGGTCGTGTTGCCGACTTCATGGAACTGGGCGAACTGATGTGCATGGATGCACTGAACCGCCAGGAAAGCTGTGGTGGTCACTTCCGCGAAGAGTCGCAAACTGAAGAAGGAGAAGCGCTACGCGATGATGAAAAATACATGTATGTTTCAGCCTGGGAATTTAAAGGAGAAAGCCAGTTTGAAATGCACAAGGAAGACTTGGTTTACGATGTTGTGCATCCAAGTGCAAGGAGTTATAAGTAATACTATTTTGAATATCAATTTTTAAATTGAAAAAGTAATTTCTACCAGCAAGAGTGCATAAAGGCCAATATCCGGACTGCATGATTGCCAAATTAAATAAGGCATGGAACATTACAATATGAACCTCACCCTTAAGGTGTGGAAACAAAAAAACTGCAAAGAGAAAGGTAAATTTGAAACCTTTCAGGTATCGAATATTTCTTCGGAAATGTCTTTCCTTGAGATGTTTGATATACTTAATGAGCAGCTTGTAGCAGAGGGCAAAGAGCCTATTGCTTTCGACCATGATTGCCGCGAGGGAATCTGTGGTATGTGCAGTATGTACATCAATGGCCGTCCGCATGGTCCATGGCACCAGACTACTACTTGCCAGTTGCATATGCGCGAGTACAAAGATGGCGACACTATTGTGGTTGAACCATGGAGGGCCAATTCCTTCCCGGTAATAAAGGACCTGGTAGTGGATCGTACTGCTTTCGACCGCATCATTGCTGCCGGTGGTTATATATCGGTGAATACCGGTAATGCCCAGGATGCAAATTGCCTGCCCATTGATAAACAAAAGGCTGATGAATCATTTGCCGCTGCAAGTTGCATTGGTTGTGGCGCCTGCGTTGCAGCATGCCCTAATGCATCTGCAATGTTGTTTGTTTCCGCCAAGGTTTCTCATCTGGCACTATTGCCACAGGGCGATCCGGAGCGTAAGATGCGTGCATCAAACATGGTTAAGCAAATGGATATCGAAGGTTTTGGAAGTTGTACCAATATTGGTGCCTGCGAAGCAGAATGCCCCAAAGGAATTTCGCTCGAAAATATCGCACGCCTTAACCGCGAATATATAGGAGCAATGTTCTCAGGAAGTAAAGAAGGTTGATTTCCTGAAGTCATTTTATATAGTAAGAAACAGTCCTTGATCGGGACTGTTTTTTTATTCCCGATTATCGAAATTGGACATATATCTCCTTTTGTCTTCATAGTAATTTAATTTACACCATATGGTGTATTGCAATTAGTTTCAGTTTGAATTATTTTTGTAAAAAATCAAATTTATGAGATCCATATTTTATTTATTTGCCGCGGTTTTATTGAGCAATTTAACCTTTGCGCAACAGGCATCAAACGTAATAGATAGCAGGGTTATTGAATCACAATTGTCTGATAAATCAATGACAACCTCAGAAAACAAGTATTCTGAATCCTATCCGTTAAAGATGGCTGTCGGCGATATACTACTGGTAAGCGTAAAGTCAAGTGAATTTGTGGTTGGAATTGGCATAAAAGATGAAACAGGTTATCAAAGCAGACGGGAGGACGATCCCCTGTTCTTCAAATCAATTGGCAGTAAACAGGATATTACATTCAAATGCCGTAAAACAGGATATTATTACGTTGTCATTTATGCAAAAGAGGTAGGCGCCACAGGTAAATTCAAGGCTATTATGTATACGCTTAACAATTTATTGAATACGGTTACCTCATCTTCACCTTTTTGTGAAAAAGTAAAATTCATAATATCTAATTCGTGCAATCGTTTCGCATTTATCAAATCGGAAAAAGCATCTTCCGGTTTTTTCTCCGAGCCAACTCTCTATCTTTTCCCGGGAACATACACAAAAATCTTAAACGATACTTATAGCAATGTGGTTGAAACTTCTACCGATCTGGAATCATTAAAAAGAAAGTTTGATGATCTGGAAAAGCAATTGGAAAGTTGCCTGGTTGGGCATAAAAAGAAGGTTTATACAGTTGACGAGATTTATAGTTCCGAAAAGAGCAATTTTGTTTACAAAACCCAATATTATCTTGAAGGATCAAACCCTGCCGACCTAAACAGCAGCCATATTTTAGGCAAAAAGGTAGATGATGTGATACTTGAATTAGTTAAGGTTGATGCAGATAAATACAAAATAAGATTGGAAATAAAATAGGCAGGCTATATTTTCTATTATTTTTTTGTAAAGGCTATCTTATTGGATAGCCTTTCGTTATTTTGTATCATGTTTAAGAAGCTTCTACTCTTACTACTCATAATTGCCGGATCCACTCCGTTGTTTGCCCAGCAAGGCAATAACCATCTGCAAATAAGCTTAATAACCTGTGGACCCGGCGATGAGGAGGTTTGGGAGGTTTTTGGACATACCGCAGTGAGAGTAATAGATAGCACTCAGCATACCGACCTGGTCTATAATTACGGCACTTTCGATTTTGGCCCTGATTTTGAACTTCAGTTTATGAGGGGTAAGTTATTGTATAGTGTTTCTGTACAGGATTACAGAAACTTCCTGCAGGTATATGTAGATGCAAAAAGGAGTGTTGAAGAGCAGGTGTTGATATTAGACAGCCTCCAGAAAGAACATCTTTATTACTTTCTGGAATGGAATGCTGAACCAAACAATAAGTATTACAAGTATGATTTTTTCTTCGACAATTGCGCTACCAGGATAAGAGACATTTTTCCAAGGCCCGAAATTTTTGGAAAAACATTTACCTATGGAGAAACGAGGCCTCCCGGAAAAAAGCTCACTTTCAGGGACATCATCAACAGTTATTTTTACAGAGATCATTGGACCCGTCTTGGTGTAAACATAGTATTAGGCAGCAGGATTGATAAAGTCATGACCAACTCTGATATCATGTTCCTGCCCGACTATCTGAGAGATGGTGTGAAAGGAGCCCAGCTAAAAGGTCATAAAATAGCGGAGCCACCTGTTTTGATACTGCCCGGCAGCATTGCCTCGTCCGCCGGAATCAATGCGCCGTTCTTAACGATGCTTTTTATCGCCTTACTCACTATTGCCGGATTAACAGTAAATAAACTAAAAACCCTCGGCAGTATTATGAGTGGTTTACTTCTATTTGCTACCGGTGTTCTTGGTTGCCTTATACTCCTCATGTGGTTCGGGACCGACCACCAGGGTTGTTCGAATAATTTCAATCTGTTGTGGTGTTTGCCCACCAATATTATTATTGCATTTTTCAGGCCAAAAGGAAGAGGCAGATATGCTATTATCGCTATGTTATGCTTATTGCTTTCATTAGTCCTGCATATATTTAAGGTTCAGGGCTTAACATTATTGGAATTATCACCTTTTTATCTCTCGTTGCTGTTTATTTACGGATCAATTTACCGAAGGAGTTTAAGCGCTAATACAACACAAAATGCCTGAGATCAGCAATCGGTATTCTGACCACATTTTTTACCGGAAAACCGGACAGGGACCTGCACTGGTATTGATTCATGGGTTCCCTGAAAATGGCTCCATCTGGCGAAATGTTGAGGAGTCTTAATCCAATGAATTTACATTGATAATTCCCGACCTTCCCGGCAGTGGAAACAGCCCGTTAGAAAGGGATACAGATATCGGCCAGATGGCAGATATTATCAGGGATATACTTGTGCAGGAAAATATAGCTAAAGCTGTTATAGCCGGCCATTCCATGGGAGGATATATAGGTTTTGAATTTGCAGACCGTTTCCCTTCCATGCTTTCCGGACTGAGCCTGGTCCATTCTATTCCGGTAGCAGATGATGAAGAGAAAATAAAAACCAGACAAAAAGCAATAGATATAATACGCAAAGGTGGGAAACCCGCATTTTTAAGACAGATGATACCCAATCTGTTTTCAACCGGTTTTAAACAATCTGCTCCTGAAATAGTCGAAGAACAGATAGGGAATGCCATGCTGATTCCGGAAGACGGATTGGTAAATTTTTATCAGGCAATGATTAAAAGAAAAGACCATTCCCAAACTATTATGAATGCCCCCTACCCTATACAATGGATAATAGGTAAAGAAGATAATGTTATTTTTTATAAAAAAATAGTGGAGCAATGTTACAAATCTCCCATAAACTTCGTAACTTTTTATAATAATTGCGGGCACATGAGCATGTTTGAAACTCCGGGTTTGCTAAAAAGCGACCTGAGAGATTTTGCCAGCTATTGCAATATGTAGTTATATGCCGCTATGAAAAAGAAACTACCTCTTATATTTTTCATCCTTATTTCGCTTATTTCCTATACAGCGAAAGGCACTCACATTGTAGGTGGCGAAGTCACCTATGTGCATCTGATGGATAGTATGGGGATATTTAACCACATTCCCTATCATAAATACCAGGTAAATCTGATTATATATGAGGATTGCCAGAATGGCCAACCAGAAGCTATAATACAAGATAACCCGGCCTGGCTGGGTGTTTATGATGGCCTCGGACATATTTTCGAATTGGATACTGGTGATAATGCAGGTTGCTGTGGTATTCAATACTCCACCTCAATACCTGTGCCTGCCAATTTCAGCAATGCCTGTGTAACGAAAATCCCCGCTACCTGTCTTCTTAAAAAAACATTCAGTAAAATATATGCATTGCCCTACAATGCCACAGGCTACATTGTTGCCTATCAGCGATGTTGCCGTAACAATGCCACGATAAATATTGTTGACCCCGGCAATAATGGAGCCACCTATTTCTGTACCATACCATCAGGAATGGCACCCAATAACAGTGCCGTTTTCAAAAATTATCCACCTCAGATTATTTGCTTAAATAACCCTTTGTTCTATGACCATTCCGCTACCGATGCAGATGGCGATTCGCTTAGTTATGAATTTTGCGCGGCATCTATTGGAGCAAATGATATGGTAATAAAGCCGGTACCCCTACCCCCTGATGTTGCTGCACCGGTTTATTATGATAGTGTGACGTATTTCCCTCCTTTCAATTCAAAATTTCCCATGACCGGCTATCCTCAGATTCAGATAGATCCGAGGACCGGATTGATAACCGGAACACCTAACCACCTGGGAAGATATCTTGTCACCGTGTGTTGCCATGAATGGCGGGATGGCATGTTGGTCAATACTTTGAAACGCGAATTCCAGTTTGTGGTAACCAGTTGTACTAAAAAAGTCATTGCCGATATACCTCAATTCTCCTCAGACCCAAATACGTATATCGTTAACTGTACCAATTATTCTGTTCATTTTGTAAATACCAGTACAGGCGGTTTTTCCTATCACTGGGATTTTGGCGTGCAAGGCGAAAAAAATGACACCTCTGCTGAATTTGAACCTGACTATATATATCCCGATACCGGAACCTATATAGTATCACTTGTTATCAACCCTGGAACCACCTGCCCTGATAGTATTTCCAGGTTTGTAAAAGTATATCCCAAGTTTATTGCGGCTTTTTCTGATAGCGGCAGCCAATGTCCGGGCGCTCCGATCCATTTTAAAGACCAATCAACAGCCACAATTAAACCTATTACCTACTGGAGTTGGGATTTTGGCGATGGCGATAGCTCCTTCCTTCAAAACCCCATACATCAATATTATCTGGGAGGTATTTACAACGTCGTAATGATATCTAAAAATGTCAAGGCCTGCACAGACACCGTTGTAAGGCAATTGGTTATCGACAATTTTATACCGGTTGCAGGGCATGATACCGCAATAGTAAAGGGAGAACACGTTGTATTTAATGCATCTGGAGGGGTTAAATATGCCTGGAGTCCTCCCGATCGTCTGAGCGACACATCTATTTTCGACCCGCTTGGTACTTTCCCTGATACCGGAACATTTACTTATTTTGTTCATGTGGAAAGCGCTTATGGCTGTTTAGGAACTGACTCCATAAAAATCGAGGTGGTTGATCATGCGGCCTTTTATGTCCCTACTGCCTTTACCCCTAATGGCGACGGACTGAATGATATTTTCAGACCGGTAGCAATTGGCTATAAAAATCTGAATTATTTCAGGATTTTCGACAGATGGGGTGAAGAAATCTATTTCAGTTCTACCCTTGAAACCGGATGGGATGGCACTTACAAAGGCAAAAAAGCACCAATTGGCACTTATTTTTATCAAATTTCGTATACCGACCGTTTTGGTAAGAACGGATTAATGAAAGGTGATGTAACTTTGGTGCGATAACAATATTGGATTTAGTCATCGTTCCTAATTCAAATAATTTTCACGCTTGCATATTATTGGTAGCATTCTGAAACAGGGATATATCCTTATCAATCCTAAAAGAATCATCTTGCTGCTATTGCTGTCTTCATTTTGCTTCACTGCCGATGCATCGCATATTGTGGGTGGCGAATTAACTTACCAACACATTGGCGACTCGGGTATTTATCACCTGTATCAGGTTAACCTATCCATTTACGAAGATTGTATTACCGGCAGTTTAAGCGCAATTCAGACCGATAACCCCGCCTATCTTGGCGTTTACTCAGGAATGAATTTTCAGGCTTTAGTACGGGCCGACAGCGCCTTTTATTCTACCACTGAACAGGTTCCTACCGGATTTTCCAATTCCTGTATTGCTAATGTTCAAAAGACCTGCCTTACTAAAAAGACTTTTCAGTTTTACTATGCATTGCCACCCAGCCCCTACGGCTATCTGCTCGCCTACCAGAGATGTTGCCGTAACATATCGATTATCAACATTCTGGACCCATCGGGCACCGGCTCCACATTTTATTGCACTATACCTCCTTCACCAATAATTAATAACAGCGCTGTTTTCAAAAATTACCCTCCTCAGATTATATGCCTCAAAAATCCCCTTGGCTATGATCATAGCGCTACCGATGCCGATGGAGATTCACTGAGTTATGAATTCTGTACTTCTGTTACCTGCTGTATGTCCGGCATGCCAAATATCGTAAAACCATGGCCGCCCTCTTCTCCCGATATCGCTCCGCCTGTATATTACGACAGTGTAATTTACCTGGCTGGGTTTACCTCTCATCAGCCTATGACGGGTTATCCGTCTATACAAATAAACCCGGTAACAGGATTAATAACCGGTACGCCGAATTTCACCGGCAGGTACCTGGTTACGGTTTGTTGCCATGAGTGGAGAAACGGCGTAATGATTAATACCATAAAACGTGAATTTCAGTTTGTTGTTACCAATTGTTCTAAAGTAGTGGTGGCCAATATTCCCCAGTTTTCGGGCGAACCGAATACATATATGGTCAATTGCACAGACTATACTATTCCTTTTGTAAATACCAGTACCGGCGGGTTTGCCTACCATTGGGATTTCGGCGTACCGGGTACGCTCAATGATACATCCAATGCATTTGAACCAACCTACATTTATCCAGATACCGGAACGTATACCGTCAGCCTTTATGTCAATCCTAATTCCACCTGCCCCGATAGTATTAAACGGCTTGTAAAGGTATACCCGCGGTTTCGCGCCCAGTTTGCCGATACGGGCGCTCAATGCCCCGGCGCTGTAATAGGGTTTAATGATTTATCTACAGCCACCATTAAGCCTGTATCGTTCTGGAAATGGTATTTTGGAGATGGAGATAGTTCCTCCGATCAGAATCCCACTCATAAATACCTGAGGAGCGGAACTTATGTGGCAACACTTATATCGCAAAATATTAAAAAATGCACCGATACCGCAGCACACGAGGTGGTCATCGAAAACTTTATGCCATTTGCCGGACATGATACGATCATTGTAAAAAACGAAAGTATTTTGTTCAATGCTGTTGGCGGTATTAAATATCTGTGGTCACCCCCCACTTACCTGAGCGACACCACAATCTATAATCCGGTTGGTTATTTTCCTGATACAGGGGTGTTTGTTTATTACGTATTGGAAGTAAGCAATTATGGCTGCCAGGGTTACGATACCATAAAGGTAGAGGTAGTGAGCAATGCCGCTTTTTACGTTCCTAATGCCTTTACGCCTAATGGCGATGGTAAGAACGATATTTTCAGGCCGATAGCCATAGGTTATAAAAATTTGAATTATTTCCGCATTTTCAACCGGTGGGGAGAAGAAGTCTACTTTGGCACCAGCCTGGAGAACGGATGGGATGGAACCTACAAAAACAAAAAAGCCGAAATGGGCACCTATTATTGGGAAGTCAGCTATACCGACAGGTTTGGGAAAAAAGGCTCAATGAAGGGTGATGTAACACTGGTAAGGTAACCCCCAAAACGCACCCTGCACAGGCTTAACGGGTAACAACAATAAATATTTGGGGAAATCGAAAGAAATATTTTGTCAGTACAATAAACTGCTTAAATTTGCACTCCGAAATCAACGAATTCTTCCTTAGCTCAGTTGGTTAGAGCATCTGACTGTTAATCAGAGGGTCTCTGGTTCAAGTCCAGAAGGGAGAGCAGAATGAGTTATCAAACTCCATCAAAACCGCTTAGGATTCAACACCTGAGCGGTTTTTCTGTTTTTTTGCGGTTCAGACAATTTCAACCTAAATCAAACATTTCGTGAATCTCGTGTGAATCTGCAATAAACCCGTTGTGAATCTTCTTTTTGTCGTAATATCGGCAACCAAGATACATGGTCATGCAACTTGTTTTTTTGAACTTATTTTATTAATATTGTTTTGACACCGCAGGGTGGTAAAATAAAATCGAGCAAATATGAAGAAAAAATGTTCAATGACGTTCGTATTGACAGACAAGTCCGTCAAACTAAAAATGATGAAAGTAAATCCACTATCTACCTAAGAGTACACCTGGTTGGTGATGGTAGAAGGAATGAATTTATCCTTTCGACAAGATGCTACGTAGACACGACCCAATGGGATAGCGACAAAAAACGTGTTAAGGGTAATTCAACTGAAGCAGCCCGATATAATAAGAAGTTAAGAGATTACGAAGATACAATCCACAAATGCTTCGAAGACATCAAAAAAAACGAACCAGTATCCGTTCAAAAACTAAAGGACAATATTAATTTCAAATTATTTGGTATACAATCAGAACGATTGGCTAAACAATTGTATTTACCAGACCTATTTGATAGGTATCTTGAAAACCATAGAAGCAAGATCGGTCATAGCCGAAAAGGGCGTTACGTTTTTGTGAAGAAAAAAGCTATTGAATTTTCTAAAAAAACATTTGGCACACCGAACTATGATATAAACCGATTAGATAAGGATTGGTTCGATAAGTTCCATGAATTTTTAATTGATGGGTTTAAGTACAAAATACCAACAATTACTGGCTATCAAAAAGTGCTAAAAGCTGTAGTAAATGATGCCTATAAATGCAAGTTGATTAAGGAAAATCCGTTCGTAAATTGCCCGCTGAACTATACAGAAACCAGCATACATGCACTAACTAATGATGAGCTGGGAAAGTTAATTAATTTTAAGTTCGAGGATGAAACACTTCAGCTATTAGCGGATTGTTTTGTGTTTGGCACTCAAACGGGGCTGGCACATACCGACCTGAAAAACCTGACTCACTCTATGATAAAATCTATTGATGGGAGAGATTTTATATGCAAAAACAGGAACAAGACAGATGGCGAAAGTATTATTGCGATTACTGCGATTGCCAAGAAAATCATGAATAAATATATATCCCACCCTAAGATTGAAGGAACAGGGTTAGTGCTGCCAGTAATGAACATCAATTCATATAATACCAAGCTGAAATTGATTGCAGCTAAATGCGGTATCTATAGCAAGCTAACATCCCACATCGCCAGACATACATTTGCCACGACCGTATGGCTTGATGGGAGTGGTTCTATGGAGAGCTTACAGCGTATACTTGGTCACCAAGAAATGAAGTCAACGCAGAAATACGGTCGCATTACACCAAAGCGCATTCTGGACGAATCAGAAAAAGTACTGCAATTATAATAATAGGGATTAAAAAACTCCCGCCAACTAAAATCAAAATGAAATGTCACAAGAAATTGAGGTAGAACTCAGTGAAATAAGAGATTCGCTGAAAAAAATAGAGAACAAAATAAATAGCGGCAAAATCGAAAAAACCCACTATAAAGCAATTGAAGCATGTAGATTCCTAAGCTGTAGTCGGAACACACTAAACGCTATTTGCATAGAATATGAAATTTACCCAGTGAAAGTACTGGGTGTATACTACTACAAATTAGAGGATCTTCAGAAAGTATTTCTGCAAAAGACCGCCTAATAATTAATTTAGAATACGTGACTTGTGGTCCGGGCGAAGCCCGACAAGTCCTTAGTCACGTAACTTTTTTCTGTTTTATACTGTACTTTCCTGAAAAACAGACTATTTATTGTTGTAGGCGACTGTTCACGTAACCAAGATCGTAAACAAATATCTGGCTATCCTTAGCGGGAATGGTCTTTAGAACCTGTTATATATAGTAATAAGGAGAAGAATAGTAAGTAACGGTAACAATAATGAACAATAATAAAGTAAAAGACTAAAAAATAGTAGTAACAATAAGGACCTATAGAAGGACCAAAATTGTAAATCGTCAGCATAAAGTGGACTAAAAAGAACATAACTTTAGATAGTGTTTCCATTGTTAACCAACAAAAAATGTAAACATGGAATCAAAGAAAAAGCAGTCCACAGAAAACTTCATCAAGGACATCC
>CAIUZK010000252.1 GCA_903903635.1 uncultured Bacteroidota bacterium
CTCGACAACAACATCCCCGGCGACCTCATCTCCCTCGACATCCGCCGCTGCCTCTACTACCTTGGCGAAATAACCGGCGAAGTAACCACCGAAGACAAACTGGACTACATTTTCTCCAAGTTTTGTATCGGAAAGTAACTATCTTTACAATATGACATCGCTGAATACTATTGAGGCAAAACTTAAACAATTGAAGCCGGGCCTGGTATCGAAATACCATGTGAATTCAATAGGTTTATTTGGTTCAATAGTGAGAAATGATTTTACGGACGAAAGTGATATTGACATTATTGTTGACTTCAGCGAATCCATTGGAATTGAGTTTATTAATCTTGCAGATGAACTCGAATCAGAGCTGAACAGAAAGGTTGATCTCGTTTCCAAAGATGGAATTAAGCCTGCCTACTATCGCGTAATTGAACCTCAAATCGTTTATGTCTGAGAGAAGTGCCAGATTGTTGTTGGAAGACATTTTATCAAGTTCCGGTAAAATTGCAGATTATACTTCCAATCTATCCTTTGATCAATTCATGTCTGATGATCGCACTATTGATGCGGTTATCCGGAATTTCGAGATAATTGGCGAGGCCGCGAACCGGTTACCTGAAGACATTAAAGATCAATTTGCAACTGTTGATTGGTGCATGCTGAGAGGATTCAGGAATCGGATTGTACACGATTACATGGGTATAAATTATAAAATCGTCGGAATATAAAGGAGAACTACCTTCCTCTGCTTATTGACGAAATAACCCTGATTCTGGAGAAAATTTGATCACCCGCCTAAAATGAATTTCAGCAATGTTTTTTTCGACCCGGCAATACTCTGATTGGCATAATACAGAAAATGAATTAACCCTTACCGGGTATTGTCCCCCGGCTGGATTGGTTAATTTGTTGGAAAATAATATTGATAGGGAAATGGAGTAAGTATTTGCATCCCTGTAATATTTACACTGGGACGTTTCTCATTCAATATTATCACATAACCATATTGAATCCTTAATTCCCAGATGAAGGTTTACTTACAGGTAATGTAAAATAAAATGATGACCCTTTACCTTCTACACTTTCTGTCCATATTTCACCACCATTTTTTTCCACAAAACCCTTGGCTAACAACAAACCTATTCCGACTCCTTTATCATATTCCCCTTTGTTGGAAATCGAGGTTATTTGCGGAGTGAAAAGTTTTCTTTGTATTTCTTCAGACATTCCAATTCCGGTATCCTTTATCTCAATGATCACCTTAGCTTCACTTCTTTTCGCAGTAACGGTAATTTTCCCTCCTGAAGTAATATGTTTTATGGCATTTGAAATCAGGTTTTGAAAAATGGAAAGTAACAATTCGCCATCAGCGAAAACGCATACATCTTCCTTAATATTATTATGGAGACGAATATTGTTTGCAACTGCACTTTCATTTAACTCTTCAAAGATTTTACTCACACATTTCGAAAGCTCAACATTTATGGGAGCAAATGCTTCCGATGCGTATTTTAGTCTGGCCCATTCTACTAAATAATCCAAAAGATTTAACTCATCATTTGATGTTTGGTGAAGAAGGTCAAGCATTTCTTTTACATTATCCGTCTTCATTTTTTCAAAATTCGATTGGAGATATTTTGCAGTTCCAATAATACTGGTTAACAAGCTTCTAAAATCGTGCGAGAGAACAAACAGTATACTCTCCCTATCCAGGCTTAGGTCCTCAATGTCTTTTGCGTACTTCTCTGATTTCTTCCTTTCCGTTATGTCCCGGAGAATTTTTACATATCCAATCATCTCACCATCGTCACGGGTCAGTGGGTAAACTAATCCATAGGCATAAAATTTGCTTCCGTCTTTACGAATATGCCACCTGTTATCTGAAGCTTTTCCATGCTTTAATGTTTTTGCAATTTCCACATTAGGAATATCATTTTTTTTATCCTCTTCAGTAAAAATAGTGTCAAACTGTTTCCCAATAATATCTCCCGTTTCATACTGGAATAATTTTGTTGCACCTGAATTCCAGCTGTTAATTACTAATTCTTTATCCAAAGTAAAAACTGCATAGTCCTGCAAACAATCTATTACCTGAGTATAAAATTCGGCGGTAGGAATATATTGATTTTCAATTATTTTAGTACTACTCTCTTCATTTTTCATTACGTTGCTGTCTTTTACTGAGGTTTGCGATCAAAATTAGAAAATGTCTTGCAATACTTAGTCATATAAAAAATTGAATGCAGTTACTAATTTCAGTATGCGGCTTTTCGTCAGTCCACTGCTAAATTCGCCTGTGATCTCAATATGTCAAAAGTAGGAATACGAATGACATCAGCCATTACATAGTTGTAGATATAAGTTACACTATTCACACATGTTCTTTCACCGAGGGGAACCGGGGAAATTAATTTTTATTACTTTCATTGTCTAAATAATTTTTATGGCAAATTGGATAACGTGTGAATATCACGGAGCAAGCCTAAACCCTGCCTTACCTAACAAGGGTCTGCCCATAAATGACCAGCCTCTAAATATTGAGTTGTGTGAATCAATCAAAAGAATAAATATAGCAGGAGTAGATCCACAATTGGTTTTTTTCTTTCAAAATACGGAACCTGTTATTTGGAGCTTTATTAATGAAGAACTAAGGGACTTGGAATTTAAAAGGGTTTTGGAAAAAATGAAAAGTAAAGATTAATTGGACTATTATAAGCCCCTAATCTTTCAGAATTAGTTGTTTTTGTACCTTATTTGTACCTCAGAAATCTGAAAGCCTTACCAGTATTGACAAGTTACTTTTTTGTATCGGGAAGTGATGCCCTGATCAATAAAATGAAAAACTTCGTAGAATGACTCAGCCAGGGTAAAGTACTGAGGTATTGCAGGACTCAGCGCAATGCTAATGGCTAATTTCCAATGTATCAATTTCCAATTGTGTGTGGTGACGATGTCTCCCCCATCCCTCTTTTCCCCTTCCGTCTTCGGCATGAGCTGAACTGATGCCTTTGCGGGCATAATATTCGGGGAATCAGCCTTTCACATATTGAAGACACGCGATGCTACGTGCCAGTGGCCAATGATCATTTTTTTTCAGAACGACCTTGGACCAGTGGTTGAGATACTTCAGGTTTACTTCATGAGACTTCTGGTTTTACTTCAGGCCGCTTCTGGTTTTGCTTCTGGTTTGGGGCTAAAAACTTCTGGTTTGCTTCATGAAGTTTCCGGAAATCGGAAGTTTTTAAAATTGCAACTAGTTCATTTTCAATTGTTTATATGTTTTAATGGAATTTGCGGGGTTATCAGCGGTTTTTGTGGGCAGCGGAAGGGGCTGTAATGGCCAGGAATCATCGGGTTGAGGTTTGTTGTTGAAGTCGGATAAATCACTCTCATGGCGGCAATCAAGCCATTAGCATCCGGTCTCGGGTTTGCATTGGTGTATTACTGTGCATGGCTCACGGTAGGCGGGCGGGTTTTCGGGGTTGCTTTTTTATCAGACATAGTAAATACGCTCAATATAATGATATTCGTGCGCCAAAATTATTTTGAAGAATTGAATCTGATAAAAGAACTTTCTATGATACTACGTTTTTCGTACTGTCATAGACCGTATACGGTCTATCATAGATTTATTTTCGGGGTTAATTGATTGGGGATTAGTGGGATATATGTTAATGATACCTTCGTTTTTTTGCAAGTGGCTAAATTGAAGGTTTTTTTAATGGGTTTTATGAGATATGATAAAATAAATACCCCCGTCCCCTCCCGCTGATCGATTCGGCAAGCTTACGATATGCGGGACCTTGTTCCGGGGAGCACGAAGAATCTATATTTTCAACTTCGACACGTTGCTGGTAGAAAAGGGGTTTTACCCCTCCTTCGCTTGAAAAGAGCTATGGCGGGTGAAAGAAGACATAATTAGTTATATAAATTCCAGTTACAAACCGGGCAAATTGCTAAGACGAGTCAGCTATGCACAAAGGCTATGCTACAGACTGCATCAGACTGACGGCAGCTGAATACTCTGACTGGCAATACACCCGGAAATACTCTGATTGGCTTGGTATAGAAAATGAACTACAGTTAACCGGGTATATTGCCCACCCCATTGGTAAACCTTTTGAAATATAATATTGATCTGCAATTGGAGTGTACCGGGGAATGAGTAAAAAAAAAGTCTATTTTTATCTCTTATTTGTTATACACCATATTTTATGGTGCATTGTTGTAGTGAAGTTTTATCCTCACAAAGTATTTGAAATGAGCAAACAATTGTTTTACTTTCTTGTTCTTATGCTGATAGGATGCTCGGCAAAAAAATCTATTGATATAAATGACTTTGAAAAAAAGCAAACCTTTATTAAGATACTCGGATTTATCAAAACATATCAGGTGGATTCAATAAGAGAATACTATCCTTATCAGTACGAAAATGATTCAATCGGTTTTCTTTATACAATGGCAAATATTGATCTGTTAATGAATGCAAGTAATTCCATTATTAGCCAAGATAGTATTTTCATAAAAGATAGTTCATTCGTTTTGTCTGAAAAAGTCTATTTCCATAAATACTATTTACGTTTTTATAAAGACAGGGTTTGTTTAGGAGGTGTCGGAATGGATTTTTATGATACATTGAGCAAATTAGTTTCCGTAATCCAAAATGATTTTAATGTTATTCCTGTAGATACGGCTGGATTTACGGAAATAATGAAAAAAATGAGCAAAAATACGAACATCCCATTTTACCGTTGAATTTGCCATAAAATGTAGTAATTGATATAATTTGTACCTTATTTGTACCTCGGATAGCTGAAACTCTTACCAGTATTGATAAATTACTTTTTGTATCGGGAAGTGATGCCCTGATCAATAAAATGAAAAACTTCGTAACTTTATATGCATGAAAAAGACTGCTGCAGTAAGCGAAAAAGGAACTGTTGCGACCAAAAAAGCAAAACAAAAGGACCCGTATCTGACAAAGCGGATACTCATTAGTGCCGCCAAACGTGGATTTAAAGAAGCCGCAGAAGAGGCTATGCAATTAATGGGCTATACTGTAATAGCACAAAATGGATGGGTAGTAAAGAAGTATGCTAATGGCACCATTGAGAAGATCAGCAGGATCGAACCGGTAAATTCACGAAATGCCATTAGCCTCGACTAACTCCGCTCCCCAACTTCGCCTTCGTGTTTTTGCAGGCCCGAATGGTTCCGGCAAGAGTACGGTAATAAAATTTGTGAGAAACTCGAAGGTAAATGGTAAGAATGTTGATTTTGGTTTTTACATAAATGCAGATGACATCGCAGTAAAATTGAGATCGGACAGTTTCTCCTTTCTTGATTACAATTTTGCGACAAACAATAGAGAATTTAAAGAAATTGCCATGGCCTCGGGACTCATCGGAAATGAGTTCAGTGAAGAAATATTTTTCAAATCCTATGGTCTTAAAAATAGCATCATTAAACTGAAGGATAAAGCGGCAGATGAGCGACTGGCTCAAATAATAGCCAATTTCTTACGTAAAAAATTGTTGGCAGAACAAAATAAATTCTCGTTTGAAACTGTATTTTCTCATCCATCGAAGTTAGATGTAATGCGGGAGGCAGTAAACAATGGATATAAGGTCTATCTCTATTTTGTTTCTACTGAATCTCCTGAGATCAATAAATACCGGGTTTTAGAAAGGAAAACAAAAGGCGGCCATGACGTTCCAACAGATAAGATCGAGAGCAGATATTACCGTTCGCTGGATCTTCTGTTTGCGGCTGCACAAATAGCCTACCAGGCTTTCTTTTTTGACAATTCAGAGGATGGTTCTGAAAGCAAAATGTTTGCTCACTTTAAAGTCATTAACGGCAAGAAAAAATGGGACAAGATCAATAAAAATGAAGTTCCTAACTGGTTCAGGAAATACTATTCATCAAAAGTGAAATAGATCATCAGGAAAATCGTTTGGTGGCAGTTGAATACTCTGACTGGCTATACACCCGGAAATACTCTGATTGGCATAATACAGAAAATGAATTGCAGTTAACCGGGTATATTGCCCACCCCACTGGTTAATCTTTTGAAATATAATATTGATCTGCAATTGGAGTGATTGGGAAAATTGAACCTTGAAATAAAAACACTTTTATACGAAAAACAATATCTTCGCATAAAAATAAGTATATGAAAAGAAAAATCTCATTGCATGTCATTCTCTTCATTTCGATATTGTTTTCGGCAATACAACCAGCGTATTGCCAAATGAAATACTACAAATGCATTAAGACGTACCCCGGTCTTATTGGTAGTCAACAAGTAGATACAGCGATTTTTTCGGTTTTAATTGACATTAATAATAAAGTTATTGAGATAAACGAACCTACCCCTATTCGTTTCAAGATATTGCGTATAAAAGAAGAGTACATAAACAAAGAGAAAAAGGTTGCTGTTTATAAAGTCAAAGAGGAAAATGGGAAACGGGGAGAAGTTTCGGTTATATCAAACTATCCAAATGAGAATACAGGATCACCTATACTTTATTATTCCCCACCTCCTATTACAATTGGGAGAAAAACAGCAAAGATGTACCCATCTCGTATTTGGTGCTTAGCATCTCTTTAGACACCATTTGC
>CAIUZK010000253.1 GCA_903903635.1 uncultured Bacteroidota bacterium
AATAGAATATGTAGAAATGGGAGTTGAGATGTACGAAGCAAAATACAAAGAAGGATTGCTGCGCAACTTACAAAAACAAGCTGCGTCACTAAAGCTACAACTTGTCCCAACTTCATAGTAGTTCAGTGGTAGACGGAGTTTTATTAGCACTTCCGGATGCCGCTGCGCGAACATTCGGAAGAACGGAGGAACGGATATTAACCCGAATAAAATAGTCCCCATCCATACTGCCTACCCTGAAATATTTAAACGGCAATTTGAGCAGGAAGGCTTTGGGAATATATACCTTTGGGATGATGGGGTGGAGTATCAGCTTTAAAACCTAAGTAAATGAAAGACTTACAAAAAGACAGTCTGCATTATTTCAGGATTGCAAAGCAATTAAATGAAAAGCACCATGATAGGTTAGTTCTGAATAAACTGCATTTTAGAGGAAGTCTGAATTCGTTTTCATTAATTTCGGTAAGTCCCGAATTTCCAGAGATAGGAGTAGGAAATTTAGAAACTTATAAAATTGGTGAGGAAATTTTGGAAAAGATATTGGAGAATACAATAGTCCTTGATGCTCCAAAACGCCCGATACCTGAAAAAGAAATACAAGCTTGGGTAATTGATTACTCCTTAAATAATCACCGTAAACTACCTTATCCTCTCGCAGATTATATTTTCCTTACTTCTGAATTTGCGTACATGACAATTGGAAATATAAAAGGGCCTGTTTGTGATATTCTTGCACTCGACAATAATAACCGCCTGGCAATAATTGAGATCAAAAGTGAACGTGTTAATGAAGTAAAGCAACAAGCTATAAACTTTGAAAAAAAGGTAGTAGAAAGAGATGTTTGTTTATTTCATGCACTAATTGGGCTTTTAGGAGGCGCGGGTATAATATGGAATGGTGAAATCAGGAAAATCGCGATCTGGCCTGCTGCTAAAGGAAGGGAGAGAAAAAGAGAACACCTTGAAGTAGATGAAATAAGCTATGAGGTTATAGATAATCCGAGAGGATATAAATTCAAGTATCAATACAAATCTCCGGGCTAAATGTATTATTTACCCAAAGCTATTTTCTGCAAACGAACCTTAACATTATCAAGGCTTCCCTTGCCCGATTTTTCTCCTTCCTTCAATGCAGCGATAAAAGCCAAATCTTCCATTTCTTTAGAAGAATAGGACGCAACTTCCTTTCGCATTTTTTTCAGGAGATCCAAAAAGAAAGCTTTTTCAGTTTTATCTTTGGTGGGAATTACAATATAGTCCATGCTGTTTTATATTATTGTAAAGATAACAAAATAACCGAAATCTAATTTCAAGCCCATGTCTAAAAAACACACTGCCCGCCCTGATGGCCTCGCCTATTCTACCAACAAGGATTTCTTCAATGATTTTCCGGAAGAGGAAGCTATGGAGACATTACCCAAGGAAAAGCAAAAACTGCGCGTGAAACTGGATACCAAACAACGCGCAGGCAAGGTAGTAACCCTGATAGACGGATTTGTGGGCACCACAGATGATATTGAGGCGCTGGGCAAACAACTAAAAACAAAATGCGGCGCTGGAGGCAGTGTAAAGGATGGATTTATCATCATCCAGGGAGATTATAAGGATAAAGTGATATTGTGGCTGAAGGATTGGGGTTATGTATTGACGAAATGAGTTAAAAAGCACATATTAGTTTGAAACAAGCCAGTCGTGTTGGTTCCCAAATTTGGCAATCCTGATTTTAATGATCTGAATTTAGTTGCTGGTTAGGTTCATACCAGCTACCAAAAACCCGTAGATTTTTATGTTTAATCAGATACCATAATTTCTGCAATTACTTTCTCAGTTTCCTTACTTTTGCATCACATTCACTTTTGTACTCTTACTTTTAACTTTCGACTAAATACAATGCTGCAGGATATTATAATACTCAATGAGAAAGAAACCCGTGGTGGTTTTGGTGATGGAATTCTGGAAGCGGGTCGCCGTAATCCGAATGTGGTAGCGCTGACTGCCGACCTGGCAGGATCGCTTAAACTGAACGCTTTTATCAAGGAATTTCCTGATCGTTTTGTTCAGTGCGGAATTGCTGAGGCCAATATGATAGGTGTTGCGGCAGGATTGACTATAGGTGGCAAAATACCGTATACAACCACTTTTGCCAATTTCTCTACGTCGAGAGTTTATGACCAGATTCGGCAGAGTGTGGCCTACAGCAATAAGAATGTAAAAATTTGCGCTTCGCATGCCGGATTAACGCTGGGTGAGGATGGTGCAACACACCAGGTACTGGAAGATATAGGCATGATGAAAATGCTGCCGGGAATGACTGTGATAGTACCATGCGACTATAACCAAACAAAGGCAGCTACAATAGCCATCGCTGATTATGCAGGACCGGTTTACCTGCGCTTTGGCAGACCTAAATGGCCCAATTTTACGGCTGAAGATCAGAAATTTGAAATAGGAAAAGCACAAGTGCTGGCAGAGGGAACTGACATTTCCTTGTTTGCATGCGGCCATATGGTTTGGCTGGCTGTGGAAGCTGCTAAGACTCTTGCAGAAAAAGGAATTTCGGCTGAAGTAATCAACATACATACAATAAAGCCACTGGATGAGGCTGCGGTAGTAGCATCCATTCGCAAAACAGGATGCATAGTTACCGCTGAAGAGCACCAGATAAATGGCGGACTTGGCGACAGCATAGCTAATGTAGCAGCCCGTGAGTGCCCTGTGCCTCATGAATATGTGGCTGTAATGGATACATTCGGGGAAAGCGGAACACCAAAACAATTGCTGGAAAAATATGGTCTAACTGCTGCCAATATCGTTATTGCTGCAGAGAAAGCCCTTAGCAGGAAAAAATAGCCACACGATGTTTGGTAATGCCAGGAATCAGTTTGTCAGGATAGGATCATTGTTACTACTGCCTATGCTGGTATGGATGAGTGCATGTCATGCACCCAGGCAACTCATTTATCAGAATATAGAGCACTTCAGCCTTAAAAATGTCGGATTATCAAAATCAACCCTGGCTATGGATATCCGGTTATACAATCCCAATAAGTATGGGATATGCATAAAGGATGCTGATGTGGATGTGTATATGAACGGGAAAAACCTTGGCAAACTGGATGTAAATAAGCAATGTTATCTTGACGGACGTGATACAGTTTTACTACCCGTGAAACTGGAAGTGGATATGAAAAATGTACTGTCGGATGTAATGCAGCTTTTCTTAAACACCGAAGTCACCATAAAGGTAAACGGAAAAATAAGGGCAGGCCGCCATGGCCTGTTCATTAATATACCTGTAAGCTATGAAGGTAAGCAGGATATACTGAGCGGCTTAAAATAATGACACAGTATTGCCTTAAAGCCTGCCGATACCTGAGCAGGATATACCATTACCAAATAATCAGTACAAAAGTAAGCAGCGTAAATTAAAACTCATTCTTCCACATCATACTTTCAACCGGCATACTTGTTCTGCCAGTGTATTTTGCGTTTGATTTTTTGTTGTACTTATTGATAACATCACCATCGGCGGCAAAATATATAAGCTGGCCAATAGGCATACCTGCATAAACACGCACTTTCTGGATACATGATATTTCCAGAGTCCAGGCATTGCAGAAACCCACATCACCCTTACCTGCAGTGGCATGAATATTTATTCCCAGCCTGCCCGTAGATGATTTGCCTTCGAGGAATGGGATATGCGCATGAGTTTCGGTATACTCGGCAGTAACACCAAGATAGAGATGCCCTGGCTGAAGCACATAGCCATCCTCAGGTATTTCGAAGTGAGTAATAAGATTATGTTTACGGGCATCCAGCAGATCTTCATTATACATGGCAAGGTACTTGCCCAGATGAACATCATAAGAATTGGAACCCAGATTTTTGCGATCATAAGGTTCAATAACAATTGTGCCCTTTTCTATTTCTTCGAGTATACGTGAGTCGGAAAGAATCATAGGGCAAATATATAATAAACATTACCTCAACTAATAGCGAGCTAATACATTTTTAATACAAATGTGAAATAAGCTGTTGATTCATACTAATTAAAAATTAATAAAACCAGTCGAAATCCGAATAAATCCATGCAAACCACCTGCGGAATTGTTAGTGTATATTTTTTGCCGTAATTTTAATGTGTTAAGTGTGTTTATGAAATAAGTAATTTATTTCAGGTGTGGCTTATTGTCATGATATAGCCGTGGGAATTTAAGAAGGTAATAAGAAGGTTTTTGCAAATAATATCGTCAAATAGAGTAATGTTATAAAGAGGGGAGGGAGTATGAAGTTCAGTTATGGTAGAGTATTGAGAAGGTTGTCGTTATTTGTTTTTCTTATGCTTTCGGCTATCCGGTCGGAGGCTACGCATGTTTTTGGGATTGATCTATATTACACCTACGTTTCCGGTAACACCTATTCGGTTCATCTTGTAATATACGGTGATTGTTCAGCAGCGATATTCAGTACATTATCTACCAGCGCACCTGTAATCAATGTTTACAATGGCAACACTTCATATACCTCTATAACTCTGGCTATACAAGCACCCGCTTCAGGTGTTGAGGTAACTCCGGTTTGCCCGATAGATATAGATAGTACCACCTGCACCAATACTTCTTATGCAATACCGGGGGTAAAAAAGTTTGTATATACGGGTAATGTCACTTTATCTGGCCCATCGGCTGTATGGCGGTTCCTGTTTCAGGGAAATCTGGGCGGAGGTTATTCGGCAGGAAGGAGCAGCAGTATTACCAATATTCTAACGCCTGGATCTACAACCATGCAACTTGTAGACACACTGAACAATACAACATTCAATAATTCGAGCGCGGTATATACATCAATACCTACCCCATTCTTTTGCCTGAGCCAGCCCGCCAATTTTAATCCGGGTGCAGTTGACCCGAACGGGGATAGCCTTGTGTTTAACCTTGTGCCAGGTATAGATGCAACTACCGGAACTTCAGTATCGTACATTGCTCCGTATACAGCAACAGCCCCGATAGGTGTTAGCCCCGGTACTTTTTCATTTAATACAGCTACGGGCCAGTTGGCCTTCACTCCAAACATTCTGCAGAAGGCGCTAACAGTGTATAATGTTGAGGAGTTTCATAATGGGGTGCTTAGGGGTACTACCCAGCGCGAGATGACAGTGGTGGTGATAACACCATGTACCAATACACCGCCAAATGGCAATATCAGCGGCGCATCGGCAGGTACCATAACAGGCGCTACCACACTAAGTATATGCCAGGCAGTAGGGCCATTTAGTTTCCATATCAACCCAACGGATCCGGATGGCAATCATATAACCATGAGTGTGGCGGGGTTACCAACCGGAGCTACTTTTGGCATTGTAAATAATGGCACAGTATCACCGTTAGGCACATTTTCATGGTCGACTACAGGAGTTAGTCCGGGCAATTACATTTTCTACGTTACCTATAAGGATGATGGCTGTCCGCTGGCAGGAGAACAAACAATAGCATATACTATCACTGTGCTACCTATGCCTACTGAACTTTTCGCATTGGTTAGTCCGGCTACCTGTCTTGCCAAAGCTGTATTTCATGTTACTCCCGGAGGCTCAGCCAGTCCGTGGACAATGAAGGTGATACAGGCGGGCGTAACCATACAAACAATAACTGGAGTAACAGGTATGGTGACCGATAGCCTTGTGCCTGGAACTTACACCATCAGGATGACCAATCCCAGCGGTTGTTTTGTGGATACCACTATAACTCTTATATCACCTCCATTGCCTGTACCAACGGTAGTTACATCACCTCCGCTTTGTCCGGGCGGAGCTACCGGAAGTGCCACAATCAGCGGATCCGGTGGACTTGCACCCTATCTTTATGCAATAGGCGGTGGCGCTTATTCGGGTTCCGGAGTATTTGCCGGATTAAGCCCCGGCAGTTATGTGCTGCACATAAAAGATGCCAACGGATGCGTAAAAGACACGACAGTAACGGTGCCTAATGCACCACTTATTTTGTTGCATCTGGGAATACGTAAACCTTTGTGTAACGCCCAGGCCAATGGCAGGGTAGTGATAGATGCCTACAACAGCGTAGCGCCCTACACCTATGCCCTTGGTTCCGGATTATATACCAGCAATGATACTTTCAATGCGCTAGCGGCAGGGACTTATACTTTTCATATTAAGAATGCCAACGGCTGTATTGCAGATACTATTCTTGTATTGGTAGATTCAACAACCATACATGCTACACTGGCTGTTACACCCATTCTATGTCATTCGGGTACAGGCACCGTAACCATGACAGGATCGTCAGGATTCGGGCCACCATATCTGTATGCCTATAATGGTAATCCTTTCGGGGCGACCAATGTATTCACTTTTGTTGCAGGCACTTATACCATGCACATCAAAGATTCGAACAACTGTTTTTTTGATACCAGTGTTACACTTACGCAGCCAACAGCAATTGCCTTTACCACTGCCGATACCAATGTGCATTGTAATGGAGCTGCCACCGGTATTATTGTAATTACAGCCACAGGTGGTACACCAGGATACCTGTATAATGTGGATGGCGGTGCATGGTCGGTTTTGAATGTACTAAGCGGACTAACAGCAGGGGTACATCTGGCCGGAGTAAAAGACATAAACGGATGTATAGACACAATACCCGTAACGATAACACAACCTACACCTGTGCGTATTGATTCGGTTATAAGGCATCAGCCGCTCTGCAATGCAGGATCTAATGGTTCGCTGACCATCTATGCTTCGGGAGGGGTAAGTACCTATACCTATGCACTTGGGGCCGGGGCATATAGCTCATCGAGTTTATTCCCTGCCCTGGCAGCAGGTACTTACATTTTGCATGTGAAGGATGCCAACGGATGTATAAAAGATACCACAGTAAATCTGCTGCAACCAGGAATCATTTTACCTGCTGCCACAGTTAAGAAATCGGTATGCAGCACACTGGCAAACGGGAAAGTAACCCTTAGTGCCAGCGGCGGCACTCCTGGTTATACCTTTGCCATGGGTACAGGTGTTTATGGCACAACATCCGTATTTACGCCATTAGCGGCAGGTACATATACCTTTCATATTAAGGATGCTAATTCCTGTATACATGATACAATAATTGTAGTATCTGATTCCTTATTGGTTTCAGGTGCATTTACAATTACTGCTGCCTTGTGTTATAACCAGTCAAGCGGCACTATAGATGTGCTTGGAAATGGCGGGGCCGGTCCTTACACCTACTCGCTGGGTACCTTTGCATTTGGCACTTCCCACCTGTTTTCGGGTTTGCCGGTGGGTATTTATCCTATTCATGTAAAAGATGCCAATGGCTGTCAGTTTGATACGCTGATACCTGTGAGCCAGCCTACAGACATTGTACCCAATATTGTAATAACACAGCCAAGCTGCTATGGGTATAGTGATGGTTTGGTAACGGTTTCGGCAACAGGTGGTACACCAGGATATACCTATTCGTATGACAACAGCCTGTTTACCGCTACTACAATATACCCGGGCCAGATAGCAGGCACGGATTCGGTAAAAGTAAAAGATGCAAACGGGTGTATTCATGATACCGTATTTGTTCTAAATCAACCAGATGCGATCCGGTTTTCAGTAATAACATCTACCAATATTTCCTGCTTTGGCGGCAGCGATGGGACCGTTACAATAAATGCCGCAGGCGCCACACCTCCTTATACCTATGGGCTGAATGCACTGCCCATGCAGGTAAGTAATGTGTTTAGTGGTCTTACATCCGGTCTTGAATTTGTAAGGGTGCAGGATAGTCATGGATGTGAAGCAGATACCAATGTGCTGCTGACACAACCAACGAAATTATTAATCAGCGGGTTAGATACCTTGAACCCAACATGCCCCGGATATAAGGACGGATCAATAAAAGTATTTGGTACAGGCGGCACTAGTCCTTATACCTATTCGGATGACAATACCAATTTCGGATCTGGTAATAATTTTGCAACACTGGGTGCGGGCAGCTATACCCTTGTGCTAAAAGATGCCAATGGCTGTACTGCAGATACTACAATTACGCTGAAAGGCATACCTGCCATAGTTGTGGATAGCGCACTTATTAAAGAACCACTTTGCTATAATGCGAAGAATGGTTCCTTATCATTGTACGCATCAGGAGGAGCCCCGCCCATAGCTTATCAATTCAACGGATCGGCGGTGAAGACGGCAACTGCGATATACAAAAATATACATGCAGGGCAATATTCAATTGTTATTTCCGACAGCAGGAATTGTTTTATTGATACTACACTAAATGTAAGGCAACCGGATTCACTGAGTATTACCGACAGTTTGGTACCTAATGAATGTAATGGTATCATACTGGTGGGCGCAGTGCAGGCCTTTGTAACCGGGGGAACACCTCCCTATACCTACATGTGGAACAATAACCAGTCGTGGGCAACCGCCGGCATGAGCGGGCTGCCCAATGGTATATATACAGTTTTGGTCAGGGATGCCAATAATTGCACAGATACCAGTACCATGGAAGTAGTATTTAATGATTGCTGCACACCCTTCCTTCCCAATGCATTCACGCCAAACGGAGATGGTAAAAACGAGATATTCCGGTTCCGGTTTGTAGGCGACATGTATATTGTCAGGTTTTCCATTTATAACCGATTCGGGCAAGAGGTATTCAACCTGGAAAACAGCACTGACCTGGACCGGGGCTGGGACGGCAAATTACAGGGCGTACCCGCAGAAATGGGAGTTTATTTCTACTACGCCAAGATAATATGCGGCAACAAACGCGACCACATTAAAGAGATGAAGGGCGATGTTACATTGGTGAGGTAAAAAGCGATAGCATTGCCTCACCCAGGCTGATACTTAGGTGGTCATTTCCTTTGCAAACAATGGTTGTGTCTTCTTAGTTTTTAATAAACTTTCTTACGGCAGCGTTGTTTATCCTGATGAAATAAACCCCATCAGGCAGATCTTCAATATCTAATTCTACCCGCGCCTGGTTAGTTGTTTTTGTACCAACAGTCTGACCCAACAGGTTGCTGATAACTATACTGGTTATCTTTTCCGAAGATGTAATGGTTACCTTATCATGTGCCGGATTAGGCAGAATTTCGAATGTTAGTGTACCGGGTTGTATTGCAGGAACATTAGATACTGAACAAGCTATGCCCAATGCCTTGTTCAATACTTCATCATCATGATGCCTGATGCCTGCCCTGGTAGGATAAACAACAGAATCGGGAACAATGCCAATGCGCTGCGTGCTATCTCCATTTGGATAATACACACCCAGGGTAGTAAAACCGGTATTAAGGTCCTGAGCCAGTTTCCAGAAAGTTACATTTCCATCAGCACCAGCGGTCTGGCTGCCAATTTTTACAGCTCCCGGCATAGCGCTGAGGACCATACAATCAAATTCGGCAGCGCTTTGAGTTTCCTCATTCATCAGCACGATTACTTTACCGATATATGGGGTTGTGTTGCCATCATGCCCCATAGAATCGGTTTCCCAAAATAAAGTGCCGGGGAAGGTAACATCCGGTATAGTAAATTTAGCGAATTCGGTTCTGTGCGGATACATCAGGTCGGCCAGTTGCCAAACTGAACCGCTTACAGGGTAATTGCGGATATCAACAATGATAGCAGGAGCATTTCTTAAAGCTGCATAGGCAGAGTCTGTACCAGCGAGGCTCAGGTTGCCAATATTGAGGTAGCCCACACCACATTCCATAGTTGTCCAATTGATGGAATTAAGGGAATCAGCAGGATAATAATAATCATAAAAGAATGCTTTGTTTGCCGGCCACCATACTGTAGGAGTCGTAATTGTATGGCTGGTACCGGCGCTGTCCTGGAATACGATAGTTTCATTAATACTGTTGACCATACGTCCAAGTACATTTTCGCACATGCTTCTTCTGAAGACAGAGAGATTACCAGAAGAATAATATGGCCGCAGGCTATCCTCCCACTGGCTCATTGTCAGTCCATCGACACTGGTAATAGCATCGCCAGGTGTAATGCCCGAAACCAGCGACTTCACAACCACATACTGGCCACCAAAGTATTGCAAACGGATATATGGTTTATAAAATCCGGGAGGGAACTGCACAGTGCTGCTCCAGGTAAGGCCGTAGGAATGGGCATCATTAAGGGTAGTGGCAATTTTAAGATATTGCATAAAAAGGGCCTGTGCATTGGGGGCATAAGCCATTGGCAGAACATTGTTCATTAAGGTGGTATCCCAATTTGTATCCAGTATGTGATTATTCGGGTTGAAATAGCGGATGATATTCCAGTATTTATAGAGCATCAGTAACCGCTGATTGCTGTCGGGGTATGCGACAGTTGTACTTGCATTCAGTTCCAGGCTGTCGTAAGGGAATACGAGAAATCCGAAATAGGTTCCTGTATAGGAATTGTAATCAACCCAGCAACTTGCATGAGGTCTGAAATTATTCTTTATGGTATCAAGTTGCACCTGCACATCTGTGCGCAGTACGGGCGATGTAATCCAACTGAAATCCCTGTTGCGTTTCAGTTCGGCAGGAAGGACATCGGGGAAGGAGCTTGTGGCAAGAGCCATTGGTCCGGCCGCAGCCAGCATGGTATCGAGGGCATCATTAAATTCGCTGTCGGTAGCGGCATTTCTGATAGCCGGTAATACACTAATCAGAACACTATCCCAGTTCACATTGCAGGTGCTGACATTGGAATGGTAGTACTTTACGAATCCCCAGACCTTGCCGGTTAAATATAGCTTTTGGGAGAGTGTAGGTGTTTGCGCCTTTAATATCACAGGCAGCAAAAGCATAATAATAAGGTAAGAACGTTTCATAATGGAATATTTATATAGTGAAGATACGTGCTCTTATGCATATAAATGAACGATATAATGAGAATTTTTTCTGAGTTAGGAGATTCTGCCAATTAAGGATTCAGGTTGGAAATTTTCATCCATTTTGGATGATAGTATGCTGCCTGAAGGGTTTAAGTGGCTGAAAACACTATCGCCGGGTGCATTATTGAATTGCAAAATACTAATGATAATTGCTGTTATTCAAGCAAAAAAGCATTTAATGGAAAATTTCTTACTGCAATGAACATATAACTTGATTTGAACTTTATACATTGGCTAAAAGACGTAATTAAAAAAAGCTGTTTAATTGACCTAAAAACGCTATTTTTGCTGCCCCTTTAATAAAGAATATGGAATATAGAGAAATAGTATCAGTTACAGGCCTCAGCGGACTTTACCAGTTATTGACCACGAAGAGTGATGGGGCAATAGTGAGGAATGTAGCAGACAAAACAACAAGATTCATATCGGCACGCCAGCATAATGTAACACCACTTGAAAGTATAGAAGTGTATACCACCGGTGATAATGTTCGTCTTCATGAGGTATTCAGGAAGATGCAGGAGCATGAAGCTACAATACCGCTTGCTGATTCAAAAAGCGCAAATAATGCTACCATAAAAAGCTACTTCAAAAGCATTTTCCCTGAATTTGATGAGGAGCGTGTATATGTGAGCGACATGAAAAAAATGCTGAAATGGTATGAACTGCTGAAAGCATCAGACCTGCTGCATTTTGAAGAAGAGGCAACAGAAGAGGCTGCGGCAGAGGAAGCACCGGCTGAAGCTTCAACAGAGGCTACAATAGCAGAAGAAGCACCAGCTGAAGCTGTGGTCAGTGAGGCTGAAGTTGCTGCTAAACCAAAGAAAGCTAAGAAAAAGGCGGCTGATACAGAAACCTCAGCTACTGAAGCTGAGGAAAAGCCTGCCAAGAAAGCAGCCAAGAAAAAGAAAACTGAAGAGTAAATGAAATGGTTTTCTGCGATTACCCTGTGGTAATTAAGGACTACTGTTTTTATATTTCAATATTTATGCCAATCCTGTAAATAGGGTTGGCATAGTTGTTTTATGGCATGGGAATGGATGAAATGACCTACATGATTTGAAATTTACCAGGATTACGTTCCTTAGGAACGAAGGAAATAACTCCCACCATCTTACTCATTCTATCCCATTTTTATTTCGTTATAAAAGTCTTAAAATAATTCATGATGATTATACCATAAAGACATGGAAAGTTTCAACTATGGAACAATTCCAAAATGCTTTTCAATTTCTTTACCAATTTGTGATGCTAATTCTACCATAGGGGTACCACCGCTGTTTGCGTGCCATTCATAAATCCCATTGGTGTATTTTGCTTCAATTGAAAAGGAGTTGCCAGACAACCAAACATCAAAATAAGTGTTAAACGGCATTGCTTCTCCTTTAGCTGTGCCATTGCTTCTTTTACCATAATATTCTACTTCAAAATCTATTGTTTCTTTTGGATGATCTATAATCATCCCTTCATTGTTTATACTCATTGTAATTGTTGTTTTAGATTAATCATCCTTTGAATCCCTATGGGCACACCAGCCGCATTTGCCGCCGTTATCCACAGCTTCAAGCATTTCACACCAAGGGATATCATTTGGACAGGAAGAACATTCATCCACATAATAATGGTCTATGATTTCCTTCGTAAAAATAAATTTTTGTTTTGGACTAAGTGATTCAATGCCCTTGTCTATCACTAGTGCTGTAATACCAAGTGAAGGATTTTCAAGTTCACCAAGCCTTATTATATCCTTTAAATATGAAGAAAAATCTTCGTCATAAAATCTTCTTTCGTCTATACTTATCGTTGTTTTATTATGTTGCATATGCTATATTGTTTATGTCGTCTTATTGTTTTCATAAAATTGTTTCCCTCTAAAAGTCAGGTTTACAATGACATCATTATGTGTATATTGAGCATCTATCATACTGTTGTTCTCCAATACTTTTGCAAGGTCAAAGGCTCGTTGAAATTCCTTAGGTTCCCATCGTAAAATTTCCATCAGGCTCATACGACCACCGTTCAAACCTAAAATAGAAATGATGGACGAAATGTTAGTGTTAATATACTCTGGGTGTATCTTTTGAATTCCGTGCATACTGATGGCTGCTACAAATGTTGTGGGGCGAAATTGCTCAAATTTGACCAATCCTTCTTCTACTAAATACCTTCCCACTTCATGTGGGTCCTGACCGTGGTTGCCGATTGTTTCACCCAAGTCAAATATTCCTGTACCACCGTTTTCCACGTATCCGATGTACAGCTCTTCTATGACTTCATTTAGCATCTTTTCCATAAACTAAGTTACGAAAAATAAATAAATCAAACAAACACAAGATATGCAAGAAAGTAAAAAACATTTTACAGTAGGTAAATGCATGGAAATGTTCACAGAATTTATAGAGAAAGGGTATGCTACAAAAGATAGCGTTATTTCATTCACTGTGAACGGCGTGTCATATGCAGCAACTACTGGCGGCATTCACAACAAGAATATCAAAATTGATAAAACGGCTACTGGTGAAATAGGAGTTGGAAATGGGGACAAACAGTAGGCGTTTATCTTATAGAACGCTATCCGAAGCCGTCCATGGCTTTAGGGTATAATCGTATAATTCATTATTCGCAGATTTTACGCCTTATAAAAAAGAAATATAACTTCGCAATATGGTGGAACTTATTTCGTCAACGTTCCTTGCCTGCTTATAATTATTTCATTTATTTTATTGCGTGAATAATTATTTTTTTATCTTAGAGCCGAAATGAGCAATAAAATCGTTTTTTCAGTAACCTTACTGGTCATGTTGTTTGCTTTTGGCAGTTGCCAGATGCATACTACTCAGGGTACACCATACAAGGTTTGGCATGTAACAAATAGAACACACCGCCATTTTGGTACATCACGCAGCCATGATGGAAGGCATAGGTTCTGGGGGCACCATATTTACGGGCCACGACCTTACAAATTCCGTGGGCGTTATCGTGAATACCAACACCGCTAGTTGTTGGTAAGTTATTCAGCGATTTTTCAAGCCTATTAAAATAAACTTCCGGGGAAACTTTCTTTGGTACGGCCAAGGTGTTTGTAAGCTTTTTCAGTAGCTTCTCTGCCTCTGGGTGTGCGCATTATGTACCCTTCCTGTATGAGGAACGGCTCATATACTTCTTCTATGGTACCGGCCTCCTCGCTTACTGCTGTGGCAATATTATTGATGCCGGCAGGGCCACCCTTGAATTTATCGATGAGTGTGGAAAGAATCTTATTATCCATATCATCGAGGCCGCTTTCATCTACGTTCAGCGCTTTCAGGCCATGCTCTACTATGCCCCGGTCGATAACACCGTTGCCCAGCACCTGGGCAAAATCGCGCATGCGGCGCAATAGTCCATTGGCTATGCGGGGAGTACCGCGGCTACGTCCGGCAATCTCGCGGGCGGCATCGGAAGTGATGCGCACATTGAGTACTCCGGCGGCACGGATGATGATCTGCTGCAACACCTCGGCGGTATAGTATTCAAGGCGGGACTTGATGCCAAAACGCGATAGCAACGGCGCAGTAAGCAAACCACTACGTGTTGTGGCCCCAACCAGTGTAAAAGGATTTAACGTAAGCTGGATAGACCTAGCCGATGGGCCAGAATCGATCATTATGTCGATCTTGAAATCTTCCATGGCCGAGTATAGATATTCTTCGACAACAGTGCTTAGGCGGTGGATCTCATCGATAAACAGTACATCGCGTGGCTCAAGGCTGGTGAGCAGGCCGGCAAGGTCGGCTGGTTTTTCTATTACGGGTCCGCTGGTTTCTTTGATGGTAACTCCCAGCTCATTGGCTACAATGCGGGACAGGGTAGTTTTACCTAATCCAGGAGGGCCATGAAACAGGATATGATCCAACGACTCGCCACGCATATTGGCTGCCTTGATAAATATGCGCAGGTTCTCGATAAGCTTGGGTTGCCCTGAAAAGTCCTCGATGGTTTGGGGCCTTATGGTATTCTCATAATCCCGCTCCTGAGAACTTAAGTCTGTTGTTGGCCGTACATGTGAGCTCGACATTGGATAAAGTTAAACAAAAGCTGATAAACATGAGTAGGGTAACTGCTAATATTAACTGAAGATACCAGCCATAATGTGCATCTTAATAATAGAAATCAGTAATAGGTGGCCTGAAGATTGCGTTTTAAGTGTTTTATAAGTTTTGCATTGTTATTTTTGTAAAATAAGCCAGAGCATACATTGAGCAGCCTAGACCGATATGATACCGCGCAACAGCAGAACAGGGGTAAGCAAGCCACTGTAGTGCTGGTGCTGATCTGCCTTGTAGCTTATCCCTTCGGATTAAAGAACGAGGGTCTGCTTGCATTTAGCTATACCAACTTCATGGGCAGGCATGAATGGTGGACCATCATTACGGCACTCCTGGTTCATGGCAGCCTGGGGCACTTGCTGGGCAATATGCTTTTCCTGTTTTTGTTTGGATCGGCACTGGAGCAAAAAATAGGCCCGGTGCGGCTATTGCTGGTTTTCTTCACCGGAGGTATCATCAGCCTGCTGGCAAGCTATTTGTTTTATGACCAGAATATGCCCATCGTTGGCGCATCGGGTTCGATATGCAGCATACTGGGATTGCTTATGATCTACAGCCCGTGGAAGATATCGTTCCTGCTCAATTTCTTTCCTATGCCGATGGGTGTGGCAGCCCTGAGCTATATGGCTATGAATTTCTTCATGGCTATGCGCAATAACGGCTATGGAAATACAGCGCATACTGCCTACGAACTGCATATTACCGGTTTTATTGTAGGCATCCTGTTTGGGGTGTTATGGCATAAGGACTGGAAACTAAACCTATTCATCAGTGTTGTTTCGTTTATAGTGTTCTATGTACTGCTGGCGATTATTTTCTTTCATTATAGATTCAGGTTTTTTTATTAGTGGGTAAGTGTGGTGAATTAAATTTAATATGAACGCAACAAGATTTTTTTCCAATATTTTAAGATAGCTGAAAATACTTTATAATTTAAACATATATTGCGAATCCTGTAGAATTGCACACTGCGCAAGAAATATTTTGTTGCACAGTTTTTTATTGATAATCATGTGATTAGGTACTGAAAATTGCGCAGTTTTGCTGGGAGTGTGCAATAAATGTCTGAATCAGAATTTGCAGGATTTTAGAATTTTCAGAATTGGGTGGTTTGTGAATCTATACTTTGTATTAAGGAGGTTTTTGTTGACAATTTAAAATTGCACACTGCGCAAGAAATATTTTGTTGCACAAAATTTTATTGATAATCAATGTTTTAGGTTCTGAAAATTGCGCATTTTTGGTGGGAGTGTGCAATTCTTTGCACTGCTGATAATTGGAATTGGTTGTTTCATAGTGTGATTTTTTGATGTTTATTGGTGAATTTAATGCCAAAGGTAAATCAACTAGTTGGAAATTCCAAATAAAATGGATATTTTGTTTTTGCGCCAATTACTCTCATATACCTAAAAAAACGCGTACGTTAAGGAGCGAGGACGAAATACGTTATTATAAGCTGGTATCCTGAAAATATCCCGGACTATTTTTTTTGAAGGTTTATGAATTCTACCCGCCTGTTGGCAGCTCTGGCAGCGGGTGATTTGTTAGTTGTAACAGGCCTGGTATCGCCATAACCTTTTGTCTTAAGTCTTGAACCATTTACGCCAAAAGAAACCAATTGTTTTTTAATTGCCTCAGCTCTTTCCTGAGATAATTGCATATTACGGTCATATGTGCCTTCATTATCTGTATGACCGTCAATTTCTAATTCTATAGCGGGATTTTGCTCTAACCACATTGCCATTTGCTTTATGAAATCCAAGCTTTCCGGTTTTATCACAGACTGGTTGACATCAAAGTTTATATTGTGTGTTACAAGCTTTCTATTGGACATAATTTTACGAAAAGTAGTCACATAGGTAATTTCCTTTTTTGCACCATAAAACAAATACAATTTTATTTCAGGCTTTTCAAAATCAGATGGTTCGTAACTAATTTCCCATAATGCATATTTCCCGATTTGCCGGGATTGAAAGCCGTTTTTTTCGTCAAATTGGTCAACGTCCTGGTATAGTTTATAAAAAACACAGTCACTTTGCGGTTGAATGGCTTGCATTTTATGTCCGAAATAGGCAAAACTTTCTCTATTTTTTGATATATAATATATTTTTAACATAACAGGGCTATGCTGTTGTACCGCCTTTTCGATATCGGGTAACGAAGCAGGCAATTTATTATTCAAGATTTCATCTATGTCGAAAACAACGTAATCGTAGAAATTCATTAAAGTTTGCAGGTTCAGGTAATTTAGTTCTTTTGAATTCCAGTATCTTACCAGCATGTACATATCAAGTTCAACCTCTCCTCTTAGCACTGCTGACTTCATAATCTTCAAATATTCTCCATGATGGATATGATCGTGGATCGCAATAACAGAGGCATACATTGAACCATCTGATAAAGAGGGCCAGCCATGCTTCATAACATAGCTATATAAGTAGGCAAAATGCACACTATCGGACTGCCTCATCGTTTTGAAATGGTTAGTTAACCCTATACTATCATTAATATCCAGCTTTTTTTTCCTTAGTCCCTGGTCCTCTTCAAACATTTTTTTTAGGGTCTTCAAAACTGCAGATTTAGGCATCTTATATACTCTGGTAAACATTGCGCTATACTTTCTTAGCGCATCCCGTGTAAGTTTGAAATTATTGATTAAGTAAGAATCGATAGATGCCGGAGACAGGTCTTCAAATATGAGGGTATAAGGATCTACTTGCATAATGTAAGAAGATGCTGCAATACTATCGCCCATACGTGAACAACTGTCGGCTAACCAAAAACTGCCAAAGGTTGAATTGCGATACGCCGCAGCAAGGCGCAGTGATTCAGCATGAGATAAGGTGTCCTGAATGAAATTTTTTTGGGCGAAAAGGTATAGATGGTTGAATATCAATAGTATGAAAACCAGTGATGTTCTAATCGTGGATTTTAGATTCATAATTAAAAGTACTAAACTATACTAATAGTTACTTTTTATTCGTTTCTGCCAGCCTGGTACACTTACATTTTGCCGATTTCTGTTTTTCGACCTAATCATTTTATTGTTTTACAATCTTTTTCAACGTTGTATTGCCATTGATGTCGGTTACTCTTATTATGTATACGCCCTCTTGCAAACCAGATATATTCACCTCTGCCTTTTCCATATCAAATGGCCCGGTAAAAACTGATTGTCCTATAAGATTGGACTACCAGATAGGAATAATTGCCGAAAATCAAATAGCATTTTTTGCCTTCAAAATAATAAGGGGCTCTTGGCAAGAAATATCTCATCTTATTTCATTTTATAATTAATACATTTGAGCAACTTAAACAAAAACCACAAATTTATGAATCGTAAAACGTACATGCTCTTGCCATTGCTGTTTGTCAGCATATTTTCGAATTTAAGCTCTTACGGATGGGGCAAGGAAGGCCACAGGATGGTGGGTGAAGTAGCCGCCACCTATATGAATAAGACCACGCTGGATATGGTGAATAAATACCTGAACGGTATTTCTATTGATTCGGCATCTACCTGGATGGATGATGTAAGGAGTGTGCCTGAGTATAAGCATATGGCCTCCTGGCACTTCATCAATATTGAAAAGGGTAAGGAATATGTACCCAACCCAAAGGAAGAAAACTGCATTAATGAAATCAACAAGGCTTACAAAAACCTGAAGAACAGGAACAAGTTGAGCGATGATGAAATAAGGAAGAATTTAATGATCCTGTTCCATCTCTGGGGCGACCTGCATCAGCCCTTGCATACCGGCTACTCTAGTGATAAGGGAGGCAATGGCGTAGATGTACATTTCCATGGCACGACCAATCTGCACTCTTTGTGGGATGGCGGCATGATAAAAGACAAGAAAGTGAAACTGGCCAATTGTGTTGCTCTTTATAAAACGCTGTCTAAAACAGAACTGGCGGAGCTGAAAAAATTTGATAACGTAGCGGCACTGAAAGAATCAAGGTCATATCTGACCCAGGTATATGATTTTCAGAATGGCACGATTGATGCCGCATATGAAGCCAAAGGCATACCTGTGATTGAAAAACAGATACTGTGTGGCGGGCTGCGACTGGCGGCTATGCTGGATGATATTTTCAAGAAGTAAGCTGAATAAATAAGAAGTGCCCATAATGTTGCCTGCAGCATTTTGGGCATTTCCTTATTAGGCCACCAATAACGGGATGGCAGGTTATTGGGTATCAGTTAATCAACCTACCTTTGCGCCGATGGAAAAAAGGCCAATGCCCCCTGAGCTGAAGAAAGGTGGTGTAATACTTGTGAACAAACCCTATAAATGGACCTCTTTTGATGCGGTAAACAGCATAAAGATATCGCTGCGTGCCAAGATAGGCCACTGCGGCACACTTGACCCACTGGCTACCGGGCTGCTGATATGCTGCACCGGAGCAATGACCAAGCAGATATCGCAATACCAGCAATTGCCCAAGGAGTATACGGGTATATTCCATCTGGGCGCTGTAACAGCTACTTATGACCTGGAATCTGAGCCCGAAGCGACAAAGCCTTTTGAACACATTACCAATGAGCAGATAGCCGAAGCAGTAAAAAAGCTGACCGGGGAAATCATGCAGGTACCACCGATACATTCAGCTATAAAAAGAGATGGCAAACGATCTTACGACCTTGCCAGGGCGGGTAAAGAAGTGATACTGGAAGCACGCCCGGTTATCATAAGCGAATTTGAGATCACAGCCATACAGTTGCCGGAGGTGCACTTCAGGGTGGTGTGCAGTACCGGTACTTATATAAGGTCGCTGGCCAATGACTTTGGCGAACTACTGGGATGTGGCGCCTACCTTTCGGCACTGGTAAGAACCAAAATAGGTAACTTTGATGTAAAGGATGCACTTACACCACTGCAGTGGAAAGAACTCTGGAAACCTGCCCCACCAAAAGTCGCAGATATGCCTATAAAAGCGGAATAAAAACCGGTTACAGCACCGTGTTAAGGCAAGGTTAAACGTACGAAAGTCATGAACTTTGCGGCCTTCATTTTGTAATATTGTATGTGAAATTAATTCGTATGCCGCACAGCAACAAACAGCCTATAGCAAGCGAAACCGCTTATGTAGCGAAAATTGAGGACCTGGTGCGGGATATAATTACACAACATCAACTTCCTTTTTACAGAATAGAATCGGTCAGTCCGGGGGAACAGCAAAGTGGCCCAGGTAAGCTCTATGTTATCAAGGTCATAGCCTATTTTGAAGATACCGTAGATAAGATCTGTGCATTGCTGCACAAGGAATTTGATCTTAACCTGATTTCTCCGGAAGCATTTGTGGGTTTTGAACTATTTTCATTCAGGCAGATAAGTTATACCGCCAGTTTGAAAACCACTGACAAGTCGACAGAGGAAAACAACATACACTTTGAGATTGAGGTATGCTCATTGCTGCACGATGTACTTTCGGGCTATGAGCAAGCCCTGGGGATAACCGCATCGGAATTGCCGGGAAGCGCCAGAAAGGACATATACAGGATAGGCTCTATGCTGGAAATGGCTGATAAGGAATTTTGCCAGCTCAGAAACAGGTTGCATCCTGATGAGGACACCTTAGCGCTCCATAACCACCAAAAGCCGGCAGCGGAAGAAGAAGAAGACAGTACTATAATAAATAACGAGTCGCTGATAGCCTATGTTTCGACCAGTAAGCTGCTGAGAGAAGTTGACCAGATGATCGCATTAAATACCAATGCTACAGTTACCGGGCATGTAGATATAGACGGTGATGTAGAAAGGCTGCGTTTTCTGAATATCCAGACCATAAAACAGCTTGACGATAAACTGGCCGAAAACAAGAACGATGTTGCGGCTTTTGCAGGCAGGTGGATAGGTATGGATAACGGAGGTTCATTTGATTCGGGCATATCGCTGTTTTACCTGGAATACCTTCTTGTGGGCATGCGCAATGATCCGGCTTTTGCGGTAGAGTATGTGCTGAAATTCATATCAGAAACCGACTATAGCGCACAGCATATCATACCCACCTACAATGCCATTGCTCACCGGGAAGAAACGGGTTATGCGCAATTTACGCTGAAGGCATAGCTATTGACCTGAATAACTGAAGATTCATTTTTCTTAAATAAGGGTCCTTGTAAACAGGAAATTCTGTTAATAATAAACCGCTATTAAAATGCAATTTGGCTATAATCAAGAACCCAGCAACCTGGTTCGTCGAGGCAGCCATAGATGCGTACTAAATGTAAGGCAATCAGTGGTTTGAAAAATGATATGAAATTTTTCCATTTGCACGAATTATTGCACCCCTCTGGGGTGCGTGCGGTGATGGTTTTATGGTACTACAAACATTTTACCCCTCTGGGGTAATGACTGCATAAATAGTAATACCATTTTCACTGAGCTGCCAAAGATGTGTACTAAATGTAGGGCAATCAGTGGTTTGAAAAATGATATGAAACAAGCACTTTGAGCCCTTCGTGAGAGGCCTCACCCCGGCCCTCTTTTACCCTTCCGCTCCGAACGTATTCGGAGCACCTTCCCTAAATCAGGGAAGGAGTTAGGGTGAAGTAGAATGAGTAGCGCACGCTCATTTTGAAATGTCATTTTCAAAAGAGTTTGTGCGCAGCAAATTACTTACTCTCCAAGACTTTCCATTAGAAACAAACACTTAAGCCCTTCGCGAGAAGCCTCACCCCGGCCCTCTTTTACCCTTCCGCTCCGAACGTATTCGGAGCGCCTTCCCTAAATCAGGGAAGGAGTTAGGGTGAAGTAGAATGAGTAGCGCACGCTCATTTTGAAATGTCATTTTCAAAAGAGTTTGTGCGCAGCAAATTAGTTACTCTCCAAGACTATCCATTTTGCTAAAAAGCAAAATGGATAGCAGTTTGTAATAAAGACTCTTGTTTACTTTTTACGGGTATGCATTTTTGCCTGCAGGTCGCTGATCATTTTTTCAATCCTCCTTATACGTGTTTCGGCTCTCTTTGATTCAGTAATACCGATTACATATTCCTTTTTAGCAGTAAAGGATAAGGTGTTGAAGTATGCAGCCATTCCCGCATATTTGTTGACCAATCCGAGTGCATCATCGGGTAGTGTAACTGTGCGCTTTACAAAATCAATCCCGTCCACTTTACGTTCTTCAATAGGCACATCGCAAATTGATGCTTTGGCTTTGGGTGCTTTGGTGATGCGGAAGCCCGTCCAGTCATCGTTTAGAGATGCTGTAGCCTGACCACGGAAACCTGCATCAAAAACACAAGCCCATCCGTTCATCATCCAGAGGTCAGAGCTAATGGTTCCGCTTTTCCTGGGGTAACAAACCCAGAACAAGGTATCGTTGGTGATAAAGCCGGAATATTTTGAAATAAAATGAGCCAGTTCGGCAGCGCTCCATGCAAACAGAATAAGCTGCCGGGGGGCGCTATTCCCGGCAAGTTTTTCTTTGATAGTATACCCTGAGAAAAGGCGTAGGCAATCATCCGGCGCATTGATGAGCCAAAGGGGTAAATCAGCATTCAGTTTTAGTTTACGATACAATTCCATTGATACTTTGGTTTATGGATCGGGAACCACGGTCATTAACTTAAGTACATTCGACCACCTATGGGGTCGGTCTTTACGTCTGTTTTCCGCCAGTTTCACTGGCGGTTACTAACATTGAGTCCTACGCACTTCCTTAACTTAATGACATTGGATCAGGAACTTAAAAATCAAAAATAATTCGAGCTAATTACCTGGCTGCAAGCGCTGATAAGCGGGCTATCGCATCTCTGAGCGTTTCTTCTTTTTTTGCGAAGCAGAACCTGATCAGTTTATCATCTTTCTTGTTTTTGTAAAATGCACTTACAGGAATTGTGGCTACGCCATATTCTTTGGTCAGCCATTCGGCAAATTCCATATCGCCCATGTCATTGATCCGCTCGTAGCCTACCACCTGAAAGTAACTGCCCTTTGTGGGGGTGAACACCGTAAACGGAGTCTGTTTTATAAGCTCAAGAAAAAGGTCGCGTTTCGCCTGCATGAGCTGGTTGACAGGTATTGCCGTATTATTGCCCAGGATATGCGCCAGTGCATATTGAGCGGGAGTATTGACTGTAAATGCAACAAACTGATGTATGCGGCGGAATGCCAGGGTATATTCGGGTGGGGCAATGCAGTAGCCAATTTTCCAGCCGGTATTGTTGAACACTTTTCCAAAGGAGTAAAGGGCAAAGCTGCGTTGCCTCAGCTCGGGATGCTCGAGCACACTATAGTGCTTCTGACCATCGAAAACGAGTTGTTCGTATACCTCATCGGAGAGAATAACGATATCGGTATCCCTGACAATTTCGGCAAGTGTGTCCCAATCGTTTTTATCCCAGATAGCCCCGGTAGGGTTGTGTGGTGTATTGATAATTATGCTGCGCGTGCGTGGTGTAATAGCCTCTTTTACTTTATTCCAGTCTACATTGAAATCGGGAGCAGGTAATGCGACGGGCACTACAATGCCGCCATTCATTTCGATATTAGGTATGTAGCTGTCGTAGGCCGGCTCCAGTACAATAACCTCATCGCCGGGCTGCAGCAGGGCAGTGAAAGCGGTATAGATGGCATAGGTGGCGCCGGGTGTAACTGTTATCTCGCTATCCGGATCGATATTGACACCATAGCGTTGCTTAAAATTGACTGCAATTGCCTGGCGGAGTGCAGGCATACCCGGCATTGGTGCATACTGGTTGTGACCCAGCCGTGCAGCATCGCCCAGCAATTGCGACAAACGCTCATCTATATGAAAATCGGGAAAACCCTGCGAGAGATTTATGGCATTGTGTTGTGTTGCCAGGGCGCTCATAACCGTGAAAATAGTAGTGCCTGTAGCAGAGTGTTTTAATCCGAATCCCTTAACCGGTTTGCCGTTAGTAGCCATCGCCTGATTGATTTTAAAAATTGAAGCAGCTTTGTGACGATGATTAAATATGGTATACTTTATTTAATCAACGTCACTTATTTCGCAAAATTAGAAGGAAATATTATTGTTCCGGCATAAATTTAATCAACGTCACTTACTTTTGGCCTGTCATGACTATCGATACCAACTATATTGTTTTTCAGTGTTATGGAAATGAAGGGGTTTTTCACGAATGTGCCTATGCCCTTTTATCATTGTCGCGGTTGTACCAGGCTGGAGTAAAATGCAATATTGAAATATGGATATACACTGATAATCCGGGCTGGTTTGAAGCATTTAAAGATTGTACGTTATCGTTGCATTTCAGAGCAATAGATAAAGCTACAATTAATGAATGGCGGGGCAGTATAGATTTTGTGCACCGTGTGAAAATAGAAGTACTCAAAGACTTTTGTAAGGATAAAAAGGGCAATGTACTGTATACTGATACAGACGTAGTATTTACTCATCATCCTGATGAAATGCTTGCAGCAATAGAAGGCGGCGCGCTATATATGCATGTAATGGAGGGAAGAGTAAGTGAAGCAGGCAACCCGGTAATGAGAAAGCTGAACAACTACCTGCAGGCAAATGTTACCATGCAGGTGAACGGAAAAGGATTGCAGGAACTGGCTATGTGGAATGCGGGTGTTTTGGGTTTTAATACAGATCATGCTGCAATACTCGATGAGGTACTGGCATTTACGGACCAGCAATACCCGAAGTTTCCAAAGCATATAATCGAGCAATTTGCTTTTTCGGTTTTTTTCAGGCAGGCAGGCGAAATAAAGGCAGCAGCACCATACCTGCTTCATTACTGGAATCTAAAAGAGGCAAGACTCGCGCTGGCTGCATTTTTCGGTACATTTAAAGGCAGAAGCTGGGCTGAACTGGTAAGGTATAGTTCGTTACTGCAAATGCATGTGCTGATGCAGGAAAAAGCCAACTTCTTTTCCAACCTGAGCATAGCAGATAAAATGATGAAGAAACGCTGGCAGCCAAATAGCATGAACTGGCCGGAAATCATAAAGCAAATATGATGGTATTGGCTGGATTAAATACCCAATTATTGATGGTCAGGTTTCAATAGTTTTATGAGCGTATCTATGGCCGCCATGTTTTCTTTATCGTCGATCGATTTGTAAATGTCTTCTTTTTCTTTCTGGGTAAGATGAAAGTTAAGCGCCGCTGCTTTTTTGGAGTCCTGTGGCACATATTGCAGCGTGATGAAGCGGAGTTTACCATTTAAGAATGAAGGAGAAATATCGCGCAGATAGGTTTGTGTTGAAGATTGGAACGCCTCCCATTTATTCTGTATCACAAAAAGGGGATCGAAAATCTGGCTGCTGAGTGTAGCCTGGTTAGATAAACTGGTCACATCATTTTCGCGGGTATCCCTGATTTCAATAAAAATAACCTGACGTGTATTCACTTCGATCCAGTCTTTGAGGGACGACAGATAGCGGGTAGCCACCTGATTACCGAAATTATCGCTTATTCCGGCATCCATGATATCCATACCCGGCACGCTTGGCAATTTAACTACAGGGAGAATAAAAGGAAATGTTGCATTCATGCGCAGGGCTGAAGTAAGCCTGAGATTGTAAGGATTCTGGTTAGCAAAAAATGTAGCGAAATCAATTACATCGATAGGTGGATTTGGTTTGTGTAAAGAGTATGCGGGTTGTGTAAGGTATGCAGCAGGCTGATTAGAAATGATCAACCTGCGACCATCATTCACAATGGTACCATTTATAATAAGCAATGGAATTTCAGCCTTTGCTTCCCGTTCTTTAAAAAAGCCAATGCTTTTGTCGAGTAAACCATCGGTATTATTCACCAATTCCTGCTCCATGGCAAAACCCCGGTCGCGTGTATAAGAGTAACCGGAAACGGATATTTTATTGAACGGTGATATCATATCAACACTGGCCAGTGAAAATATGATGGAATTCAACAGGTCTTTACCCACGTTTTCCTGGTAATTACGGGAATAGGGATCCTTTAAAATTCCTTGTTGAACAGCATCATGCACACTGCGCCAATAAGTGGCTCCGATCATGCCACCGGATGCTCCGGTGATGAGTACTGTGTTATGAAACAGCCGGCCTTTTGTAGCGCTATCAGCAAACTGCAAAGCGCGGAATGTCCAGTAGGCGGCACGGGAGCCACCACCACTTACTGCAATAACTACCAGCGGCGGGGCAGAATCTGTTTTAGTGTTTGCGGATTTCCAAAGGTTAAGCCGTGATTCTTCCTTTTGCCGGTCGGCGTTGTATCTCTCCTTATTAAAAATATGACGAACATTTTCGTAATCATAAGTGGGCCGGGGAGATGTATTATGGTAGTTTAAGCCGTATGCTATGCTGCGAAGGTCGAAGACCTGGTATTTTACCATAAACGAAAGCAGTACAACAAAGATGACCCACCCAATGGCTTCCCAGCTTTTAAGAAAATACTTGAATGCTCCTACCACGCCCATTATAATAGAGAAAAGCAAAACAAAACCGGCCCCGGCAGGTACTCTTAATAATGGCTGCTCCATGTAGATGCCCATTAGCAGCAAAACTATATAAGCTATAAGCGCCGCGAATATCACATTGCGGTGGTGGCGCCGCAGCACTGTGTTCATTACCCTGGGGTGATAAGGCGGTAAATCGGTGCTTTTGAGAATCCTCAGGTTGCCTGAAATAAAAGACCGGGAAGGGATAATGTCGATTTCGTAGTCGAGTGAATCGTAAGGAATAATACCCCTAATGCGCGCAGGATTGGTGATTTTTGATAAAACTGTTTTGAAGAAATCGCGGCTCACCCGGAAAAAGTAATAGAAGGAAAGCAGGATAACTACCAGTATTCCCAGGTAAAAACCACATTGCAGCATTAGAATGATCTTCCAGGAAAGATGCTCTTCGCGCAAAAGAAAATGGCAGGTATAAATGGAATAGAAAGTAAGGAATGAAAGGGGAATGATGGCGTTATTATAGGAATAAACAATAAAGGCATCCCTGGTAGCGCCCATGTAGGGTATGCGCTTGCTGTGAATGATAAAGGTGGTAATGTGCCATGTCATGATGAATACACACATTGCCCCACCCATAATAAACATACTTAAGAAGCTGATATTGCCCAGGTATTCGGGCGCCAGAAACAGGGAAGAGGCTCCGAAATGAACCGCGAGATTTCCTGTTATAGTCAGGGTAAGAATAATCCAGAAGGCCAGCAGAAGCTGGTACTTACGGAAGTGAAGTAGTAAAAGCTGGACAGGAAGAAAAAAGAATATGCTCTTAAGCACACGATTGATCAGCCGTCCCGGTTTGATTGCCAAACTGAATATTTTTAATTGTTCCCTGAAGTATTCTGTTACTAAGTGCCGATGATTAAATATGGTGTACTTTATTTAATCAACGTCACTAAGATACTAGATTAAATCACAGGAGTATAAATTTATCGGCATCCTCAAGGAAAGGGAGATTTGTACGGACCTTTGCAAGCACATCTTTTTGCAGGGTAATAGTATGGCAGGCTGTTGATCCGGCTACTTGCCATAAGTTCTCGCCAAGGGGTCCGAATACGCTGCTTTCGCCAATGTAATTATTTCCTTTACCATCTTTACCTACACGGTTTACACCAGCTACATAACATTGGTTTTCGATAGCCCTTGCCTGCAGCAATGTTCGCCAGGCCAGGCTACGGGGCTCTGGCCAGTTGGCCAGATAAAGCATGACATCAAATTCATCTCCCTGGTTTCTTGCCCAAACAGGAAATCGAAGGTCATAGCATACCATAACATTGATGCGCCATCCGTTTACCCGTGCTATCAGTCTTTTATCGCCCCTGGTATAATGCTTGTCTTCACCGGCATATGCAAAAAGATGCCGCTTGTCGTAAATGCCTATATTGCCATCGGGCTGCACCCATAGCAGCCTGTTAAAAAAATTACCGTCTTCCTCAATGATAAGGCTACCCGTAAGGATACACCGGTATCTGGCAGCCATTGTTTTCATCCAGGCAACAGATGAGCCTGACATGTGCTCAGCAAGTCTTTCCGGATCCATACTAAAACCGGTACTAAACATTTCAGGCAGGGCTACAATATGCTTGTCGCCTTTTATTCCGGAAATGATCTCTTCGTACTGCTGCAGGTTTGCAGTTTTATCTTCCCATACTATATCGGGCTGAATGAGCGTTATATTTAAATGTTCGCTGGCCATAATTGCTAATCAAGGACTAAATACTTTGTTATTAAATTGAGCTTACAATTTACGCATATTAATTTTGAGCTTACAATTACGGATTAGTACTATTAAACAAGCAAAGCGCGATTTTTGAAAATTTGGTTAACTTAGGCACAAATATGAGCAAAGTACTGATCCTGTTATTTTTACTTTTGCCCTTTGCAGCCATCTGCAAGGACAAGCACAAACCGCTTAAAATACCTGTTGGCAGATGGCGGGAGGTGAAGCGCATGAACTTTGACTCGACGGTTAAAACATTTGCCGATACCTTATTTATTTCTTTCAGAAGGAAGGATTCATTTACCTATCATTTCCAGGATGGATTTGTGTATAATGGTGGTTATACTATAGATGAGGACAGCCTGATGGATTTTGGTACTACGAAATTTAAAATTGCAGTAAAAAGACCAGGAGCCATGGTTCTGCTTGATGACAAGAATATTTATGTAATGGGAATTGACCTCTCGGATACTGCCAAGATAGATATTATAGGGAAAGAGGATAGTGTGCTGCCGGTAAAGAGTATAGAACAGATAATTGGTCACTGGACGGTATATAAAAAGGAAACAGAAAAAACGGCAGAGTCAATTGATTTTTCTACCGAAATAAAGGCGGTATATATAACGGGCCCATCTACGGACGGAAAACAAGGATTTGTGTATGGTGGCCTTGATCCAAACAATTATCCTTCGTGGTACATAAAGGGCCTGACCACAGATCAATCGCTTGATTGTGCGGGCAAAAGTTCGCGCATGATAAAACTGGTGAAATGCCAGAAAGGTGAGATGATACTGGATAGTGAGGGCATCAAGTACTTCCTGAAACAGTTTAAGTAACACCTACCGGTTCATACTTATCTGAAAAGCTCGATTGGTGGTATCTTCAGAAATTCCTCCCATGGTATGCCGGTTTTACCAACCACCAGTGTTTTATACGGATCATTCTGCTTTTTGAATGCTGACATTCCTTTGGGATTTTCGCTATTACCACTTTTTACCTCAATACCTATTACTGTACCTCTTTTCTCCAAAACAAAGTCAATTTCATTATTGCCATCCCTCCAGTAGTATACTTTGTAGCCATCTATAAATGAGTTATTTAATAAATGAGATCCTATAGCCGATTCAACAACCCGGCCCCATTTTGCGGGTTGAATGATTATCTCATCCAGCATTTCATTCCGTTGAGCGCTGATCAAGGCAGTATTGTGTACCTGGAATTTGGGACTCGAAGACCTCTTCCTGATGACATCTTTTGAGTATTTTTCCAGTCCACCCAACAAACCGGCCGTATCCAGCAAAGCCAGGTAATGCGATAAAGTAGTTGTATTTCCGGCATCCAGCAACTGGCCCATAACCTTGGTATAGGATAATATTTGCCCGGAATAAAGGCAACCCAGTTCAAACAGCCTTTTCATCAACGCTGGTTTATCTACCCGCGTAAGCATAAGAATGTCTTTCGAGATACTGGTTTCTATCAGCGAATTAGTTACATAATTTTTCCATCTTGACTCATCACTGATAAGATCGGCTGAACCCGGATAACCCCCAAACCAGGCATACTGGTTTTCATTCCATCCAAAGGCTTCATGCATTTCTTTAAAAGACCAATGGCCCATATAAATGGTCTCGAACCTGCCTGCAAGCGACTCGGTTAAGCCCTGCTGTATCAATAACCGGGATGAACCCAGTAGAATTACTTTTATGTTTCTTTTTTCCCTGGTATCATTATCCCAAAGCAGTTTAACTGTCTCACTCCAGTTATCAATTTTCTGGATCTCATCAATAACCAATAAAAATTCGGGTGATTCAGTTTGTTGCATTTTAAGCCGGGCAATTTCCCATTGCTCTTCCAGCCAGCCCTGATTGGAGGCCGGAACAGCATCGGCTGAAATGGAATAAAAAGGCATTTTTATAGCTTCTGTTACCTGTGCAATAGTGGTTGTTTTACCCACCTGTCTTGGTCCGAATACCACCTGAATAAACCTTCTTTTTTCTTCAACCCTCTTGGTAATTAATTGTATATAAGGTAGTTGTATCATTTTTATGAAAATACTCAATGAGTTGAGTAAAAATATTCAATAGAATGAGTTAAAATACTCAATAGAATGAACAAAATTACTAAATATATTGAGAAATACAAAAATCCGGATGGAAAATATAACGAATAAACTACTTTATCCTTAAGAAATAATAGTTGGGGGTAGCCTTGTCTCTTGTGGCGGGATTCAAAAAATCAGGGGTAAGTTCGCTCACTTTAAATACTTTGCCTTGTTTTATAATATCAAACTTATACCCCAGTTGGTTCATGTCCTGAAGCCCTTTATCCATGGTGAGCATGTATTTTTTAGCTGGCACAGGGCTTAGTGTAGATGTTCCGTTTATTGTTTCATGCGCATAAAAATTAAGCGAATTCAGTGGGTCTTCCATCCTGTAAAACAATAAATCATTAGGTGAAATTGAATTACTATATATGTACCGGCCAGCCTGCGAACCTACCTGGTAATTGAGTAAAGTAGAATACACATGGTTGGTTAGAAAAATATTTATAATAATCATACCTGCTGCGGGTAACCAAAACAGTTTTCCTTTCAGTGATTTTTTAAAGGCAAGGTATAACCAAAGCACGAAGCCCCCGAGCCATAATACAAGATAAGCAGGGTGAGCAGGGAAAACATAAACAAGCAAAACCAGAGTAACCAATAAAACGAGGATCATCAGAACTGAAAAGAAGGGTTTCATGACCTTATAAAAATCTGCGTATTTGTTTTCTTCAATCAACTCATAGAGAAACCGGGCTGTGATAATGGCAGCCAGCGGAAATGCTACAAAAATATAATGCGGTAATTGGTAGGAAGATGAACCAAGCGCCAGATAAGTAATAAGAAATCCACCAGTGGTAAGCCCTTCCTGGCCAGGCAGTAAACTGAATTTCTGACGGATGCCACGGGCAATATTGATAAAAATAGCCGGGATAAGCAGGAAGATCCATGGAAGGAAAGACCAAAGCATATTGAGCAAAAGGAAACTCAGATCTACGTCATTTTTCCAGGGGCTTTCGCCGGTGATACGACCAAAACTTTGCGACCAAAAAAAGAACCTCAGTCCGGAAACTCCGGATTTGCCATCTACTATTTTTTCGGGATGAAGATCGAATTGCTGATAAAGGCCGATGCTCATGGGTACAAGCAGTATGCCGATAATGATAATAGCCAGGATATATCCCGGCTGGAAAAAGTTGCGCCATTGCCTTTTTAGTATCCAATCGCTGATAAAGCAAAAAACAGGCACCATAAGGGCAATAGGGCCCTTGGTCATCATACCAATAGCTATAGCAGCACTTCCGCCTAACAGATAGACTAATTTCTTATTAAGCAGCCATTCCTGAATGAGCCATACAGAAGTAATAACACAGCTCATGAGTATAGTATCGCACCTGATATCATTGGTCATGAGGAACATACCCTGGCATGTGGCTAAAACCAATGCAGCCATGCGCCCTGTTACTTCTCCATATAATCGCCTGGTAAGTTTATAGGTAGAAAAAAGAGCCAGTAAGGCAAATAATACAGATGGTAGTTTGTAGCCAAAGTTATTTACGCCAAAAACCTTCATACTGCCGGCGCTGACCCAGAAAAGGAAGGGAGGTTTGTCGAGGTAATCCTTACCCCTGTCGAAAACATGCAGATAGTCGCCACTGCGCATCATTTCCCGGCTTATTTCGGCATATTGCGAAGCATCAATATCCATTGTATCAACTCTTACTGCCGTGAAGTAGAGCACAGCTATCAAAATAAAAACCCAAAAAGGGACTTTTGGCATAAGAGCAATTTTTTGTGAGCAAAAATAATCGCAATTTTATCCAATGTTGCAATTAAAATATTATTCCTGCGAATTGCCCTTTGAATATCCCTTCGAAACGGCACATGGCAGGAAAACACACCAACCTTCATTAATTACTTCTCTTGGGCTTGGCGAATATACTGGTTATGGCGAAGCTCCTGCTATAACTTATTATAATATTACGGTTCCTCAAATGATAGAATCGCTGGAAGCCAAGCGCGGACTGATAGAACGATATGCGCTGACCGACCCACACAGGTTCTGGCATTTTCTGCATCACCTGATACCAGGCCAGCATTTTCTGACAGCAGCTCTTGACATAGCCGGCTGGGATTTGTGGGCGAAACTGAACCGGAAACCATTATATCAGTTACTCGGAATAAAATGGGAAAACCCACCAATGACAGATTATACACTTGGTTTGGATACTCCTGCAAATATGATAGCAAAAATGGCGGCGCATCCATGGCCCATATATAAAATAAAAGTTGGGCGACCAGATGATATTGATATGCTGAGCGCTATCAGGGCCAATACCAATGCAGCCATAAGAATAGATGCCAATGAAGGCTGGACATTTGATGAGACCAAAAAATTGCTTCCTGAACTGCACCAACTAAATATATCGTTAATAGAGCAACCCCTGCCGAGGGATGAATATGAAGCGATGAAAGAACTGAAGGCTATATCAGCAATACCCCTATTTGCAGATGAAAGCTGCAGAACTGAAGATGAGGTAAAAAAGTGTGCTGAAAGTTTTCATGGTATCAATATTAAACTTACTAAATGCGGTGGTATTACTCCGGCTTTAAGAATGATAAAGGAAGCCCGGTTGCTGGGCTTGAAAGTGATGATGGGTTCGATGAATGAAAGCACAATTGGTACAGCCGCCATAGTCAATTTGATGCCCTTGCTGGATGAGGTGGATGCCGATGGGCCACTGTTGCTTAAAGAAGATCTGGCCGATGGATTGAGTTACGAGCAGGGCGTGATAAAGTTGAGCGGAGGCACAGGATTGGGAATAAAACTGAGCGGCAAATTGCTTTAAAAAGCACCCGATTTCCTTTCCATACTACCGTTTTTTACTTATCTTTAAGAATGCCAACAGAGGAAATAACAATTGGGGAATCAATAAGAAAACGCCCAAGCATGTTTAAGCTATATGCAGCGAAACAAAGAAAAATCTATTCAAACAATTAAATGGCTTTTTTGGAAAATGTGGCATAAATAAAGAACTCCGTTGAATTGGAGGTCGCAATTTGCGACCTCCAGCTATTGATCATTATATTTGCAAAAATACCACGCGGAAAAATGGCAAATAAAATAAGCGTGCCCGATGAAATAATTTTATGTTTCAGCTTAATGAAGACGAAACAAATAACATGGTGTCGCAAAATGCGATACCTTCAAAACAACATTTAGGAGGGCATTTGCCATTCGTTTTTACAGAACATGGAGTACTTATGTTAGCAAATGTACTGAAAAGCGAAAGTGCGATGCAAATGAGCATTTATATTATTGAAATATTTGTTCGCCTGCGTGAAATGCTGCTTACACATAAAGACATTCTTTTGAAACTGGAACAATTGGAAAAACAGGTAATTCAGAACAGTGGAGATATCAATAGGATTTTCTCCGCATTAAAGCAGTTATTAAATCCGCCGTCAGCGCCGAGACCGCGCATTGGTTTTAAAATAAAAGAATAGATATTTACATTTCAATGAACCTGCAGCAAAACAAATCACTTAAAGCATACAATACGTTTGGCATTGACCAGCCTGCAGAATATTTTGCAGAGCTTGTTGATATTAAAGATCTGCCGGAATTAACTGAGTTACCGTATAGAAAGCACATACTGGGCGGTGGCAGCAACGTATTGCTTACAGAGCCGGTAAAGGGATTGGTGATACAGAACGGGCTTAAAGGAATAACTGTTGAAAAGGAAGATGCTGATCATGTATGGCTCAATGTTGCTGCCGGATCGATATGGCATGAGCTCGTTATGCATACTGCCGAAAAAGGATGGGGAGGAATAGAAAATCTCGCGCTGATACCTGGTACTGCAGGGGCATCGCCTATACAAAATATAGGTGCATATGGTGTGGAGGCTAAAGAGACTATTGAGCGGGTTAACTTTTGGGATTGGGACGAAAAAGTGTTCAGGACATTTAACAACCATGAGTGCAGGTTTGGATACAGAGATAGTATCTTCAAGCATGAACTAAAGGATAAAGCATTTATTACTTCAGTTGTTTATAAGCTGAGCAAGCAACCCAAATTTAATACCAGTTATGGGGCTATAGAACAGGAACTGGAAGAACTGGGCGTAAAGGAATTGTCGGTAAAAGCCATTGCCCATGCAGTAATGAATATCAGGAAGAGCAAATTGCCTGATCCCGCTGTAATTGGTAATGCCGGCAGCTTTTTTAAAAACCCAACTATTGGCCGTGCAAAGTATGAGGAGTTGTATGAACGATTTCCAACTATTCCTTCGTATACGGTAAGTGATACTCTGGTCAAAGTACCAGCCGGATGGCTTATTGAACAATGCGGCTGGAAGGGATACAGAAAAGGGGATGCAGGTGTACATGCTAAACAAGCCCTTGTTCTGGTGAATTATGGTAATGCCAAGGGAAAGGAGATATGGGACTTATCGGCTGACATTCTGAAATCAGTCAATGAGCGGTTTGGAATTGAGTTGGAAAGGGAAGTGCAACCCATGACTCCGTGAGGAGCAACCTGCAACTTTGTAAGCCTCCTTAATTTCTTGTTCTAATAAGGGAATCATGAGTACAACGGCAACCTGATAAAGAAACTTGTTCCTTCACCTTCCTTTGTTTTAAACCATATTTCACCTTTCCAGAATTCTATTATTTTTTTTGTCATTGCAAGGCCCAGCCCGGTGCCTGATGATTTGGTAGTGAAGTAAGGCTGGAATATTCTTTCTGCAACTTCATCAGTAATACCCGATCCATTGTCTTTTATAATTATTATGGCTTTGTTGTCTTCATTTTTTATTGTTACATCAATAGTTCCCGATCTGTCTGATGGGATTGCCTGCTTTGCATTTTCAAGCAGGTTCATGAACACCCTCAGCAACTGGCTTTTATCAGAGTAGATCTGCATTTTTTCACCGATATCATTGATGGTAACTTTTATTAGTCCATCGTTGAGGTATAATTTTACAGCAAGGTTCAGCAATTCGCTGAGTTCTAAAACTTCCGGCCTTGCCTCGGGCATTTTGGCAAAATTTGAAAACTCAGAGGCAATATAAGAGAGGTTATCAATCTGCTCAATTATAGAGCCGGATACTTTTTCAGTAAGCTCTTTTATATTCGGGTTATCATTACGCATGGCCTGCTGCAAAAACTGGATATTCAGTTTCATTGGTGTTAGCGGATTCTTGATCTCATGGGCCACCTGCCTGGCCATTTCACGCCATGCACTTTCACGCTCACTCTGCGCAAGCAGCGCCGCATTCTCTTCCACCTTGTTAACCATTTTATTATACTCACTTACCAACAGACCAATCTCATCTTCATAAGGCCATGAAATACGCTCATTTTTCTGCAGGTTCAGCATGCCAAATTGCCTGATGATGACACTAAATGAGGAGGTTATCCATCGCGTAATGATCACTGTTATGAGACTGGAAATGAGGAAAATAAAGGCATACAAGTTGATGAGTGTAACCACAATATTTGAGATCTGAAAATTGAGATCCTTTTCGGAGGAAAAGAATGGAACATTAATATATCCCGCTGTTACACCCTGATCATCACGCAGAGGCAGGTAGGCCGATAAATAAGAAAGTCCGGCAACATTTTCGTCCTGTATCAGTATAGACTTGTCGCGGTTGTTCAATTGGTAATATGCATCGGGCCGCATAATACGGGAGATGAGGCCTTTTTCAAAAATTTCATCTTCAGATGTGTTGACCAGGGCGCCTTTACGGTTAAAAATATTCAGATCTATTTTCTGACCAATTGCAATGCCTGTTATAATTGATTTGAAGCGCAATGATCTTGTAACTGTATCAAATTTTATATTGCTATCGAAGGCATGTTCTTTTTTCAGTTCATCCTGTACCGACTGTTTGGCCACCTGCATAGCTGATTGCAGCTTCTCGGCATTGGATAACTGGTATTGCTTCTTGAAAAAGAATATGGTGACAAAACCAATTATTATGAATGATAAAAACACCACAGCCAGCATGGAAAAATGCACACGACGACGCAATGTGAAGCGAAGGAATTTTTTTGGAAGGAGTTTATTGGTGAAATAGGAAAGATAAAGCTGGTACAACAAAATAACCACAGCAAGCAAGACAAGGATGACAAAGAGATAGGAGAATAAAGTAATGATCTCAATTGTTGTGCTGTGATAGTGTATTACAACCAATGTGCGGTTGGGCGTAAGTTTATAATACAATTCAGATACCGTGCCATTTTTGTAATATCGAGACTCGTCTTCTTTTTTTAGTGTATTATTTTTCAGGTAGGTACTAAACGGGTAATCACCGGTCTGGCTATTGAGCTTGTCGTTTATATAGACACCTACCGCATATTCATTATCGTGACTGCTCACTTTGTCGCTGGACTGAAGCAATTCGGGATATACCCCCCCTGATGCCTGCTTTTTGAGATCGAAGTCTACCAGCACATAGCCTATTACTGTATTAATCGTGTCGTTGTAAATGGCAATATAGGTGAGGTAATTATGGAGGTCGTGTATTGCTTCTTTATAAAAGAGGTAAGGCGAATTTGTTGGATCAGATTCGTTTTTGAGTTGACATAGTTCTGTAAAACTTACAGAGTCTTTATTGAACAGCGCCTTACCAGCAGAATCAAAAAAGTATATTGCAGACTGATATTTACTTAAAGAAGCATCGGTAAGATATTGCTTATAAATGTGCAGGTCGATGGTTTTCCTGAGTGCAGCCCCTGGCTTATAAAAAAAAGGTTTCAGTGATTTATCCAGTTCAATTTCCTTAGCTTTTTTATGGAAAGAAAATTCAAAGTCGTAATCTCTTTCCGGACTAAGGTGGCTTTTAACAAAGGTAATCCGTGAATCCCGCTCCTTAGCCTGATTGAAGTATTGAAGAATACAGGTGCTGAATGAGCAAATAAATATGGCCCAGAAGACCATGTGCGGTTCAAAGAGATCGGAAACCAGAGAAAAATTGGGAAGGTCTAACAGAATGATAAATACCAGCAGCCATAAAAAAAGCAACCAATAAAGATTCCAGTCAAATGGATTTTCGGCTGTTCCCGGATCAAGGTAAAAGCCTTGTAATAATACAAGCAATATACCCGTAATGAACAGGAGCAGGTATTTTATCCATTTATTGCTGATAAGCGACTTGAGCTGAAGATTGAAAAGGTAAATAATAAGACTGGAAATGCCGGTAATGCCACCAATAACGAGCAGCCCGAAAATGGTGTACCTGCTGATAGAGTAAAAATGGCTGACATCGAATGAGATACTTGAGTCTTTTACAAGACTGTGTATGATGGCAACAAAAAGATTTACGTAGCAATACAACAGCAGGATAAGAACCAATGCAATGAGATAACTGACCTTCTTACTCTTTAAATTCGCAAAATAAGTTTTGTAAGGAGTATGCCTGGTAATGAAGACTACCAGCCACAAAACGCAAAGCGTATTGATAACCAGATCGCCAAAAGATGAAAGGAATTTCCGTGAAGCATAAAGTTTTGAATCGAAAAAAGGTAATGCATCCAGGTTGAAGGGAAGTTCGGAATTGTAATATAAAATCAGGAATGAAAAAACAATCCCGATGGAGAGAAGTAACCCTTTGAATGGAGATGTTTTACGGGTAAAATAGATGGTCATTAACTGGATCCAGAAAAAACTTGCCATCAGAGCAGCTATCAGCATGCCAATGAAAAGAATATCGGGTACCCATTTTTGTATTTCATCTACATCAAACTGAAGATAAAATACGGTCATGTTGCCGTTGAGCATAACTGGAAATGCACCCGAAACATGCTGATCAATGGTAAGGATTTTTGTTTTTGCAGGAATATTACCCGATGCCAAAAAACGGGAATGTAAATAATTGTTCTCAATAGGGTAGCTCACCATGATTGGGTAAAGAATTACCACTTTCTTATTGGTGTCGGCGGCAAATGGCTGGTAGCACTTTTCGAGAAATACACCTTTTTCATTTCTTAGAATCCTGAATTTATCGGTGGCAGAATCATTTACTCCCGCGATAACGGTGTTTGTATTCCAATTTATGAGTGTATCGTTATTATAGCAGTAAATGTAAAAGGGAAGGTTGTTGATATGGTTGAAATCTTTTTCAGATAATGAATCAGCGAACAAATCCTGCATTAAGCTGATTTCGTTGCTGAACTTCTGTAATGCCTGTTCTCTATGGGTGAGATCATTTGAAACTGCACGAGCGAGCTTATCGGGCATAAAAGCCTGACGGTGCACATGGATCTGGTATCCATTGATGCACCAAAGCAGGATACTGATCAACAGCCAGCCCCAATATGGATAGCGCCTCAACATTTACTTTGTATGCTCTGATTTTTTTACTTCATTCCAAAGGGCATCCATTTCAGCAAGGTTCATATCATGCAGTGATTTTCCCTGAGCTTCAGCCATGCCCTCAATGAGCTGGAACCTACGGATGAACTTTTTGTTGGTGATCTCCAAGGCCCGTTCAGGATCTACTTTAATAAAACGCGCATAATTGATAAGCGCAAAAAGGACATCTCCGAATTCTTCTTCAATTTCTTTCTGATTGCCTATGCTGACAGCTTCATATAGTTCTGCCATCTCTTCGTCAACTTTATCCTTTACCTGTGCGGTAGTGTCCCACTCAAACCCCACCTGCCTGGTTTTTTCCTGCAGCCGAAGCGCTTTGATCAGGGCCGGCATGGCTGAAGGCACACCGCTTAAAACGGATTTTTTGCCTTCCTTTTGTTTTATTTTTTCCCAGTTTTGTTTTACATCAGTTTCATTCTCCACCTTAACATTACCATAAATGTGAGGATGTCTGTTTATGAGTTTATTGCAGACCCCTTCAATAACATCGTCGAAAGTAAATTCATTTTTTTCGGCACCTATTTTACTGTAAAAAACTATGTGCAGCAGCAGGTCGCCTAATTCTTCTTTAAGGCCTTTCCAGTCTTCGTTGGTTATAGTTTCCGAAAGTTCATAAACTTCTTCCAGTGTCTGTGGCTGCAGGGTATGAATGGTTTGCTTTTTGTCCCATGGGCATTCTTCGCGAAGCTCGTCCATTATTTTTCTGAGCCGTTCAATTGATTTTGAGTATTGCATTATTCTAAGTGGTAGTTAAAAGATGAATCTTTGATGGCATAAGGAATAATTATTCCGATTTAAAACTATAAATCACCATTTTTTATTAGCCTATTTATATATCCTTCAGCACTCAAGGGACAATCAAAAAAATCTTCTGCCATCTGGTTGTCCTTGAATTTAAGTTGCTTTTTTATCATTAGCATCAGAGAATTGCCGTAATCTTTTGCACCATGACTCAAGTAGGTATAAACACTTTGCTTTTTATCATTAATAACAAGATAATAGAAATCATGATGCTGTTTGGAAGGATCAAGCCTGAATCCTTTTTTCTGAAGTACCTGTGATATCTGTTTTGCTTTTCTGCTTTTCATTCTTCTTTCACAATGAGGTTCATTAAAGTTTTCTTCAACCGGCGTGCTTTAGGAGAGAGATTTTTATCACTTTCTTTTGCAAAATTTTCAAACAGGGAATGAAAGGTAAAAGCAAAGGCTTCTTCCGCTTCGTCACGTGTTTTGCCCCACACAGTTATATCCAGTAAATCGTTGGTTATAATAAATTGCCCTTCTTCAAAAGCAACATTGGAATCCAGTTTTTTGTGTAAAATATAATTGGAGCCGTTAAATGATAAATATTGAGGCCTGTATGGATAAGTATCATTATTGATCCCGTGCCCGGCATTTTCTCCTTTCGAACCACGACTGTTTAATGTAGTATTCAGTTCTTTTCCTCTGTCTCTTATGGAAATCAAGTGCATAGCTGCAAGACTTTTCAGTACCTGAGTTGCTTTTGGGTTAATGATCTTTACCTCGAAAATTTCCATATCTCAAATTTAATCTATTTTGGCCTATTAATTGCTCAATTTGAAGTTATTCCCCCCACCTGTAACCATCGGTATCTAATCCTGCCAGTTGCAGCACCCGGTGAATAACGGTATAGGCCATATCTTCCAATGTAGCCGGTTTGCTGTAAAAAGAAGGAGTAGCAGGGCAAATGATACCACCTGCTTCGGTTACAGTAGTCATATTGCGCAGGTGAATAAGATTGTAAGGCGTTTCCCTGACTACACAAATCAGTTTGCGCCGCTCTTTAAGCATTACATCAGCAGCCCTGGTAACAAGATCGTTGCTGATTCCCCCGGCTATGCGACCCAATGTGCCCATGCTGCATGGGCAAATGATCAATGCGGCATATGTAGAACTCCCCGAAGCAAAGGGAGCCATAAAATCGTTTTTGTTCCAGACCCTGAACGGATAATTTGCATAATCTTTATTACCCAATTCATGCTCCCAGACGGTAAGCGCATTGTCGCTCCATACCACACCTACCTCGGCAACCTGATCTTTAAGTCTTAATAATTGATCAAATAATATTTTTGCATAAATTGACCCGCTCGCACCACTTACTGAAACTGCTATTTTTATCATAAAATTATTTACCCGTTGAGCAAAACTACATGGAATATTTGTAAATTTGTTTTTCAAAAATTTTAATTAAATGAAACGCATATTACTATCAGCCATTGCTGTAATATTTATAAGTCCGGCATTTATTGCCTGGAAAAAAAGTCCGGCGCCAGACCCTGCCGCTAATGAGATTCACTGGATCACATCAATAGATGAACTTCAAGCTAAAATGCAGCAAAATCCTAAAAAGGTATATTTTGACATTTACACAGGCTGGTGTGGCTGGTGCAAAAAAATGGATCAAACTACCTTTTCAAACCCGGCGCTGATCAAGTACATGAATACCAATTTTTATGCTGTAAAACTTGATGCAGAAAGGCAGGATGTTATTCATTTTCAGGGAAAAGAATACCATTTTGAAGCCCAATACAAAGCCAACACATTTGCAGTTGAATTGATGAAGGGTTCAATGTCTTATCCTACAGCAGTTATTATGATGGAAAACTTCCAGAATCCGCAGGTACAGGCAGGATACATGGATGTTAATCAGTTGGAAACCATTCTAACCTACTTTGGCGATAATGCTTACAGGCATCAGAATGGCGCAGACTACCAGAAAACTTACAAGCCAAGATGGGCTACTGGTCAGGCTGCTGATATGAGTGCACCAGCCGGTCATTAATTTTACATTTGAATTGTATACAATACCAACCCACATCGTGTATGTGGGTTTTTTGTTCAAGGCTTATGCTTCTATAATGTGGCGCATATCTGAATGATAGTATTTACAGGCCGGTTTCAAGCCACAGCCTTCGCATTTAGGCCTGCGGGCTACACAAACATACCTGCCATGAAGAATAAGCCAATGATGGGCAACAGCCAATAGCTCTTTGGGAATATTGGCTACCAGTTGTTCCTCGGTTTGCAGAGGGGTTTTTGCCTTTGTGGTAAGCCCGATACGTTCGGAAACACGAAAAACATGGGTATCAACCGCCATACCGGGTTGATTAAAAACGACAGAAATAATTACATTGGCGGTTTTGCGGCCTACGCCGGGCAGTTGAACCAGGTCCTCCATCTTGTCGGGTACCTCACCATTAAATTTTTCCATCAGCATTTTCCCCATTCCAATCAAGTGGCGGGTTTTGTTATTGGCAAATGTTACACTTTTGATCAATGGTTCAACATCTTCAAATTCAGCTTTTGCCAGGCTTTCGGGTCCCGGGAATTTTCTGAAAAGCGCCGGGGTTACCATATTCACCCGTTTATCGGTGCACTGTGCAGACAGGACAACAGCTACCAGCAATTCATACGGATTGGTATAATGCAGTTCTGTTTCGGCATCAGGCATATTTTTCTGAAACCAGTCAATGATAAAATGGTAACGTTCTTTTCTGGTCATAATCGGTAAGTGACGATGATTATTTTTTTAGCGAAATTATTCAAATTTAAAAGTAAGGAACGATGAAGAAATAACTCCCACCATCTTACTCGTTCTATCTCATTTTTATTTCGTTATAAAAGTAATTATGTAAGTAAAGCATAGTGCAGTATGTGCGGTCATCCTAATGATTTAGGAGCCGAATTTTTAATTTAGTATGCGATAACACGAATGTTTCGCCAATTATTAACATTAAAAAACT
>CAIUZK010000254.1 GCA_903903635.1 uncultured Bacteroidota bacterium
CACTTTGGATGGGGAAATAATTGATTTGGTAACTAATTGCGGCATTTAAATTTGTAATAATCTATGCCCATTCATTCTTATTTTGGTAAGTGATTTATTTCATCAATCAGGAAAAACAGTTCATATCCTTCTATTTTCCTGGTTTGTACAGGCCAATGGCATACATTTATACTTTGCCGCTTTTTTTTGAACCCAGCTTTTTGCATATAGACATTCACTGTAGTGCGGCCATTGGTTACCAAGACTTTGGTTATTATAAAGGTATCATAACCCGGGTAAGTGGCAAGGATATCATAGTAGCCTGAGTCGAGTGGTTTGATAAGGTAATTGCCATTTATATCAACAGTTACATCAGAGATAAGGTTTTTGTTTTTAAATGCTTTTAGGCTGACGTTAGGCAACGGAGTTTTATCACTATTCAGAACCTGTCCCGCTATTTCCTGAGCACTCATTAAGGTGCCTTGAAACAGCAGTGCCAAAACAAAGGCCATGAGCAAGAGGTAGCGCGTTTTCATTTTAATGTGGCATCTGGTTTAGCTCCTCTTTACGAAAAACTCTGTTTGTTGGTATATCACTATTTATATTTGCCCTTCCATAAGTGCAATTAAAAATCCGGACACCAGGCTTTCTGATTAAATTGAAATTCAGATTTATTTCAGCGCTATCCCCGGTGATTTTTACTGAAGTTAATATGACTGAGTCGTAGCCAGCATAAATAGCAACTACATCATAAACACCGGGTTCTAAAGGAGAAATTTTATACTTGCCATCAATGTCCGTTATAGTCCCCCCGGCAATCTCCGCACCTTTATAAATCTGTATTACTGCTGAGATTAGCGGCTCTTTATTCTCATCATGTACAATTCCATAAATTGCTCCGGAATGCCGCACTAAGGTGTCCTGCATTTTTATTAGCGGGCTTTGTTCGGTTTTAGGCGGCCTGTTCTGGGCTATTGCATCGGGTGTCTGGGTAAAGATAAGGCTAAGACCAAAAACAATGGCCATTTGATACAGGCGGCTATGAGGCTGGTAGGGTATAGTGAGTGGCCTGTATAATTGGGTATTAAGAAATCTGCCGCATGTTTCGCCATTCTTTTTCTTTGCAAGAAGCTGGTATATGGCTTCGTCGCTCCAGTTGGTAAAATCTATAACCTTGGTCTGGCATAGGGCACAAAATCGACCGTCGCCTGAATCTTCCATTCTATCCCAGCTTTGAGCGCAGGGGTGGGGTATATGGATGTTGATAGATTTTGAATTGCTCATTTTAATCTCCTCCTGATTATATAGACGTAAATGAGCAGTATTATCTTGGGTAGGAAACCTGCTGATAGTCCATTAATTTGTAATAATGGCTGAAAGTTTCCACAATGGGTTCTGAGTCCATATGCTCATTATTAATGCGTGGCTGGTAAAAATCGAGTTTTGTAACCTTATCGGGCGCTACTGGTATCCTGGTTACTACGCAGGTGCGGTGGCCATCTTTTGTTGCCTTTATTTCATACCTGCCCTCTTCTATATACCTGAATTTGTAAAATCCATCTTCATCCGTTTCGGTCTGGTCTATCACCTTGTTATTCTGCATCAATACCACCACTACCTTGCCTAGCGGCTTAAGGTCGCCGGTTATTTTGCCTGTTATGCCACCCAGCCCGTTTTCAGGCATGGCATTACTTGCTTTTTCAGCAGGCACTTTAGCAATTGCAGGCTGTAAAAAGCAACATGTGGCAAAAAACAATCCTGCCATGAGCCAGCTCTTTCCAATTGTCAGTCTATTAATGGTATTGTATATTTTGTACATGGATATATTGTGCTGTTTGGCTTAAAAGTACAGATTTTTATTTTCTTACATGCCCTAAGTATTAATACTGCCCGGTACCCAGCATGACCAGTGTGCAGGCTTCTATGGTCTTTATACCTGCTTTCTCTGCCATACGCTCCAGCTCATAATTTTCTGTGCCCGGATTAAAAATAATGCGTTCCGGTTTCAGCGAGAGTATATAGTCATAATAGGGCTTCTGGTTCATTGGGTTTAAATAAAGCGTTACGGTAGCTATATCTTCCGCCGGCACCATCCCTTTCTGTATGGTTACATCTTTTACCTGTCCTTCTTTATTGCCAAGTGCCATTACCTCATGGCCATAGTTCTTCAATTTCAGTATAGCCATGTTGCTGTATCTGTCCGGATTTTCCGATGCGCCCAATACCATTGTTTTATTTTTCATTATATGGTTATTTTCTAAACTATTGAATAGGTTCTTTCTATTACAAAGTTAATCATTTCGCATGCCATCTGGTTCAATATCGGGTGCAATTCAAATCTTCGCATAGTAAAAAATACAATGATTAATTTTACCATAGCCTGAAAGGCTTAAATATCAATAGCCGTGGGTGAAACCCACGGACAAATAAATCATTGAGCCAACCCTGCAAGGGTTGAATAAAACCGCGAAGATTTGAAATGCACCTTCAATATCCCTCTATAGCCATATCAGTTCGCTCAATTACTATACTCGCTTTATTTTTAAATGCCTTTGCACCTTTAATGTTTACGGCTAAATTTGCAAGCTTAATGGAACAGTATCATAAATCAGATTTGTATGCCAATTATCTCAAGCGGTTGCTCGATCTGTTTGTGGCATTGGTTATGTTTACCTTATTGTCGCCGCTTTTCCTTGCCGTAACCATTCTGCTCATCTTTGCCAATCAGGGAAAACCCTACTTTTTCCAACGTCGCCCCGGACTGAATGGTAAGATTTTTAAGGTGATCAAGTTCAAAACCATGAACGACCGTAAGGACAAAAATGGTGAACTCCTTCCCGATGCAGTAAGGCTGACACCGGTTGGTAAATTTGTTCGTGAAAAATCGCTCGATGAGGTACCCCAACTGCTGAATGTTATACTGGGCCACATGAGCATCATAGGTCCACGCCCATTGCTCGAGGAGTATTTGCCGTTATATAGTGCAGAGCAGATGAGGCGCCATAATGTAAGGCCGGGTATCACTGGCTGGGCGCAGGTCAACGGGCGGAACGCCATAAGCTGGCAGCAGAAATTTGAATATGATGTCTGGTACGTAGACCGGGTTTGCTTCCCCCTCGATTTTAAAATTTTGATGATCACCTTTACCAAGGTTGCCAAATCCTCCGGCATCAGTTCGGCTGCATCCGTTACTATGGAGAAATTCAGGGGTAATTAATGGCAATATATATTTCCGAAGTTGAACCCGGGTAATTTCTTGAATTAGGGTATTTTTGAAATGAAAAAGGGAAATTATGGCATGGCAATCAATTTGTTTGAAAAGGCCCTGGCTATTGATCCGGAAACACACAATGTTGCCAAATACCTCGGGGAAGCTAAAAGTCAGGTTAATTTGCCATGAATTGTGCCCTGATTGTGCCTCTGGGTTTAATCCTGTTTTAATTAACTAACCTA
>CAIUZK010000255.1 GCA_903903635.1 uncultured Bacteroidota bacterium
CTGGATTTTTTGAAGCTATTGCTTTTGCTGTAAAAATACCGGCTGAAGTTAAAGCTAATGGGAAAGAAATCAATGACGAAATGGATGCAGGCGCCGTTAGAGGATTAGTTAAACCCACAACAATTGCTGCTGTTGCTATAACTGTTATACTTCCCTTTGTCAGAGTTTTATCATACCCATTTAAAAACTGGTCATATTGAGTGCTTGTCATATTATTAGTTAATCCAAAGCCAAACCAACTTCCTTCTAATCCATCAATGTCAATATTCATAATTGGATTATCGCTAAAAAACTGATAGGGTGATAATTCGGGATATTTTTTGAATAATGGGTCAATCGACGGTGGTCTACCAACTCGACTATCGTATATACGAAAACCATAATCCTGCTGATTACCAGCCCCTTTCACTTCGTTGTCATTCTCCTTGCCATTAAAGGCGAAGCGATAATTAGAATTATCAAAATTTCTCCCAGGCATAGGCATTCCAAATGCGTAATAATCGGTGGCACTTATTACTTCGGGCATGAAGAAGGAAAATGTACTATCGAAGTAGATAGGAATTTTACTATCAGAGATAGAGGAGAGTATATTCCCTAAATGATTGGATAGTTCATACTGCTTGAACCTTAAATTATGTTTATGAACACTCGTGTTGTTTGGTACATAGCTAATTAATTCTACTCCGGCCGTATTAATGCCAACTCTGGAAGAGCCATAAATTGGACGCTCGATAAGTCTAAAGCTTGAGCTGCTTTCTCCAATGGTTTTAAATTGATAGATAGCCATAATATTGCCTTGAGCATCTCTTGTGTAGTAAGTACTACTGTCAATTTGACCGCTATTATTAAGGATGTGTTTTGCAATTCGATTTCCCATTGGGTCGTATTCAAAAGAGAGGTTTACTTTATCGCTACCCGTATTCCTAATGATTTTTTTTACTTTACCGGATACCGTCCATTGGATTTCGTGAATATCTTCTTTTGTATCTTTAATCAAATTCCCAATTTCATCGTAAGAATAGTTGTTGTTTGAGTTAATGAACGAGCTATCGCTGACAAACAGACCTTGGTCTATTAATTCTCCCGCTATTGAGCTATCAGGATTCAAGTCATTTAAATGATAAAGACGATTTCGCAATAAGCGATTTTGAGCATCATATTGGTAATGGTAAATTAAGCTGTCGAATATTATACCAGAAGAATTCCTTCTATTCTGTGTAAGAATATTCCCATTAGCATCGTAAGTGAAATTATTTTGGTAACTAATCAGCCCTGGGGCATCAGTGTTCCAAGTATTCGCTTCAAGATCAAGATTTTGAAAAGCAATAGCATTCCGCAGTCGATTGAGTTGGTCATATTTGTAAGCCATTCCTTGAGGGTATGCAGTACTGGGGGTTACATTATTGAAATTAACCGTGTTGCAAATAGTTGTAATCATGTGACTAATATTCCCGTTATACAGGTTATTGCGATTGTTTTTAAGATTGCTTAACCCCAATTGAGCTTCGAAAAGATTGGGAGCCGTCATAGTATCATTAATAGGGGAATAATCCCCTTGGTAATATCCGAGTGTGTAGCTAAAGGCATCTTTTGCAAAATTACGGTTTGCATAGGTTGGGTTATTTAGGCTATTCCAACTATCGTGCCCAATATCGTTTTTAGGAATAAGAACATTAGAGTTAACCCCTTTAATCCATCCTTGTAGGGTATAAGCATAGTCAATACCCTGTACCTGATTGTTCCCCAATTCTATTCTTGAAAGAGGCCCAGAATGAAACTTGCTTTTTTTACCCACAATGAAAATACAGATTCACTAAATTCAGCATACCTTCCTTGTCGTTTTGTAAATGAGGCATCAGAAATTCATCATGATAAGAATTTAGCTTATTAACGACTCCATCTATCATGCTTTGAGTAAAGACGTCGTTTTTTAAATATAGGGGGGTTTGTTTTTCAAGCTGAATAGCCGACTCGTGGCATGAAACA
>CAIUZK010000256.1 GCA_903903635.1 uncultured Bacteroidota bacterium
GCCGCCGGTGCCTATAGATGCTATCGATATATTACTGCTAGTCCATACACCTGATGGTGTAACGTCTGATAATGTTGTTGTCTGGCCAACGCATATATTGGTTGCTCCGCTAATTGCGGATACTACCGGTAATGCATTAACTGTAACTACCGTTGTGGTACTGCAGCCTGTGCTTAAAGAATATGTAATTGTTGAATTACCCGGACCAACACCTGAAACTACACCACTGGTGGCATCAATTGTTGCAACGCCCGGTGAAGCGCTGCTCCACGTGCCGCCACCTGCATCGGTAAGTGTAACACTTCCTCCAACGCATATCGGCGCATTGCCTGATATGGCTGATGGATTTGCATTGACTGTAACGCCCCTTGTTGAGAATGCCGTACAGCCTGCGCTCGTAACTGTATAGGAAATAGTTGCAGTGCCTGCCGAAGCTCCTGTAACAAGGCCGCCCACTACACTTGCGATAGTTGCATTACTACTGCTCCAGGTTCCACCTGGGGTAGCATCTATCAAGGACGTTGTCTGGCCCTGGCACATGGTCGCTGTTCCGGTGATGGCTGCTACCACTGGCATTGGATTAATTGTAATCACCTGTGTTGCCAGGCAACCTGTACCTAATGAATAGGTAATAGTTGTCGTGCCACCACTTAAACCTGTTACAAGACCACTGACAGATCCGATGGAAGCCACCGATGGATTGCTGCTGGTCCATGTACCAAATGCGGTTGCATCTGTTAGTGTTGTTGTAGTTCCCTGGCAAAGCGAGAATGTTCCCAATATTGCTGTTGGCAACGGATTAACAACCAGCCATAGTGTAGTAAGACATCCTGTTGGTAACGTATAAGTTATTGCAACAGTACCTGGTGATACTGCCGTAACAAATCCTGTTGTTGGATTGATGTTAGCAATACCTGGTGTAGCACTGTTCCATGTACCACCCGGTGATGCATTTGTAAAGGTTGTTGTAGTTCCCTGACACATAAATGCAGGACCTGAAATCAAAGCAGGCAATGGATTTATTGTCAAAGGAGATGTGGCATAACAACCTGTTGAACTAAATGTAAATGATATAGTAGTTACACCTGCCGCAACACCGGTAATTATACCTGTTCCGGAACCAATTGTGGCCAGAGAAGGCGATGCGCTGCTCCAGCTACCACCTGGCGATGCTTCCGTTACCAATCCAGTTGTGCCGGGGCAAATTGTTGATATACCTGCTATAGGCAATGGTGATGCCCCTACCACTGTGGTATTGCTAGCCGGAGACAATCCCGAACATCCGAATGAATTCTGGTAATTAACGGTTACTGTTTCAGATCCGGTACTTGGCCAGCTGAGTGTTATTGTATTGCTGCTGGTACCGGCGCTGCCTGATATTAAGGTATATCCGCCTGGTATGGTCCAGTTGTAATTGCTGTAACCTGGCTGTGTCGAATAAGTTACTGCATCACCGGCGCAACTTGCTGCTGAAGGTGAAACTGTAAAGGTTGGAGTTGGTGATGGATTTACCGACACCATTACTGTTGCTGTACTGCTGCACGTTCCGTTCGATCCGGTTACTGTATAAGTTGTTGTTATAGTCGGACTGGCTGATACAGAAACGCCGGTAGTTAACGATAATCCTGTTGCAGGCGACCATGAATAGGTAGTTGCGCCGCCAGCCGTCAAAGTAGTACCGGTGCCAATGCAGATCGTAACTCCTGGACTTACTGTCACAATCGGCAATGCATTTACCGTTACAGTTCGCGTAGCGGTATTGCTGCACGTTCCGTTCGATCCGGTTACTGTATAAGTAGTAGTAGTCAGCGGTGTAGCAGTTACTGTTGTTCCTGTTGAAGAGGAAAGACTTCCTGCCGGCGCCCACGTATAGGTTGTACCGCCTGTGCCTGTAAGGGCAGTTCCTGTTCCGGAACATACTGCTGATGTACCACCTGTAATACCAATAGTTGGCGCTACATTAACAGTAAGGGTAACAACTGATGAATTACTGCACCCTGCTGCTGAAGTACCGGTTACAGTGTATGTGGTAGTCACTGTAGGTGAAGCGGTAACACTGCTGCCCGTAGAAGCCGATAAGCTTGCTGCCGGAGACCAGGTATACGTCAATGCTCCGGTAGCATTAAGCCCTACAGATACATTGCTGCAGGTTACTGTACTTACACCGCCACTCACTGTTGGCAGCGGATTAACTGTTACTGCTGCAGTTGCTGTATTGCTGCAACCATTACTGTTTGTTCCGGTTACTGTATAGGTAACAGATGAAACAGGGTTTGCATTTACACTTGCCCCTGTGGTAGCCGATAGTCCTGTTGCAGGCGACCAGATATAGCTAGTCGCGCCCGATGCAGATATTGCTGCCGGGCCTGCGCCTGTGCAGAAACTGTTGCCTGTGGCAGTTACAGTTGGTAATGGATTGATGGTAATTGTAGCTGTCTGATAACAACCTGTACCAACAGTATAAGTAATAACTGATGTACCAGCTGTTACTCCTGTTACTACACCTGTTGTTGACCCTATGCTTACATTACCGTTATTGCTGCTCCATGTGCCACCTGAAGGGGTGCAATTTACAGTTGCGGATGCGCCAACGCATAGGGCTGTTACTGGTGGTATGGTATAAGAAATAATAACAAAACCATTCCCACTCGAATTGTAGCCTTGGGTATGTGTGAACCCTGTAACCAAAACAGGATCCGTAAACGATGACCCGCCGCCACCACTGCTATAAGAACCGCCGCCGCCACCGTAATAACCGCCGCCGCCGCCAGCACCCCAGGTAGCTGATGCAGCATTACCGCCATTCCCAAGGGATCCGGGCGATCCGGGTGATCCTCCTACACCGGCAGATGTTCCACCCGCACCACCAGCTAACTGTGTTCCTCCTCCTCCTCCAGCACCACCTCCGATAGTAGACACACCGGATTGTCCAGTTAGCCCACCACCATGTCCTGCCGCAGCAGGACCGGAATAATAACTTGCACCACCCGCACCACCTGCAATTACGACCCTATTAGACAACGCAATACCACCAATACGTATATCAGATGCTCCACCTCCGCCTCCTGCGTATGAATAACCTATACCTGCATTCCCGCCACCATTAAAACCACCTAAAGCAGAAGCACCTCCAGAAAAGTTACCTGCGTCACCAATTCCACCGACATAGATATTTAGCACCTGGCCAGCTGTAACAGCGAGATTGCCCTGAACCCTGCCCCCGTAACCTTGAGGTACGCTACAGCATCCATAAGCTCCACCTTCGGCACCCTGAACATCAAAAGTTAAACTAGAAACACCAGCTGGTACGATATATGTCTGAGCACCTCCTGTATAATTAAATGTGCTGGTTGATAAACCACCACCTGAAAATGATATAGCACCCGGCAACGGATTAACGGTTACCGTAACATAACCTATACCCGTGCATGTGGTACCTACACCTGTAATGGTATAAGTAGTAGTTACAGTTGGCGATGCAGTTACGCTCATTCCTGTTGTAGAATTCAAAGAAGCGCCTGGAGCCCATGTATAGGTAATACCTCCTGTTGCATTAAGTGCAATATTCCCTCCGTTGCATATAGATACACCTGGTCCTGCACTGATTACTGGCAACGGATTAACAGTTACTGTTGCTGTTGCTGTATTGGTACAACCTGCTGCAGTTCCTGTTACTGTATAAGTTGTTGTTACTGTCGGGCTGGCCGTAACCGGAGAACCGGAAGTTGCCGATAGCGCCGTGCCCGGTGTCCATGTATAGGAGGTTGCGCCGCCAGCAGTTAATGAAGCTGAACCTGCTCCGCTGCAATAAGGTGCACCAGCCGATGCTGTTACTGATGGTAATGGATTAATGGAAACCATTACTGTTGCTGTACTACTACAGCCTGCTGTTGTACCGGTTACTGTATAAGTTGTTGTTGATCCTGGTGTTGCATTTGGATTAGAACATCCGCCACATGATAAGCTGCCTGATGGCGACCATGAATAAGATGTTGCTCCGCTTGCGCCCAAAGGTACTGGTACACCTGCGCACACTGTTGCGCCGCCGCTTGCACTTACCGATGGGTTAGGAGTAATGGTTACTGAAGCATGAGTATTACAACCGCTGGCGCCTTCCGTTACTGTATAAACGGTCGATGAACTTGGGTTCGCAATAACTGTAGAACCGGTAGTAGTGCTTAATGATGTACCCGGAGACCAGGTATAACTTCCTGATCCGCTAACTGTTACTGATGTTGAACCGGTAAAACAGATAGTTGATGATGGAGTAAATGTAAGTATCGGTGAAGCATTAACAGTTACTGTCATTGTTGCCGTGCCGCTGCAACCCGCTGTTGTCCCGGTTACTGTATATGTTGTAGTTGATAATGGCGATGCTGAAGTACTTGCACAAGTAGAGCATAACAAACCAGTAGTTGGCGACCAGCTATAAGTAGTGCCGCCACTTGCTGCAAGCGTTGTCGAATTGCCTGAACAAATTGGAGTAACTGTAGCTACGGTAATAGTCGGTATCGCATTAACCGACACTGTTACAGTTCCTGTTCCGGTACAGCCTGCGCCACTGGTACCCGAAATAGTATAGGTAGTAGTAGTGGCTGGCGTTGCCGTAACATTAAAACCTGTAGATGCATTTAATGATGATGATGGCGTCCACGTATAAGTCAGAGCTCCTGAAGCGGTAAGGGTAGTATTGCCGCCTGGGCATATGCCTGCACCTGATCCTGCACTGATGGTTGGCAGCGCATTAACGGTTACTGTTGTTGTTCCTGTCGCACTACATCCCGATGTTGTAGTAGCTGTAACAGAATAAGTACCTGCTGCTGCACCGGTTATTGATGAAATAGAAGGTGTTGCAATTGTAGAAGTAAATAATGATGGCCCGCTCCATGAGTAGGTTACAGCCGGTGCATACCTTGCCTGTATATATAAACGTTTTGTGGTACCAAAGCACGGATCAGTAAATGTTGTATTATCAGCCATAATTGTTGCGCTGTTATGCCCCAATAAATAGCTGCTTACCACTGATACACTATTAGATCCGTTACAGGTTCCTATAGTATATGCACCACATGCTCCGTTTGGTGTACCATAACTTGCAAAATCAATCGCTACAAACACCGTGCCTGCTGGCGCTGTCATAATTACCGGGCTGTTTTCAGTTGCGGTACCACATATAGTACCTGTACCTGGTGCGACATTTGCATTGAAATTCACAGTACCACCCGCACAAACCGGACTGGTATTGGTAGGTGCGAGAACAGGTAATGGATTAACAGTTGCTGTTACCGATGATGTATTTAAACATCCCGATAAAGATGTCCCTGTAACAGTATAAGTAGTTGTAACCGTCGGACTGGCTGTAACACTGGCTCCTGTTGATGATGATAAACTGCCCGATGGTGTCCAGGTATATGATGAGCCTCCTGATGCGGTTAATGTTCCTGATGACCCGTTGCAAATAGTAATACCTGAACCTCCGCTGATACCCGGTAATGGATTAACAGTTACAGCCACTGTAGCAGTAGCTATGCAACCAATACCACTCGTCCCGGTAATTGTATAAACTGTTGTTGAACCAGGATTTGCCAGAACACTGGTCCCTGTGGTGGATGATAATCCCGTTGATGGCATCCAGGTATATGTGGTCGCACCCGATCCAGTTAGAGTTGCTCCTGACCCGCCGGCACAAATAATTGCACCGGAGCCGCCACTGACTGTTGGCAACGCATTAACTGTTACTGTTACATAGCCCACATTGCTGCAACCTGTTCCGCTTGATCCGGTTATGGTGTACGTAGTCGTTGATGTTGGATTTGCAGTAACAGTAGTACCTGTTGTTGCCGAAAGACCTGTGCCCGGAGACCATGTATAAGTAGTAGCGCCTGAGGCAGTAAGCGGAGTAGAGCCGCCGATGCAGATAGCTACACCAGGACCGGCACTTATTGTCGGTGTTGAGTTAACAGTTACTGTTACTGTATTTGTGATACTGCAACCAAAACTATTATACCCTGTAACAGTATATGTTGTTGTCACGGTAGGGCTGGCAATAACTGCCGGGCCTGCCGTTGATGATAAACCTGTTGATGGCGACCAGGAATAGGTAGTTGCGCCGCTTGCGGAAAGTGTTGTACTGTTTCCGCTGCATATTGCCACACCCGGACTAACCGTGATGGCTGCCGGTAATGCGTTAATCGTAACATTCAGTGATGCCGGAGTAGAGCAGCCGTTGCTTGTACCCCACACCCCTACTGTATAGATACCAGTAACAGTTGTTGTAAATACTGTACTTGGTCCGGTAGTAGTTGAAAGACCGTATGACGGATACCATGAATAGGTAGTAGCTCCGGAAATGCTTAACGGAACGCCTACACCGCTGCAACCGGAGAAGCTGGTTGGTGTTAAGGCAAGAACCGGGTAAGGATTAACTGTAACCACTGCAGTTGCAACACTCGTACAGCCAAAACCATTGGTTGTTGAAACTGAATAAGTAGTTGTCGAAGGTGGGTTGGCGATTACCGCATAGCCGGTTGAGGCGGTGAGATAAACGTTGGGCGACCAGGTATATGTCGTTCCGCCTGTAGCAGAGATCGGGGTAAACCCGCCGGTACAATAAGCGCCGCCTGTAGCAATCAGAGCCGGCGACGGATTAATATTAACAGTAGCAGTTTTAGTAGCGCTGCAACCGGCACCGCCTGTTACCACTACAGAATAAACAGTTGTTACCGTAGGTGTAGCTATTACACTGGCGCCTGTGGATGATGATAATGATGCAGCCGGTGTCCAGGAATATCCTGTACCACCCGATGCGGTAACAGTAGTCGGAACTCCACCACATACAAATGGTGAAGAAGTTGGCGTAACACTGGTCGGGAACGGTGTTACTGTTACATTCACGGTAGTAGTAGTAACAATGAAACCATCATTTATCTGCACTACGAATGCATCACTGCCTGAATAAGTATAGTTTGGTGTATAGCTCATACCGGTCGGGGTGATTACACCGCCGGTTGAGGTAGCAGTATATGAAGCCACTCCTGTCAGCGAGCCATGAAGCGGTGATGTTACCACAGTCCATGTTTCTGTCTGCGACAGGTCGACATCACTGATCTGCATATTGCTATTGATACTATTGGCAGTGCTGCCCTGGCAAACAGTCAAAGTCTGCGTACTGCCTGCTGTAAATACTGGAGGACTGTCTGGTACATTAAGGAATGTCGATAAAAACGCGGAACTAAAGTGAGATACGGCCATGTCTGGCTTTCCATCTCCGTCAAGGTCACCCACAGATACACTATACGGACTATTATCTGTTGTCTCCGGTACAGCAGCTGCAAAAGAAATACTACCAGTACTACTTGTATTTCTGAGTACCGATAAACCCGATACGCCGGTGGAGCCACTGTTCGCCACTACCACGTCGGGCTTACCATCTCCATTGAAATCACCAAGATCTATGGAAGTTGGTTGGCTGCCAACAGACACCGGCACCCTTGCGGCAAAACTTACTGAACCAACTCCTGAACTTGTATTTAGGAAGCAGGAAATAGTTCCGCCAGTTCTGTCTGCAGTTACTAAATCCAGCTTACCATCTCCATCAAGATCCCCGATACTCACATGAGTTGGATTTGCACCCGTACCGATATCAATTCTTGTGCCGAAAGTGAAGGAACCAGGTGTGCTGGTATTTCGCCATACCGATACATTATTCGCAGAGACATTGGAGACAGCGATATCTGTTATATGATCTCCGTCAAAATCGCCAACAGCTATTGAACCGATGTCACTAGACCCAGCTGAAGTTAACGGAATTGCTGAGCCAAAACCTATAACGCCGACGGATCCCGTATTAGGAAAAATCTGAACGGTAGAGCTGGAACTATTTGAAACAATAAGGTCAGGCCTGCCATCTCCGTCAATATCCGCAACTGCAACCGATAATGGGCCAGAAATGGTAGGGATTGCTACCCCAGTGGCAAAACTGATAATTCCAGGTGCAACAGTGGTATTCCTGAAAACTGCAACCTTATTGTCAACGTTTTGAGTTACTATCACATCTGGTTTACCATCACCATCTACATCCTGAACAGCTAAAGAAATAGGACCAGAACCGGACCCTGTGCCGAATGACATACCTCCAAGTACACTGATACTGCCAATACTTCCGTTATTCCTGAATACTCTAAATGTATTACTTGATCGATCAATTGATATTACATCAGCCTTGCCATCACCATCAATATCCGCAATCTGTGTCATAAATGCAGTGGTATTACTAGCAAAATCCACCTTCGGATTAAAATGCACTGTAGTCAGGATCACCCCTGCATAAGTAGGCATGAAGTAAGGTGAAGAATAAGCAATGGCGTTACAGCCTGTATTATCCACAGTTATCATCCTGTCGGTACCTTCATTGGGTACTGTCACATTCAATACTGTAGCACTGGCAGTATTTACCGTTGCCTTTGTGGCGCCAAACCACACTATATTATTGGCAGGGGTTGTATTAAACCCTGTACCATTTATATTCATTGTTGTTGCAGGTACACCCGAACTAGCACTAAGCGAACTGATCGTTGGCGGGTTTATTACGTTTAGTGTAGTAGTTGCTGTTGCGCTGCATCCTGCTACCGAAGTTCCTGTTACTGTATAAGTTGTAGTTACCGAAGGCGTTGAAGTTACCGTAGCTCCTGTACTGGCCGATAAGGCAGTTGCAGGAGACCATGAATAAGTTGATGCCCCGGTTGCTGTTAATGCTACTGAAGTTGTTAAGCACACATTCTGGGAAGGTGTAACATTTACCGTAGGTGTAGCATAAACGGTTACTGTAGAAACCGTATAGCAACCTGTACTCAAAGAATAGGTAATATCTGCAGTTCCTGCTGCTACGCCTGTAACTGTTACAGTAGTGGTAGCTGTTCCTGAAAGGCTAACATTACTGCTTAGGCTACTCCATGTGCCACCACTTGTAGCATCTGTCATGGTAATAGATGAACCCGTACAAAGTAAAGAAGATTGTGGTGTAATAATAACAGTACCATTACCAGATTGCATGCCACTTAATGTAACACCTCCGGTAACACCACCCAGATAAGAAGAACCGCCACCGCCGCCGGCTGCAAAAGCGCTGCCGCCGCCGTAATACCCTCCACCGCCACCAGCTACATGATAGCTCCCCCCCATCATACCTCCAATACCCAAACTTCCGGCAATACCAGGAGAAGAACCTGCAGTACCACCGCCCACCTGAGTGCCACCTCCACCTGGAGTAAAGCCACCAAAACTAATACCTATACTACCTGATAACCCGCCACCAGCACCACCGGCGCCATAATCCGGACAACCTGTGACACCGCCACCACCGCCACCGGCTACGATTACCCTGTTAGCTAATCCTGTTCCGCCAACACGAATATCGGAAGCACCGCCGCCGCCGCCGCCATATTGGCCCGATGATCCACCACCGTTATATCCACCAACTGATGACGGAGTTGAACCAATAATTGTTGAAGGCTGACCGCCAACATACACATTTAAAACCTGACCGGGCGTAACACTTAATGTACCATATGCATAACCGCCCAGGCCTCCGTCATTTTGCAAAGTCCCACCACACACTTCCGACTGACCTCCCTGTGCGCCATATAGCGCTAAATTAACACTGGTAACCCCAGCAGGAACTACATAACTCTGAATAGACCCTGTATAATTAAATGTTGTAGGGCTGCCGCCACCACCTGTGCCGCCAGCTATCGCTGCAGGCAACGGATTAATTGTTACCTGTATTGTAGCAGTATTGCTGCAACCCGATGTTGTTCCCGTTACTGTATATGTAGTAGTTACTGTAGGGCTGGCTGTTACTGTAGCTCCTGTGGTTGCTGTAAGGTTTGTATTCGGCGCCCAGGTATAGGTAGTGCCTCCTGTGCCGGTAAGGCTTGTGCCGGTACCATTACATATTGGGCTGGTGCCACCGGTAATGCCAATGGTTGGAATTGGATTCACTGTCACCTTAACACTATCCATACAGCTATGACCGTTAAAAGTGGTAGTACAGTAATAAGTTGTTGTTACTGTTGGTGTAACAGCTATCGATACTGTTGTAGCTCCTGTTGACCATAAATAAGTCTTTGCATAGTCAAATTCAATAATGTAACGTAATACAGATGAAAGAGGTAAATCATTCCATGCACCTCCGCCTCCGGTAACCATTTGTCCCCAGTCCTCTGATCCTCCTGAATTATTCGGTTCACCCGGATTCCACGCAGTAAAAGTAACAGCCTCTCCATCCGACCATTCCCAGCCACCGGCAGGTTCGCTATAGAATGGAGATGCGTGATTCTGCCACAAACCTATCCAGCATCCGGCACTCGCCACAAGTCCGTTTACAAACGTATTCTCTGCGCTGCTGGTAATAGAAACCAGGTGGCCTGATGTGCTTGATGCCGCAGTATTGGCAACGGTCCTGTTATAAGCGCCGACACTGGTATAATAGGTATGTCCTGCATAAATTTGTGGTGCACCATATAATGTCGGATTGAGCTGCGCAGCTGTAGGGGTGGCGCTTAATGATATAGTCGCTCCTGTACATATAGCCGTATCATGGCTAAGCAAATGGCCGTCGATAATACTAACATATGTACTGTGGCTCATTGTACAGCTATAAGTATTGGTCATGGTATAACTAACCACCCCGACTGTATTAACCGTAATCGACGATGATGTTGCACCGGTACTCCACGCATAACTTGAATATCCGGTGGTCTGTGCCAGTACGGCAATAGAATCACAACTGAAAACAGAATCCGGAATTGTTTGTGGAGGCAATGGGTTAACGGTCACAGTCACATTAGCCGAAGTGCTGCAACTTCCTGTAGTACCAGTTACAGTATAAGTAGTTGTTACCGTAGGACTGGCAGTAACACTAGCCCCTGTTGAAGCAGAAAGCGTAGCTGCCGGAGCCCATGTATAAGTAGTAGCCCCCGTTGCCGAAATTGATCCCGGACCTGCACCCGCACAATAACTGGCGCCTGTACCTGATACAGTTGGCGCTGCATTAACAGTAATAATAGCTGTAGCTGCACATCCACCAGGCATTGTATAACTGATAGTATCCACACCGGCTGTAAGCCCTGTTACAGTACCACCTACCACACTGGCGCTGCTATTGCTGGCACTCCAGGTACCACCCGGGGTTACATCGCTTAAAACAACTGTGGCACCGGTACATACCGTACCGCCGGCACTGCCACTAACAGCTATTTTACGCAAACGTGAACCAATAAATTCGCCGGTCAAAATATTACCGCTAATATCAGAATACACCACCCAGGGATTATTGAAAGTTGCAGCAGTTGCTGGTCCTCCATCTCCCGAATAGCTGCTTGCACCGGTACCTGCAAAAGTGCTAATGATCCCGGATGAATTTATTTTCCGGATCTTATTCGTATTAAAACTTGCCACATACACATTGCCACTGGCATCAGTACATACACCATTATAATTATTACCAATTTGAGCTGAGGTTGCCGGGCCACCATCTCCGGTAGCGCCAGCGCCGCCATTGCCCGCATAAGTACTTATTATGCCCGAAGTATTGATTACACGGATTGTTCCTGAACCATCGTTTCCTATATAAAGGTTCCCTGCAGCATCAAATGCCAGGCTGAAAGGATATGCTAATGTCGCTGCTGTTGCAGGGCCGCCATCACCGGTGCTTCCCCAAGTACCTGTTCCGGCAAAGGTGCTGATAATACCGGACGTATTTACCTTACGTATAGTATTATGCGCTCTATCAGTCAGATACAGATTACCACTGGCATCAAACGCTGTACTCAACACATTACCAATATTAGCGGCAGTTGCCGGACCTCCATCTCCTAAAATACCCCCGCCACCAGCAAAAGTTGTAATAATACCAGAGGTGTTTACCTTACGGACACGAAAATTGCTTTGATCTGCAATGTATAAATTTCCACTTACGTCAATAGTAAGGCCAAATGGAGCATTTAATTGAGCAGCAGTTGCAGGGCCGCCATCACCGCTAAACCCGTTGGTACCATTACCTGCAATGGTAGATATAATACCCGATGTATTTATTTTCCGGACACTCTGATTTGAATAATCTGTAAAATAAATATTTCCAAGTGCATCCGTAACAATACCTGATACTCCATTTATTCCCGAAGTTGTTGCAGGTCCGCCTCCAACATAAATGCTCGTGCCATTACCAGCTATAAGGCTTATAATACCTGGAGTTACACCACCCGTGCCGCCTGTAATCGGCGCAGCACTAGGGTTAACCGTAACAGCAGCTGTAGCAGATGAACTGCAACCTGCTGTAGTACCAGTAACCGTATAAGTAGTTGTTACCGTAGGGCTCGCAGTAACACTTGCACCCGTAGAAGCTGAAAGCGTAGCTGATGGTGTCCATATATAAGTTGTAGCCCCCGTTGCCGAAATTGTTGCCGGACCCGCACCGGAGCAGTAGCTTGCGCCGGTGGCTGCAACGGTTGGGGTGGTATTTACACTCACCTGAATTGTGGCAGTATTGCTACAAGTACCATCGGATCCGGTAAGTGTATAAGTAGTAGTTGATCCAGGGTTGGCTGTTACAGGTGTTCCGGTAGTTGCCGATAGTCCAGTATTGGGCGCCCAGCTAAAGGTAGTTGCTGTACCTGTTGCCGACAATGATGTCCCCGCGCCGCCGGTACATATAGGCGTAGCTCCACCTGTAATGCCAATAGTCGGCAATGGGTTCACCGTCACCTGCACCGTTGCCGTGGCGCTGCAACCCGATGTAGTACCCGTTACTGTATATGTAGTAGTTACTGTCGGGCTGGCTGTTACTGTAGCTCCTGTGGTTGCTGTAAGGTTTGTATTCGGCGCCCACGTATAAGTAGTGGCGCCGGAACCACTCAGCGTAGCGCCCGATCCTCCGAAGCATATTGGCGTCGTGCCCCCGGAAATTCCCGAAGTCGGTGTAGTATTCACAGTTACCTGCACAGTAGCGGTGTTAGAACTCCCTCCGGTGGTTCCGGTTACTGTATAAATAGTAGTGATCGTGGGGTTGGCAACCACCGAGATGCCTGTAGTAGCAGACAGACCTGTGGCTGGCGCCCAGGTATAGGTTGTGGCGCCGGTGCCGGTAAGCGTTGTTCCAGGCCCTCCGGTACATATGGGCGTGCCTCCCCCGGTAATGCCTACTGTCAATCCAATCAGTGATAACTTGATACCCGGAGTCCATTGTTCATAGCCGGTGGATGGAGTTGTAACTGTTGTAAGGTCGCAACGATAGTAAGTAGTAGCAGTAACAGTAGCTGTATAGGTAGCATTAGTAGCGCCGGACACAGGTGACCATGTAGCACTGTCGGTAGAAGACTGCCACTGGTAACGCATTACTGTACCTGAGATATTTACAGAAAGGTTAGAAGTAAAAGAAGGGCCTGCACCACCTGTGGTAGTAGCATAGGTCATAAGTCCTCTGAGACTATCATAAAGAACACCGTTAATAACCGCATAGGCATTTTGATGACCGGGGAGGTCGGTACGTAACCAAAGGCCGGTGTCAATGCTCCCATCATTGAAATCAATTGTATCACCAACATTACAGGTAATACTGTTGTAAACCTGGACAGGATATGGGAAAAAACAAAGTTTGTTACCATGTGTGGTAAAGTCGTAAATTTTGGTTGTACCCAAACGGGTAAACCAGATCGGGCCATATATATTAAACGACCCGCCTGCAGTGGTATCAATGTATACACCTGAGTTTCTGAACTCACCTGGTGTTGCCACTGCGCCATAGCCGCTGCCCATATTAAAAGCAACCCCGTTATTAATAACAGTAGTCCCGGCTTTGATGGTTACAATTCTAATTTGCCCATGAGCGATAGTGATAGCCAGCAAACAACACAGCGTAAATAGTAGTTTTCTCATAATCTTTTCTTTAATGTCCGTATTCAATAATTTTCAATAATGATAGATTCAGCAACTTTTCTAAAATTTGTAAAATCTTATTTTATTTCAATCTCTTTTTAAAATACCTTTACTCAAATCCCTGACTCTTATCTTATCATTCAATTAATCTATTACACCATCCGTAAAAATTGATCCGGACAACCTCTCACCCATTATTCCTTCTTCTTCCGCGATTCACATCCTTCGCGATGTTGTTGGTGAAGAACACCAACAACGGCGGAAAATACTAATGATACTTGGTTGTGATCTGGGTGTGGCATAAACCGCAACTAAGGCCACCGCCCGGCTGGTCTATCTGGTACTGAACCATGCTTCCTGCAGGTATTACTACACCCGGACTTATTGTATTCGTATAAGTTGCCAAAGTAGCCGATCTGGTATAGGAGTGAACTGTGGCAGCAGTTGTCCAACTGTTAGCCTGTGCATTTGTAGGAGTGGCATATTTAAGGGAAACGGTTACGGTCCCTGAGGAAACCGATCCACCTGCATCATACATAAGATAATCGATCTGGTCAACTGTTACTGCAGTAGGAAAGTACTGTTCGAACGACGCATTGTTATTCGTCCCGGTAGAAGCTCCGCTGGGCGCCACGTACCAGCTTGCATTGATATTGTTGCCGGCAATAGATGCAAACAGGTATGATGCACCTCCGCCTCCACTGGGGGTTTGCCAGCTAGGGGCAACGCCTGCTCCGTTGGATGTCAGCACCTTGCCCGATGCAGCCGCATTAAGCTTAGACAGCGCTGTAGTGGCAGATGCATAAAGCAGATCGCCCACAGTATAGCTGGTATTACCTGTGCCGCCCACGCTAGCCGCTACTGTACCAGATGCAAGGTTACTGGCATTGAGGTTGGTAAGGTTGCTGCCATTCTCAGCCGGGAATGTGCCACCGCTGGTGAGATTTCCGGGCGTAAGGTTGGTGAGGTTAGCCCCGCTTATTGCCCCAAGGTTGGCAACGGTAGGGTTGGGGTAACTGCCCGTAAGATCGCCGCCCGCTGTGGTGGCGGAATTGGTTATATTAACCCAGGCACTGCCATTCCAATAATAAAAACCGGTAGTACCATCTGTCTGGTATACCAGCAAACCTGTTGCGGGTGAGCCGAGAGTACCGCGCTGCGACGCGGTCATGCGCGGCACCAGCATACCCTGGGTGGTGCTCGAAACATCGAGTATAGCGCTTGCATTGGCTGCCGCACCTGAGTTATTAATGGCAGTTTCCTGGGCCATGGCGCCCTGTGCACCCAGCATCAATGTAGCAGCAATAGCGATTGTGAGTAGATGTTTCTGTATCATTTTGTGTGGTTTTATTTTGGTTTTATTTAATATGAAAGCACGCATTTTGAATGTCATTTTGTTAACACATTTTTTTGAGGTATAAATGTAAAAAAAAATTTGATGATTATTATGTTTTTACGCAGGTTTTTTTAGCAAATATTTTTATTTTTAATTAAATAGAGACATAAACGTCTTTATTTGCGCTATTGAGTTACTTGCTTCTTACACAACCCATAACCTTTGAAATTTCATAAATATTAGTTAATTCGCTAAAAATGAATACAAAATGATTAACTAATTTAATTAATTCGTCATTGGTCCGTTAAATAATTGTTATGCATTAAAACTAAACGAAAATCAAGCTGAAAATCAAGAATATTCATAATCAAACCGCTCAATTTGAAATAAAGAACCTGCACATTTGAAATAATTCATTGTGCAAACTACGAAAACGTCATCCACTGCTGAATACCGAAAAATGCAATTTTATACCCCGGAAAATACCCCTCGCTGGTGTATGCCAATTCCAGTTTCACAGCCTTGCAGCCCAGGCAGCACACTATGAGGACATTCTGAGGATCTATAGCTATTATGGTGCCCGGGGCTATGGCGCTGGCATCGCCATCAAGGTTCACATTGCCTATATCCACCACCCCTATTTTCCAGCCATTAATGCTTGTTGGTGTGCCCCTGCCTATAGGGTTGCAGCCCTGCACAAGGGCTACAATTTCTTCCGCCTGCATTTATCCCACCTTAGGGTTATCTCTGCCTCCCCTACCTTGGGCCAGTATCTCGCCTTACTTTCATTCTGAACTGTAACCGGCATCCCATTCCAGCCACCGGCAACACCGCTCTCCGCTCTCCGCACCACGCTCTCCGCACCACGCTCTCCGCTCCACGCTCTCCGCTCCCATCTCTCTGCTCCCTGCTCACACAATATGCATTGCCTCGGCATCAGTATCGGCTGTAGCTACTGCACACAGCACGCCCTCATTCATCAGCCGCATCATCACCGGCATCGCCATTTTGTTGTTGCAGAGCAAGGCAATTTTTATGTTGCAGTTCATAGCTTTCATTTTAAAAAAGTAATTATGGCGAGCCCAATATTTCGTGTCATAGCAGCGTCGCCAAACCATAACTAGCTGTGTTCTTACATTGTAGCCAAATAGCATTTTGATAGCAGCTAATTATAACAATAACGCAAACGGATACATCCTGTTAATACACAATGCTGGCAATGACAAAAAAATGGCCCCCAGGCGTCATAAAAAAATGGGCGCTCCTGTTGCGGAGTGCCCATTTTTATTAAATAAATATTCAGTACTTACTATTGCTCAATAACAAGATGGAACACTTTGCTTTCGGCGCTGGTACGAACAGAGAGCATATACATACCATTGGCAATACCACTGCCAAGATTTACGTGCTCATTCAGTTTGCCGTTCTTAGCCAACACCTTGCCATTGTATACTACCTGACCCAGTACATCTGTTATCTCCAATGATACCGTTTCATCGGCCAGTGTACCCAGTGTTCCCTTAACTATAAAGTCTCCCTTGTTAGGGTTAGGTACTACGCTGATATCACTGTTCGTATTGGTAAGATTATGTACACCCACATTGGCTACCTGTATAAATACCCACTGGTGACCAGTTGCCTTACACAGGTCATTATTAGTTACCTGTACAGATACTGAGTCATTTTCCTGAGTAGTTAATGTGCTGTTCACATATACTGCATTGGTTGCAGCCGCAGCAGGAATACTATTGTTATACCACTGATAAGTAGGAGCCGAACCGCCATTTACCACACTTGCTGTCATAGTAACCGGCTGACCCGCGCTTATCAATGTATTTGGCGATACACTGATGGATACTACAGGCATAAGAGCCGTATCGATCTTGAAAACAATATTGGCGCTGGTATCGGCGTTTGAAAGACGGCAAGGATAGTTGCTGTTCATGATACAGTAGATCACGTCATGATTAACCGGTACATAAGTATAAACTGATCCTGTACCTGAAATGGCGCCATCCAGCATCCAGGTATACAATGGAGCCGAACCTCCTCTTACAGGGTTAGCTGTCACACTTACTATGGTACCCTGACAAACTGTATCATTCGGATTTGCTGCTATGCTGACAGAAGGATTAACAAACGGCTGAACGGTCATGGTCATGCTTCCTGTTCCTGTTGCTGGTAAAGGACAAACAGCATTGCTGGTCATGGTTACAGATACCACATCGCCATTGGCAGGAATGAACGCATAAGTATTGCTGGTAGATACCAGTGTACCATTCACACTCCACTGGTAAACAGGGCCTGCGCCGCCATTTACCGGGTTAGGTGCAAAGGTTACTGCTGTACCCGCGCAAACGGTATCATTAGGCGTTGGCGTAATTGTTACCGCCGGAGTTACTGTGGGTATTACAGTTATCGTTACACTTCCCGACATAGCCACACTACATCCTGTTGCTGTTGTGGTAGCAACAACCGTATAAGTACCGCCTACTGTCTGCAAGCCAAATGATATCGGACTACCTGTACCCGCGAAGGTTCCTGTTGCAGTTGTTCCGCGGTACAGCATATAGTTGACACCAACTGCTGAATTACTCAAACCAATCAATACACCAGAACCGCCTGCGCAGAAGCTGCCACCGCCGATCACGTTATATATCACTGGTAATGGAACCACGTTCACATTCAGGGTAGATTTACATCCGCCCGGATAAATTGTATAAGTAATAGTCGATGCGCCCAGTGCGTTACCAAATACTATACCTGTACTGTTTACAGGTGCAATAGCTGGATAAGTGCTGGTCCATAATCCGGTTGGAGTAGCATCATACAGATGCGATGTACCACCGATACAAACTATTGGATTACCGGTGATAGGAGCAGGCTGTACATCAACTGTTACAGGATGATAAGCCGAACAACCATTTACGGTATATTTTATTGTTGAATACCCTGGAAGAAGAGCGCCCATAACACCTGTTACAGAGTCGATAGTAGCTACCAGCGTATCCGAACTCACCCATTTTCCTGAAGGAGTAGCATCTGTAAAGAACAGGAACTGACCCTGGCATACCGAATCGGTGCCGGAGATCGCTGCAGGATTGGCTATAACTGTTACTGTAGCAGTTACGAAGCATGATGCACCCAATGTAAATACGATATCCGAAGTACCGGCTGCAATACCTGTTACCACACCAGATGTACTTACTGTTGCCACACCTGGGTTCAGGCTGCTCCAGCCTGTACCTGGTATTGCATCATGCAATGTGGTGGTAAGACCAACGCACACCTGCAAAACACCGGTAATAGGATATGGAACCGGATTAACCGTTACATGCATGGTTGCAGGACAAACAGTTCCTGACATTGTATAAGTAATATCAGTAGTACCAGGTGCAACACCATATACATTTCCTGTCGCATCTACTGTACCTGCTGAAGTATTGCTGCTGGCCCATGTTCCGCCCGGCAAAGCATCAGCCAGTAGAGAATACTGCCCTACGCATACTGAAGGTATACCTGTAATAGCTGGAGGCGATGGATCAACATTTACATTCGTAGTTAATGCACAACCGGTACCCAATGTATAGGTTATAACAGTAGTACCCGGATTCATACCGGTTACCAATCCAGAACTTGAACCTATTGTAGCTGTGAAAGGAATACTGCTCGTCCAGGTACCGCCAAATGGATAGGTAGACAATGTGCGGGTGTCACCAACACAAATGTTGATAGGTGCGATTCCGCCAGGCGTTGGATTAACAGTAACCACAGTTGTTGCATTGCAACCTAATCCTGTAGAATAGGTAATGGTTGCTGTACCAGGCAACAGGCCGGTAACATAACCGGTTGTAGCATCTATATACGCCGTTGCTGGCGCACTGCTCGACCATGTACCTAAAGGAGTAGCATCATACAATGTAATTCCGGAACCCACACACATAACTGCTGGACCGGTTGAAGTAATAGCCGATGGCGGATTAATAATATTTACCGGTTTAGAAGTTACGCAACCGGTACTTGTTAATGTAAACGATACAATTGTTGTACCCACAGCCAGGCCGCTTAACAGACTACCGGTAATGAAGGAGGCATATGCAGGTACAGTGCTAAGCCATGTTCCTGCTCCCGATCCATCGGTATAGGTTGCGCTTGAACCTACGCACATATTATCCGGGCCTACAATGTTTGCAGGTAAACTATCAACAGTAACAGCATACGTAACAAAGCAACCGGTTGTTGCCAATGTATAAGTTATGGTTGCTGATCCTGTAGCTGCGCCCGTAACCACACCAAATCCTGAAACAGGTGCAACCGCACTGTTGCTGCTGCTCCAAGAGCCACCTGGAGTAAGATCACTCACACTAAGATTCTGGTAAAGACATACATGATGCGAAGGACCGGTAATTGGAGTAGGCAATGAATTTACAGTAAGTGTTCTGTATGCCTTACAACCTGTAAAAGGATTCAGATATTCTATCAGACCGCTGGTAGATGCTGCCACGCCGGTAACGATACCTGTTGTTGATCCTACACTGCATACAGCAGGTGTAAGCGAACTCCAGTTACCTCCAAGAGAGGTATCAGTCAGCAATATTGTTTGACCAATACATACCACTGAATCGCCAATAATATCCGACATTGGGTTAATCACGATTGGTGTTGTTTTAAAGCAACCGCTTGCGCCGCCATAACTGATAACTACTGTTCCTGAAGCAATACCATGAACCTCACCGGTAGCGCTTATGGTAGCCAGTATTGGGTTACCGCTGCTCCATATACCACCTGGTGTGATATCTGTCAATAATATGGAATCACGCACGCAAACATTAGATGGACCGGCTATAGGGGCAGGAGGCGCCAATACGGTAAATACTGTAGTGGCAGCGCACAAGCCAACTGTATAACTGATAGTAACCGGACCTGTAAGTGATGGACCCGTTGTTATAATACCCGTACTTGCGACTATCGATGCAACCAGAGGTATCGTGCTGCTCCATGCGCCACCTGGCGTAGGATCGGTCATAACAGCGCCATAACCAACGCAAACATTGGCTGGGCCAAAGATAGGCGACGGTGTAGGATTAACTGTTATTGGCATTGAGCGCGCGCAACCTGTAGGAAGTGTATAAGTTACACTCGCTGCTCCTGGTAACAGTCCATAAACATTACCTGTAGTAGGAGTAATGGTAGCGGTAGTTATCGGAGCAATAGTCCATGCACCGCCTGGTGATGTTGAACTTAAGGTTACGGTAGAAAACTGGCATACATGCGTAGTACCGGTAATGGATGACGGTAATGGATTAACGGTTACGCTTGCAGTAGCCGAACAACCCAGCACTGTATAGGATACTATACTTGGGCTACCGGCAACATTACCCGTTAACACCCCTGTAATAGCATTAATAGATCCATAGGTAGTAGGAGATATGCTCCATGAACCACCCGGTGTTACATCGCCTAATGCCAGGGTTGAGCCTACGCACACATCAAATGAAGGTGCGGTAATCGGCGCAGGCAATGGATTAATAGTTACAAATGCCCAGTTTCTACATCCTGTGGCGGTAATGGTATATAATATAGTAGCCACAGTTTGTGTTGATCCGCCGGTAATTATCGCGGTTACATTTCCTGTTGCCGGATTTACTGTAGCAAGTGATGTTGAGCCTGGAGCAACCGACCACGTACCACCTGGTGTACCATCATGTAGCACGGTAGAACCACCCTGGCATATTGTAAAGGTAGTAGCAGTAACCAATGCAGGCTGTGGATTTACTGAAATCACCTTAACCACGGTACAACCCGATCCAAGTGAATAAGTAATGGTATCAACACCCGTATTGTTACCTACTACATGACCATTCAGCGAACCAACGGTAGCAACTATTGAAGTGCTTCCTGTCCATATACCTCCTGGCACAGCGTCAGACAATGTAATTGAATCTGCAACGCAAACTGTGGAAGGTCCGAGAATAGTTGTAGGAGAACTGCTCACATTTATTGCCACGGTGCTTGAACATCCTGCAGGTGCAGGAGAAGTACAGGTAATGGTAACCGGACCACCGGTACTAATACCTGTTACAATACCTGTAGTGGCACCAATTGTAGCAGTACCAGGCGCACTGCTGGTCCAGGTCGAACCAGGTATGCTGCTCACCTCTGTCATGGTTGCACCCACACATAATGCGGTAGGTCCGGTAATTACGGGCAATGGATTAACAATTATGGTAGCCGTACCGGTCATCGTTCTGCTGCAACTTGTAGGATAAGTTGCAACAACTGAATACACACCGGCAGCTAATACAGGTCCGAAATCAAGTACAAGACCTGTACCTGATAATATTGGTCCGGTAAGTACTCCCAGCAATTTCAACTGGTAAGTAGCTCCTACTGTCGATCCGGAGAGATAAATATGTGGTGCTGTACCACCGGCACAATAGCTGCCTCCACCCGTTACACTAAACAATGGTGGTATCGGATTTACTGTTATTACAGTAGTAATGGAACAGCCTGTGGCCAGTGTATATTTCACAGTGGCTGTACCGGCAAGTATACCGACAAAGACACCGCCACTAGGTGAAATAGTTCCCTGTGCAGGGTTCATACTCACCCACGTTCCACCCGCCGACGGATCGGTAAGCGTAATAGTAGAGTTAACGCAAACAGTTGTCGGACCTGCAATTGCCAGTGGCAACGCATTCACATTCACTGTGGTCATCCTTATGCATCCTGTAGGAGCTGTATAAGTAAACACCTGTGGTCCTGCACTGATACCGAGCACGATTCCTGTTACCGCACCAATAGATGCATTAACTACAGCTGCTGTTCCCCATGTTCCGCCTGGTGAGGTCGGATCGGCAAGGGTAATAGTACTACCAACGCACACAACAGGTGATGAAGGTGTTATCGGACCAGGCATTGGACTAACAGTAACAACAACTGAAGCAGAACAGCCTACTCCCAGTGCATAAGTAACAGTAGCGGTTCCTGGAGCTACTCCAGTCACGGTAGCGGTTGTTACACCACCTATTATTGTAGCAATTGTTGTAGGCGTTATCGTCCAGATACCACCCGAAATAACATCATTTAATATAGTGGTCATACCCTGGCACACAGTAAGTATACCGGTAGGGGTAGGAGGAGTTGTCTGCACAGTTACAGTAAATGTTCTGTAACATCCTGCAGCGCCTGGTCCTGTATAAGTAATAGTCTGAGGGCCAACACTCGTACCTGTTACTACGCCACCCGATGAAACGTTGGCATGCACACCAATAGAAGGTCCCCATGTTCCGCCAAAGGTAGCATCGGTAAGTGTTATCGTAGTTCCTACGCAAAGCGTGTGCGGGCCGGATATAGTATCAGGCAACGGACTAACATTCACCGTAGTGGTGATCTTACATCCGTTAAGATTGGTATAAGTTACAACCGATGAACCTACATTAACTCCGGTTACTATACCTGTAGTTGCTCCTATGGTAATGTTTGGCGGGGTACATGCCCATGTACCTCCCGGATCCAGATCCATCAATATTAAAGTTGATCCAAGACAAACATCCGTAGATCCTAAAATTGCCGGTGGCAATGGATTAATGGTTATTGCGTAGGTTGCGGCACAGCCCATGGCATTAACATAAGATATTACATCTGTACCTGCGCTGATACCAATAACGGTATCTGTAGTTGCTGCGAGCGGTGCCATACAGCCTGCATTACCCACAACTGACAGCCATGATCCGCCGGCGGTAGCATCGGATAATATAATATAATCGCCCACACAAACATGTATCGGACCTGAAATAGGTGTTGGTATCGGATTCACAGTAAAGTTAGCGGTAACACTACAACCTGCCGCTGTAGTATAGGTTACTGTTACTACTCCGGCGGCTATCCCGGCTAATACTCCGGTAGCAGAATTAATGGTTCCGGTTGCTAATGGCGAACAACTCCATGTACCTCCGGGTGTGATATCCAGTAGATTGAGTGTCCCTCCCACGCATACGCTGGTCGATGACGAAACAATTGCGCTTGGTGTCGGACTGACAGTGACCGATCGTACTACATAACAACCGGTACTTGTAACTGTATAAGTAACAGTAGCTGTCCCTGCTGCTATACCGGTTACTACGCCGGTAGTACTGCCAACACTTATTATACCCGAACTCACACTCCAGGTACCTCCGGGTGTAGCATCATATAATGTTGTGGTATAACTCACGCACATCAGTGCGGTTCCCGTTATCGCTAAGGGGTTGGGGTTAACCGTGACGGGTGCCCATACACGACAACTGCCTCCTAATGTATAGGTAACAATTGCCGTAGTACTTACTGCCACTCCCGTTAGTATTCCCGTTGTTGATGTCACACTGGCAAGAGCAGGGTTACTGCTCGACCAGGTACCGCCTCCTATACCATCAGTCAATGTAAGCGTGGAACCCAGGCAGACCTGTATAGGCGAGGGCGCTATTGGTGTAGGCATTGCGAATAGTGTAACATGTATCGTATCCGTCCTTGTACATCCGCTGGCATCGGTAGTTTTCACCCAATAGTTCGTCGAAACTGTTGGTGTAGCTATGGGCGATGAGCAGGTAGAACAACTCAGTGTTGAAGATGGCCCCCATAAATAAGTTATGGGTGTATATAAAGATGTAGCGCCGGCAGTAAGCGTAAGACTGGTACCGGAGCATATAGCAGTATCATGCGTAGGACTCGTAACAAGCGAAGTGGGCACTACCCTGGTATACAGTGTATCCGGACATCCATAACCTGAATATGGTGTAAGCACCACAGCATAGGTGGCGGTAACCGTAGGTGAAGTAATAACTATTGATTGCCCTGAACCTACGAATGCCCAGGTTGTAGAGTCATACCAGTTATAAGCCGAAAATCCATCAGGACCCAAAAGCGTGGTAGTACCCGATGCACAAGTAATCAGTGAATTGGCATAAAATCCGCAGCTCATATCAACATAACCATAACCAAAGTGACCCGATTGGGTACATCCTGATGCAGTAAACTGAACAGTAACGGTATGACCGCCCAAGCCAGGGAATTTCATATTACCCATGGTCCAGGTTTTATAATATACATCGGCTGCTCCTGAATAGAGAGAAGTAACCATCGACAACAAAAAGCCGGGCTGCGTGCCATCCCCAACATAGGTATAAGAGTCACAGGCAATAGCTGGTCCGCCAAGTGAGTCAAATGCTTTTACAACAAAACGAGGTTCTGTCCAATAGGTGTGACCAGCTGTTGGGTTTTCCAAAACCGCTGCATACCTGTATAACAGACTGTAAACTCCTGGTCCGGTTGGTACATGCACATTATATTCTGCACGCATTGTTGCATAATAACCAGAATCCTTTCCCAGCCTTAGCGAATGAGCGCCTCCACCTGCAGGTGCTACTACCGGAAATCCACCATAGTAGTCAGTAGCAGGCATAGTGGTTATGGTATGCAAACCCGGCACGGCCGCAGTAGCAGAAAGTGTATAGGTTGGCGGAACCGCACCCGGACTTGAACAAGTACCTCGGTAATACAACCAGTTGGCTGTGGTACCCAGCTCAAAGTCAATATTAGTAGGGCATTGGGCCTGTGCCTGAAACAGAAATCCCAGAATAAAGAGGGGGAGAATAAGTGTAATTTTACGGTTCATAATACTATATATAAGAAAGCTAAAAAACAATTTGTTCATCAAAAATTAATACAACAACACACCCTTTAGAAAATATAATTATCTTAAAGATGTAGCAAGTTATATAAACTTTAGGAATTTCAAAAGATTTTTACGAAAATCGATCGAATTCCTGCTTAAATTAACCCCCTACTTATAAAATATTTTATATCCAAATGTCTAACAGGAGACCCTATTTTACTATAAGGCGTTAATTTAGGAATAAATGTTAGGCTTGAAAACAAATATATTTTGTTATGTTACAACTTTGATACTGTAAGACTGAAAATGCTTCAATCCTTATCTAAATAATTCACAACAAAGAAATATTTTTACCATACATTGCTTGAGTTGACTAATTTCATTATCTATTTATTTCATATTTTTAATACACACACCACAGCAACTACTTTAAAATATAATACCTCGACTACTAACTTTACGGAGAATATACCTGTTATTTCCAACAAAAATTATCTTTGCCTTTAAAACGTGAATTCGGCTCGTGATATTGGATTTGCATATTATAAAAATACTATGACTGAACCAAGCACTAAATTATATGATCTTTCCCTGATACAATCAATGGGAAGCGAGGATCCCAAATTCGAAAAAAACATTATCAACTTATTTATTGATACTATGCCCTCTGTTATGGCAGAACTCACCAGTGCCAATAATGCCAGGAACCTGGAACTGGTAAAAAAAATAGTCCATAAAATGAAATCAAGTATAGACCTTATGGGCATTACCCAAATTAAAAAAATGATAATTGCCATCGAAAAACTGGATTCCCCCGGCACTGAGCTTAATGCTTTAATACAATCAATAGGCGACACCCTGCCAAAGGTTTATACCCAGCTTGGCCAGATCACGTACCCATAACATTCCAACTTCAGCGAACCTGAATCAACGCAATTATAATTTCATTGCTTATTACATGCGCCTTGCCTGCTTAATTACCGCTTGCCGCGAAAGGTGGCACTAATTTTAATTCGTCACATATTCGTTCCTTATCCGTCAATTCAGCTATATTTGACTTATGAGTCACCTAATGAAAAAGGAAGATCATCTGCTTGCGCGACTTCTCTGTTGCGCCTGTTTCCTTTTTCTCCTGGCCCTGTTACCCCAACGGCTTCAGGCACGGCATGCTAAAGACACTGTTCATTTCAAACTCTCGGTAGCCGAAAAGAAATCGCTGGTATTATCCGATAGCGTATTGAACGAAATTGGCCTGGACAGCCTGCTCAATAAAGTCCAGAATGTTCACCTCACGCTCGATCAGATCAACAATGCGACAAGTCTGGGTTTTGATCTGCGTGATCTTATAAAAAACTATGCCGAAATAGATTCAAACATTGACAACATCAGCGATAATCTGACGATGTATAACCAGATACTTGATGTAAAGAACCTGCAGATGTTTGAAGTGTTGCTGGCCGACCTCCAGGGGCAGGTGGCCGAATGGCGCGCAATGCTCATAGACTACAACAAGCAGCTTACCGCCATGGGTGGCGAAATGACCGCTTTCAGAAAAGACACCGTATTAAAGTCACTCCTTGCCGATTCCGCTTTTAAGTCCATCTACCCTGTCGAAATCACTGATCTCAAAACAAAATGGCGTGCTGCAAAAAAATCGATAAACGAGAACCAGTCCATCATCAAGCAATGGCTGGCTATAACCACTAATGAATATTTTGAAACAATCGATCTTCAGAATAAACTCAAAAGTCTGCTGCGTAAAATTAGTTTACAATCTCTGGGCAAGGAATATGATTACCTGTGGAATATACACAGTAAAACAATTGGCCAGAGCGCCGAAGCCAGCCAACTGGCGCAAAGATCCTATCATGGTCAGCGCAGGATACTGATAGATTACTTCAGGCGACATTGGGAATACCAGTTCTGGATGCTCATCTGCGGCCTGTTATTCGGATTATGGGTTTGGTTTAACTTCAGAAAAGTAAATGGCTTAAGAAAAACAGATACGCCCGGCCTCCAGTCCTTAATTTTTATTAATAAATTACCTGTGCTGCCCGCCATAGTTGTGCTGCTTAACCTGGCGCCTTTTTTCGATATACACCCGCCCACTGCTTACGTGGAGATAACAGGTCTCCTGCTTGTAATAGCCGTTACCTTTCTTAATTTCAAAACATGGCCGCGGAACTTGTTTTATTTCTGGCTCATTATTGTTGCATGCTATATCGCATTTTCGCTTACAGGCACATTTTTCACACCTACCTTGGGCTTCCGGATATTGTTGCTTTCGTTGAATATCGCCGCTGTTTTGTTCTCAGTTGTATGGATAAGAAAACTCTACAGGCACACCTTGCTTTTTTCAACAATGATCAAAGTAGTATCCGTTATTTTCCTGCTGCTCAATATTACTTCCATCGGCTGCAACCTTTTTGGTCGCTTGAGTCTGGCTAAAATATTCAGTGTTACCGCCGTATATGGTCTTACCCAGATCATCGGACTTACCGTGTTCATACAAATAATGCTGGAAGCCTTTCATTTGCAAACCATCGTAAACCAGCTCAAGGGCGGACTAATAGCAAAACTGAATTTTCACCGCATACAAAAATTACTGAACAGATTGCTGATGGCAACCTCCATATGTTTGTGGACGATAGTATTTACCATAAGCCTGAATGTTTATAATGCTGCGTTTACATGGATCACCGCATTTTTGGTTAAGCAAAGAAAAATCGGCACTACAACCTTTGAAATCGGAAGCATATTGATGTTCATTCTGATCATCTATATTTCCAACCTTTTGCAGCAGGGTGTTGGTTCTTTGCTGGGCAAATCTGAAGGCGCCTGGGACCCCGATGTAAAAAAGAATGGCAGCCGTCTTGCTATGACCCGCCTGGTTTTAATCGTACTCGGATTCCTCATTGCCGTAGCTGCTTCAGGATTACCTGTTGATAAGATCACTATTGTATTGGGTGCCCTTGGTGTAGGTATCGGACTTGGCTTGCAGGGCATTGTCAATAACCTCGTATCTGGTGTCATTCTCATTTTCGAGCAGCCGTTCAGAATAGGCGATTATATACAGATCGGCGATAAAAGAGGACGGGTACTGGACATAGGTATCCGCTCCAGCAGAATGGTGATGGAAGAAGGCGCGGAACTGATTATGCCCAACGGCGACCTGCTTTCGGGTATGGTGGTCAACTGGACAACTCGCAATGATAATGTGCGCATTTCCCTGCCGCTTAATGTCGAGACTTCACACACCTACGACGAAGTCCGGAAAATAATTTTCGACGACCTGAAAAATAATAATCATGTAGTGCTTACACCCGCTCCCGAGATCTTACTGAAAAGCCATACAGATAAAATTCTGTCGCTGGATATACTGATATGGATAAGCAATGTTCACCAGATGCAAACCATTAAAAGCGAAGTGCTCAAAAGCATTTACGACTGCCTCCTCAAAAACGAAATAAAGATTACTATTTAAGCTACTTTACCTGAATCTTTATCTTCTATTCTCTGAAGTATTTTAAGTATAAGCTCACCTTGGTTTTCAAGGTGAAGCAGAATGGTTTCTATCTCCTGCTCCGCTTTAATATTCACCTCAAAATCAGCCTCTGCCCTGAACTCGGAGTGGCGCCCCTGCAGGTTCTGACCTACCATGATCAACGGCATCAGAAATATCTGGATCATGTTGGAAATAAACAACCATAAAACAAATGCCGGGAACGGATCAAACTGCATGTTCTTTGGGGCAAAAATATTCCACCCCAGCCATATTATCGTCCAGACAAGAATAATGAAGAAAAACCCCATAGTACCCACTTTTTCCGTAATAACCACAGCCAGTCTATCCGTGGCCGATAAACTTTGCTGATGCACAGCGTTTACGTTCACCAGTTTCTTCCTGGTCTTCTTAATTTCTTCAAGAGATCTTACCGGTTTTGTAGCCATATAACTTGAGTTTATTTTTTCTTAAAATTAATTATTGCAACAAATATATTCTATTAGGTTAAGAATATCTTCAAAGAAAGATAAGCCTACAGGTTAATTCCTACACCAAAATGCGCAACTTCTGCGCAATTAGGTACCCAAACAATAATCTACATAACTGACATTTATCATCAACCTACCTGATATTGGTCAATAGCATTACTTATGCACCTCATAATTTTGTAGTATGAATATTTATAAGAAAACAATTAACGGCCTACCGTTATTGCTCGAAAAGCAAAGCCTTACCCCTACAGTAAAAATATTCATGGTATCTATTCAGGGAGACCCCGTAAAATTCCCGATGATCTATAAAAAAGAATTTGGAGGCTGGTTTTTTGTAGATAAAATGACCCTGATGGAATTCAAGGAAATTGAAAAAGAAATATCAGAGGCCATTGAATCCTACGAAAAATTACTGGCCTTATAAAAATATAAGTTCGTCAATTACTTCATCCAATACCATTCTTCTGCCTTAGGCGCGGCTTCCTGTTGCTTCCAGTATGCCGATGTAACAACAGCGCCTTCAGGGGTGTTCAATTCTCTGTTAAACACAGCATTTGTCGGACTGAAGGTAAGATCAGTAACACCCACAGTATAGGTATCCGGAGGCGGTGGTGGTGCAGGCGCTTCAACTACCGGAGGTGGCGGCGGCGGCGGTGGTGCAGCTTCTGCGCCATCGGCCGGAGGCGGGGGCGGGGCAGCAGGCTTTGGCGCAGCGGGTTTGGCAGCTTTAGGTGGCGGGCTCTTTTGTACCACAACGGTAAAGCCATTAAACTCGAGTACTTTTTTAATGAAATCAACACGTTCAGGGGTACAGTTCTTCTCCACTATAGCGCACTTTACTTCGCCCAGATCTTCAAACGTATGATTAGGATTAAGAGCCATATTATTTTCCGGTTATTGTATTAATGTATTCAAACAATCCACTGGCAAAACCCATGGTTATCGCGCCAAAAATACAGATTGTCAAAGCTATTTTCAGACTTAAACTGCCATGAAGTTTTTCAATAGGCCGCTCATTTTCATCAATGAAAATAGCTTTCACCACCTTAAGATAATAAAAGAGGGAGATAACCATATTCATTACCGCGATAGAGATCAGCCAGTAATTTCCTTTGGCAGCCCCGGCGGTCACCAGAAACATCTTGGCAAAGAAACCTGCCGTGGGTGGAATACCTGCAAGAGAGAACAGGCAAATTGCCATTACCCAGGAAGCAAATTTATTGTGGGTATAAAAACCTTTAAAATCACTTATCTTATCCTTCCCTGTTTTGGCAGCCACAAGCGAGATCACGCCGAATGCCCCGAGATTGGAGAACGTATAAACCATAAGGAAGAAAAGGGCCGATGATACACCCATTATTGTGCCCGATGATATACCCAGTAAAATATAACCTACCTGGGCTATTGATGAAAATGCCAGAAACCTTTTTATGTTATCCTGACGGATGGCAAACAAATTACCAACTGTAATGGTAAGCAGGATAGAGAGATACAGCATATGGTACCACATAGGTCCGTAATTCTGAAACAACTGAAACAATGCGGTGATAAAAATGAAAACAATCGATGCCTTTGAAATAACAGAAAGATAGGCCGTAACGGGCACAGGAGCGCCTTCATATACATCGGCAGTCCATAAATGGAAGGGCACTGATGATAGCTTGAACGCAAACCCCGCAAAAACAAAGATAAATGCCAGGGTCTGCAGATTACCATGCCCCAGGAGCGGAGCCATTTCCACAAAATTAAGTGTACCTGTAGTACCATAAAGCATCGAGATACCAAACAAAAGGATACAGGAAGCAAATGCCGACGACAAGATCATTTTCACCGCCGACTCTGATGATTTAATACTATGCAGGTCATAATTACACAAAGCAGCAAGTGGTATAGAAGAAAGTTCAAGACCCAGGTAAAACATCAACAGATTGCCGCTGGAGATCATAAAGTCCATACCCAGCAGCGTGCACAGCAACAGGATATAAAATTCAAGCAGATGCTTATGATCTTTAAGCCAGTCGAAAGCCATCATAGAAATAAGGAACGTACCCACATTCAGAATGGTTTTCTCCAGTACCAAAGTATTATTGGTATGAAACATGCCGCTGAACAATTCACCATTGGTATTAAAAAACAAGCCCGCAACCACATTAAGGAACAACAATACATTGGTAATATGCAGAAGCGAATTATTCGATTTAATACCATCCCACACCTTCAGAAAGAGCAGGAAAAAGATAATACCCGTAAGTATCATCTCCGATTTCATTATTTGCAAATATTCAATACCCATAACCCGAATTCTAAATTCTAATTAAAACGATTTTCATTCATCTTACCAACCCACACCATTCACATATCAACTAATCAACTAATCAACAAATCAACCAATCAACCTATCAACCTATCAACCTATCAACCTATCAACCTATCAACCTATCAACCAATCAACCTTTCAACCTATCAACCAATCAACTTATCAACCATTCAACCTATCAACAAATCAACCTTTCAACCTTTCAACCATTCAACCTATCAACCATTCAACCAATCAACCAATCAACCTATCAACTATTCAACAAACCTACCTCCCCACTACGCTTCTAGAAATATTATCCATGATGATCTGTGTATCAGGTGAAATCAGGTTGGTAAGCCAGAAAGGCGCCATACCAATTGCCAGTATGCAGAGTATCAAGGTTACAGAAGCAAGTTTTTCATTCCAGCGTGCATCTTTAAATGTCAGGTAATCAGCATTCTTAATTGGTCCCATCCCGGTAGAACCTACAGCTCGCAAAATATAGACTGCCGTCACCACAATAGAAGCACAAGCAAGCACAGTAGATACCCGGTAGAAAGTATCCGGATTTTGCCATGAGCCCATAAATACGGTCATTTCGGCGGCAAACCCGCTTAAGCCGGGTAAACCAAGTGAACACAAACCCGCTATAACAAAAACAGTAATAATAAATGGAATCGTTTTCAGCAATCCGCCCAGTTGAGCCACCTGCCTGGTATGTGTGCGCTCATAGATCATGCCAATAGCTGCGAAGAAAAGGGCCGTCATCAAACCATGAGATACCATCTGCATTACAGCGCCTGTAATTGCCGTTTTGGTGAGCATGCCAATACCAAAGATCACAAAACCGCAATGGCTCACTGAAGAGTATGCGTTAATGTACTTAAGATCGGTCTGCATCAGGGTGGCAAATGCCCCGTAAATAATGGCAATCGTAGAAACCAGTATGATGATCCAGGAATACTCATGAGCAGCTTCCGGCATCAGGAATGCAGCCACCCTGAGGCAACCATACCCACCCAGTTTCATCGATATTCCTGCAAGGAACATAGAAGCTGCTGTTGGCGCTGAAGAGTGACCATCGGGCGCCCATGTATGAAATGGGAAAATAGCAGTAAACACACCAAACCCAACAAACATGAGCGGGAAAATAAACCGCTGTGCCTCGATAGAAATATGCATATGCGATATCTTCATCAGGTCGAATGTATGCATCCCGTTTCCTGCATCTGTATTAAAATAAAGACAAAGCAAACCAATAAGTACTAATGCCGATCCGCCCATAAGCATAAGGGCCAGCTTCATGGCGCTGTATTCCTTCTTGCCGCTGCCCCAAATACCTATCAGCAGGAATTTAGGAATTACGGCCACCTCAAGGAAGAAGAACATGGTAAACAAGTCGAGCGAAATGAAAAAGCCATATGCCCCGAAACTCAATAAAACGATCAGGAAAAAGAACTCCTTGGTCATTTTTTCAACGCTCCACGAAATAAGTATGCCCGTCATTACCACAACAGCCGTAAGCATGATCATTGCCACCGATATGCCATCTACACCCACATAATACTCAATATTCAGATTGCTGAACCAGCTCACCTTCGCTTCATAAAGCATAGGCGACTTATTACCGGCAGCACGCTGCGACATATAATCAAACATGATCAGACTGGAGTAACCCAACTGGACCACCGACCCAAGCAAGGCCGTCATCCGCACCTGTGCAGCATTACGGCAAAGCATTACCAGCACTGCCGTTACCAGGGGGATTATTAAGAGTATGGATAAATTTATCATTTCCTTTCCTATTCTATTATTTCAAAAACATCATACAAAAAAACCTATGAAACTATCACCTTATCAACCTATCCTTGTCCGCCGAAGCTCCAGCGAAGGAGAAAACCAATCAACTTACCAACCAATCAACCAACCAACCAATCAACTTATCAACTTATCAACTTATCAACCAATCAACCAATCAACCAATCAACCAATCAACCAATCAACTTATCAACTATTCAACTTATCAACCAATCAACCAATCAACTTATCAACTTATCAACTTATCAACCTATCAACTATTCACCAATCCTCACGTCCACAAATAAATAAACACCAGCACAAAGCCAAGCACACCGGCAAAAAAGTAAGCTGCATAATTCTGCACCTTACCCGATTGCAGCCCTTTTATCAGGAACGATATTTTTCCTGTCACATCCGCCAGCAAGTTCATAAATCCGTCTACTATATTACGATCTATCCATGCTGCCGGACGGCCTATCAGATTAAACACCACCTTCTTGGTGATGAACAGATAGATCTCATCAATATAAAATTTATGGTAGGCGCCCCTGTACAGGCCACTCATGCCATCAGCCATTTTCTGAGGTGCAGCGCTCTCCTTTTTATAAAAAGACCAGGCTATAACAATACCCAGTGAAGCCAGTAATACCGGTGCAATAGAGAACGTCGGATGAAATTCTGTCAGTAAAAACTTACCATCCGATGTCACAAATTTTCCAAATGGAATAAACCCTGCTACAATGGAGAGTAAAGCAAGAAAAAGCAACGGAAACTTCATTGTAAATGGCGCTTCGCCATAATGGGCATCATGACCTCCATGACTATCTCCATGAGCATGATATTCTTTGTTCCAGAAAATATTGAAATACAAACGGAACATATAAAAAGCTGTTATTGCCGCAGTAAGAATGGCAATACCAAATATGGCTTTATTAGAATTGAATGCAGCCTGTAGTATTTCTTCCTTGCTGAAGAATCCCGCAAAAGGAGGTATGCCGGCTATAGCCAGGCAAGCTATCAAGAAAGTAAGATGAGTCACCGGCATTAATTTCCTGAGGCCGCCCATATCTTTCATCTCATTGCTATGCACATAATGGATCACTGCGCCGGCGCCAAGGAACAACAGGGCCTTGAACATGGCATGTGTAAACAAGTGGAACATAGATGCCATGTACCCCAGGCCATTCTCGCCACCATAGCGCGATACACCAAGGGCAAACATCATGTACCCTATCTGAGACATAGTAGAATATGCCAATACCCGCTTGATATCGGTTTGGGTACAGGCAATGATAGCAGCAATAAAGGAAGAAGAAGCGCCCACCCACATCACAATATCGAGTGCCGTGGGGCAACTAATTGAATATACAGGGAACAACCGTGCTACCAGAAACACACCTGCTACCACCATGGTCGCCGCATGAATCAATGCAGATACAGGCGTTGGACCTTCCATCGCATCGGGCAACCATATGTGCAGCGGGAACATAGCCGATTTACCTGCGCCGCCTATAAACACCAGCACCAGGCCCCATGTAAGTGCTGAGCACCCCAGAAATGATGCAGCCATAATACTATGCAACTGGTCGGTAGGGGTAGTCAGCCTGGTAATCAATGTCTGAAAATCGAGTGTGCCGGCATAATAAGATAACACCAATATACCTACCAGGAAACCAAGGTCAGCAAAACGGGTCACAATAAACGCCTTCTTCGATGCCGCCACAGCCGATGGTTTATCGAAATAGTACCCAATCAGCAGGTAAGAGGAAACACCCACCAACTCCCAGAATATGTATATCTGGAAAATATTGGACGACATCACCAGGCCAAGCATAGAGAAAGTAAACAGACCAAGGAAGGAATAATAAGTAGCATAACGCTCTTCGCCCTTCATATACCCCAGGCTGTAAAAATGCACCATCAATGAAATAAGCGTAACCACTACCAGCATCATAACAGAAATAGGATCCAGCAGGATGCCCATATCAATCGCAACATTGGGCGTAAACTGCAGCCAGGTCATTTTGAACGGAATGATCTGCTGATATACCTCGCCCACCTTACCCACTACAAAAAAATAATCGTAGGCAACCGTAGCTGCCAGCAGGAATGAGGTTAATAAAGAAAGGGTACCCAATATCCCGCACAATGAAGGAAAGTACTTTCTGCCTGCCAGTGCTATCAGCACAAACGTCAGCAGTGGCAGAAGCGGTATTAATATGATTAATGATGTACTCAGCATATTGATTAAAATTTCATTGAATCAGCCTCTTCAACATCAATTGTTTTATGATTGCGGTAAAGATTGATAATAATAGCTATTGCCACAGCAGCCTCAGCGGCAGCTATGGTAATGATAAAAATGGTAAAAAACAGTCCATCAAGCTTATCTACGTACAGATATTTGTTGAACGCTACAAAATTGATATTTACGCTGTTTAAAATTAATTCCACAGACATCAGCATCGTTATCAGGTTTCTGCGCGTAAGGAAGCCATATACCCCAATAAAAAACAGGGCACAGCTTACAAACAGAAAGTGTAAAAGTCCTATATCGTTCATTTTTATTTCAAAAATTAAAAGTCAAAATCAAAATTCAATACTTCTGCTATCACTAATAGTTTCAATTATAAGGCCTCATTACCCGCTGCTCCTTCTATCTTCAGATTATCTGGAGTAGCAATAAGTTCATCCTCACCTTTTTCAGGCAATATTTCGTGTGCCGGTACCTTTACCTTAATGGCTATTACGATACAACCTATCATAGCTGCAAGCAATAACATACTCACCACCTCAAAAGGCAAAATATAACCATGTTCGGTAGTACTTAGCATCTGCGCTCCTATATTACCGGCATTGGGTTCAACCGCTGCTTTATTAGAAACAACAAAAATCTGATTCATAATAAAGTACATGGTAAGCATGCATCCGAAAATTGCGGCCAATGCCGAAAATGCAGCCCGGAGCAAATGCGGTCGCTTCATGTCTTCGCCCGAACCATGAGTAAGAAATATGGAAAAAATGATCAGAACCACAATACCACCTACATACACTACAACCTGCACAGCGCCTATGAATTCATAATCCATATAAAAATACAAACCCGCTATCCCTATCAGCGAGAATAGAAGAAATACGGCCGACCTGAAAATCTTTAGCGATGTAACCGCCATTATCGCGCCACCAATGATGGTAGCAGCCAAAATATAAAATATGATTATTGATGCGCTCATTATTCTACTCCCTCCATGATTTTTGATCCTGGTTTATTCAGCACTTTCTTTAATTGCTTTTTATCATATACACTATGCTCAAAACTCTGACCCATCTTTATTGCGTCTGATGGGCAGGCCGTAACACACATATTGCACAAAGTGCAAAGTTCAAGATGGTATACAAACGTATCAATCGCTTTTTTCTTCTTACCATCCGGCTGTAACTCCTGCTTGGTGATGATTTTAATGGTCCCGTTTGGACAGGCAATTTCGCAAGCCTGGCAGCCGGTACATCTATGCTCATTATTATCATCGTGAGGCATTGTTACCTCACCCTTGAATCTGTCGAACATAGTAAGAGTAGCCCTGTTATCAGGGTACTCCTCGGTTTTTATTTCTTTTCTTGCATGTGTAAAATAATACCCGGTCGTCTTCATGCCTATCAGCAAGGAGCGAACGCCCTTATAAACTGTCCGGAAATACTCGGTTAAAAACATTGATATATATTATGCGTTATTTTTATTCATTCTTTAAATCTAATACTTTAATCCAAGAATTATGGACCAAATCTGTTACATTTTATAACTTTAATTTCATAACATTCCGGTTTTTGTGAACCTTCTATATTATATAAAGGATTAGTGGTCATTTGATCATTTTCAAGTACAAGTCGGTCTTCCAACCAGATACGATAATTCCAGCCTTTTATTGTATCCATTGAATAACATAAATTATCCACGACAGAATGACCAGTATTTTTATCGTAATTATTAAATATACTATTCATCCACTCTGTGTTATCTGTGTATTTTATCTTTTCTCCAGTTGTTGTATTTTGCTCCAGTATAAAATAATAAATCCCATGTTTGTATTTCTTAATTGTTTTAATTGAGCCTCTTTTTGTAGTCCATATCCCATCAAAGAAACCATTTTCATCAAACTGACCTTCATCTAATTCATAATCACCATCGGTTGAGCTTTCGTATTTAATTTTCCCAATAAAAACTCCATTTCTAAAGTGTGCTATTGATTTTATATCAATGTGCTTTTTCCATGATGGTGGCGTAATGCAACTTGCAGAATTGCTATAATTATATATCCATTCTCCATTAAATAATCCACTATCAAAACTCCCAAAAATATTCGTGTTTAGTTTTACTTTACAAAAAAAGCCTTGAGGTCCAATCATATGGTCCACTTTGTTATCTGAATTGATTTTCCATTTCCCGACTTTTATTCCATCCTTAAATGCTCCTTTTATATTCACGGTTTCACCTATAAAGCTAAAATTGCCGTGGAATGTTCTATCAAATGTTTTATTCTCATAGTATTGATATGTTGCTTTACCTGTTTCTTTGGCAGAAAAATTCCTATGTATAACGCCATCAAATTTTCCGCTGTAGGTTTTTATCTGACAAATTGAATTTGTCTGATAAACTAACAGGAGTAAACAAAAAGGTGTTAAAAATTTCATTTTAAAACTAATTAATGAGCGATTACATGCCAATAAGCAACTACTATTGTTTTTTCATCTATTCTCATCCCAATCCCTCTATGAAATGGTTCTGGCTCTTTTTTTGTTGACCATTCAAAATGAAATACCATTTCATTTTCACTTTCTATAATTTCCAATTTGCAATTTGGCTTACCACCAAAGAAGAAGCAATCATAGGTCCCTACTAAATTATTTCCTAAATTGTCACTTGATCTTTTTTTAGCGATTTCTGGATAAATATCACATTGGCTTGGATTTATTTTACTATCATTATTACTAAAAATACCAGTCAAGCAACCATCAGGCTCAATATTGTATTTAATTATACCATTTAGATTCTGTTCCATATTTTAAGTTTTTACGCTTGCCATATTTACTTTTTCATTCCTTTTCAAACTACTTTCCCAAGTCCAAATTCAATTCCAACGTTCTCCCCTTTAGGGGTAGGGGGTTTAAAAATGCCAACCCATTATCGCCATCACAGTTACCAGAATTGTATTTACCATACTGATTGGCAACAAATATTTCCACTCCAGTGTCAACAACTGGTCAACACGCAACCTGGGGAATGTCCACCTGAACTGCATGATGATAAATATCACGAAAAATGTTTTACTCAAAAACCAAAGCGAAGATGGCACATAATCCATTATATGGTTAAACGCCTCCCAATGCCCTATATGAAATGGCATCCATCCTCCAAGGAACAACGTCGCTGCTATTGCAGATACCACAAACAAGTTGATATACTCTGCCAGCAGGAACATTGCAAACTTCATACCTGCATATTCAGTATGGAATCCTGCTGTAAGTTCCTGCTCAGCCTCTGCAAGGTCAAATGGCGCACGATTAATTTCGGCCGTAGATGCTATTACAAAAATCACAAAAGAGATCAGCACCGGCAGGTGGCCCCTGAATATCCACCAACCCGTTTCCTGGCTCATTACAATGTCCGACATTTTCAGGCTACCGGTAAGAATTACAATAGAGATAAGCGATAACCCGACCGATAATTCATAACTAACTATCTGTGCCCCGCTACGCATGGCGCCCAGCAGCGAATATTTATTATAACTGCTCCATCCTGCCATCAGGATACCAATAACAGCCAGCGATGAAATTGCAGACACATACAGCACTCCTATATTAATATCCCATAGCTGGAAATCCTTTGCAAATGCAATGGGAGCAATAACGAGCATACAGGTAACAACAACGATAACAGGAGCAAGGTTAAACAGGAATTTATCTGATCCGGTAGGAGTAAGACCTTCTTTCATTAGCAGCTTTACGGTATCAGCCACGATCTGAAGTGAGCCATAAGGACCTACCCTGTTCGGGCCATACCTCATTTGCATAAACCCTGCAACCTTTCGCTCCATATAACCCAGAACAAAACACAGTGGTACCAAAAACAATAACAGGGCTACCCCGGCTATTACCATCTCTATTACCTTTGCCAGCAATTCGCTTGCTATATTACTCACCAGCCAGTGATGTATACCACCTGCTATTGACGAAAAGCTGACCATAAGAAGTAAGTTCAATTTCTGACTATTTAATTTATCAACAATCCCGGAATTAATATTCAAATTCACTTGTTGTGAACCTGCATAGTAATCACTTTTGTCTTTTTATAAACTTCTTTTAATGTTAATGAAATACCTATCGAATTTAATTCTAGTACTTCATCAATATCATTGTATTCTTTTAACTCCCAAAATCCATTACTATTGATATGATACGCTTCAATAATTACTGATAATGGATCAACTAAAACATATTCTTTCAAAGAATCCAATTCACGGTAAAACTTAAATTTCTCACCTCTGTCATAATTTTTTGTAGAAGGCGAAAGAACTTCAAAAATCACTTTAGGGTTCATTACATTCATCTGGTCGTTGTTGAGCGTAACTGGGTCTCCGCAAACAACCGTAACATCGGGATAGAAAAACGAATCAAGTTCTTCTATATAAACCCGCATATTGGAGTTATATGGTTGACACGGTTTGTCATTGAGTTCAGTTGAGAGCGCATTAAAAATATTTCCTTCAACAACAATATGTGGCAATTTAGCTCCCGACATAGCAAATATCTCACCACCATAATATTCATGCTTGATAACTGAAGTATTTTCCATCTCCAGATATTCTGCTATAGAATATTTCCGATTCCCATATGCCGCTGCCGGTTCTTTAACTTCCATTTCTGTTTTTATCTACCGCAATTTCAACTAAACCATCAACCAATCAACCAATCAACCAATCAACCAATCAACTTATCAACTTATCAACCAATCAACCAATCAACCAATCAACCAATCAACCAATCAACCAATCAACCAATCAACCAATCAACTTATCAACTTATCAACCAATCAACCTATCAACTTATCAACTACAAACTCACCTGTCCACATCCGGAATAATAAGATCTATAGTCGACATAATAGCCACCAGATCCCCGATCTTAGACCCTCTGGCTACTTTATCAAGCGCACAGAGATTACTGAAATTGGGAGACCTGTACTTTATTCTGTAAGGAGAAGCGGCTCCATCACTTACAATGAATACGCCTAACTCGCCCCGGGCTGTTTCTACCCTCTGGTAAAATTCACCTTTTGGCAATTTGAGCACCATCTTTGTCTTTGCCTGAAAATCTCCTTCCGGAATATTATCAATCAGTTGTTCTATTATCGATACAGATTGCCTCATTTCATGCATGCGAACCATGTATCGTGAATAACAATCTCCTTCCTTACCAAGTATTTCATCAAACTGCACTTTGTCATATCCATCATACGGGAACCATTTACGCACATCACAACTTACGCCTGAACCTCTTGCCATTGGCCCGGTACAGCCATATGAAATGGCATCTTCAGCCGATAAAAAACCAACATCCTTATTCCTGTTTTGAAAAATCACGTTCCCGGTAAGCACATCATCATACTCCTTGAACTTCGACTTGATCTGTTTCATCACATCCTTTGTCCGTTTCTGGAAATTAGGATGAATATCAACCATAACTCCTCCTGGCACAGCATAATTCTGAGTAAGGCGTGCACCACAGGTTTCTTCCATTATCTCAAGTATAGCTTCCCGCTCACGAAATGCATAAAAAAACGGAGAAACAGCGCCAAGGTCAAGCCCGGTACATCCCCACCACAACTGGTGCGAGGCAAGCCTGGTTAGTTCGGCCATTATTAACCTTATCATCTGTGCCCTTGGTGGCGCTTCAATCTGTAATCCTTTCTCAACACATAAAGCACAAGCCTGATTGTTGATGTGGGCGCTCAGGTAATCCATCCTGCTGGTAGCATAGATAAAGTTGCGGTAAGAAAGACTTTCCGACATCTTTTCGATAGAGCGATGAATATAGCCCAGGTGAGGTTGCACCTTCTTTATCGTCTCTCCATCCAGCCATACCTTTAAATGAAGCACACCATGTGTAGATGGGTGCTGTGGCCCAATGTTAATAACGAATTCCCCTTCTTCGGTAACAATATCTTCTCCCAACAAACTCATAATGAAATCATATTTTCATCAACATAATTTTTTCTCAACGGATACCCTTCCCAGCTTTCATCCAGCAACAACCTCCGCATATCCGGATGATTTTTAAAATTAACCCCGAAAAGATCGTATACCTCGCGCTCATGAAAATTGGCTGTCTGGTAAATATCACAGATCGTTTCAATTTCCGGCTTTACTACATCTGCTATTTTCGCTTTTATAACTACAGTATGCCTGTGCGTTTTTGACAGAAGATGGTATACCATCATCAGATTCGTTTTCCAATCTATACAGGTAAGGCAAAATAAATAATCAAACTTCAATGCGCTATCCTGACGAAGCCTCTCTACCAATGGCTTCAGTTCATTCGAAGCAATGAGTATATTTAAGAATTCCCCCGTTTCATCATAGGTTACGGTAGGAAATAGCGCACTGATATATTGTTTTAATTCTTCGTTAGTCATTTGCCGCTCTCTTTTGTTTTCCCGAAATAGGTTTCGTGCTTTATCTTTTCCTGCAAAGTTATCATTGCATGCAACAGAGCTTCTGGTCTTGGCGGACAACCCGGCACATATACATCCACCGGAATAATGTGATCCACACCTTTTACAACTGAATAGGTATTATAAAAAAACGGTCCGCCTGATATGGTACAGGCACCCATTGCTATCACATACTTTGGATCTGGCATCTGATCATAAAGTCGTTTAAGTACCGGCGCCATTTTCATTACAATTGTTCCGGCTACAACAATCAGATCAGCCTGCCTTGGCGAGGCCCTGGCAACTTCAAACCCAAACCTTGACCAGTCATACTTGGCATCTGCAGCACTCATCATTTCTATCGCGCAACAACTGGTACCGAAAACCAAAGGCCATAAAGAGTTAGACCGCGCCCAGTTGATCAGATCATCCAGTTTCGTAACCACTATGCCCCCATCAGGAGTCTGATGCAGTTGCGCAGGGAATATCAATTTTTCTGTTTCAGCCATTAGTTTTTATATAAAATCTTTTCAATCGTATTAATAAAATCTTTTGCAGGTGCAAATAAATGCACTACATCTTCTTCTTCATAGTCGCAATAATCTTCATAATCACCACTTTGCCGCATGCCAAATATTTTAATGTAAAATTGATTTAAATCTTCGTCAATTATTCCTGTTTTTACGCAATGTAGTCCAAACATTTGTTTTGTACCTGCATGTGTTTTAGAATAAACCACTATGCTGGCAAGCAATGCGCTAACTGCATAAAAACAGGCATAGTAAAGTCTGTTTATTGCGGTATTCCATAAGCCATTTTCTATGTGCACAACCACCTCTTCCCGCGTCTCTTTAGCCTTTTGAAATCTATACCTGATCAACTCGCTATTTTCTTCCCCGCTCATAGTATGACTCCCTCCTTGTTTACATTTTCATAGTATGGTGTTACTCTATGGTTTGCCCACCCTTTTTTGGTATAAACTACCGGGCTGATAATTGCCAACGTCTCCCACTCAATCCTGCTGATAAGTGAAATGATTTTCACTTTTTCATCCCATGTAATTTTCTCCTTATCTCTGTCAACTAAAATCAAAATATCAATATCCGAATCCTCCCTCTCATCGCCACGAGCATAAGACCCATACAATATTACAGTAGCATCCGGTTCTGTTTGCCGAACAAAATCCTTTATCCTTTGCAATATGTATCTTTTATCTTTCACCCTACATCCACTTCAAAGCTCCTTTTTTCCAGGCATAAAGCAGGCCCATGAAAAGGATAAACATGAAAATAATTATCTCAATAAGCCCCGGCATCCCTATTTTTTTCACCGCTACTGCCCATGGATACATGAAAACCAGCTCCACATCGAAGATCAGAAAGATAAGTGCAAACAGATAATAACCTACATTGAACTGTATCCAGGAGGTACCGGTGGTGGGTATACCACACTCATATGGCTCTCCTTTTACTATATTAGAGCTTGATTTCGCGATCAGACGGGAAATCAAAATACCACCTACGGCAAATGCAATTCCTAATATTACTAAAAGTATTAGCGCTGATGATCCCATAATGGTTCTTTTCGGGCAACAAAGTACAATAATTATAGCACGTCAACATCATGACCATGGTCATAAATTATGCTGACAATTATCACCCATAAATGTATAAATAAATTTACTTTTACGGCCAAAATTTATACTTTTAAAAAAAAAATAAAACTATGGCAATTAAAATCACAGACGATTGTATCAATTGTGGCGCTTGCGAGCCGGAATGTCCTAATGGAGCGATTTACGCCGGAGGCGATGAATGGAGATTTTCCTATAAAACTTCATTGTCGGGTACTTTTACATCTAAGAGCGGACTAACTTCTAATGTTGATGACGGTCATGATGCAGTATCGAATGACATTTACTACATCGTTACAGACAAATGTACCGAATGTGTTGGCTTTCATGAGGAGCCGCAGTGCGCATCTGTATGTCCGGTAGATTGTTGTTTGCCTGACGAAGATAACGTAGAAAGCAAAGAAGAATTAGAGGCTAAAAAGAATTCTTTACACCCTTAATTGCTCCGTTCTTTTACGCGCTCCTTGCGTGATTGAGTTAATACTTTGACAAATTAAATATTCCTTTAGGCAGGCGTTTTTAATTCGTCTAATTTTGATTGCTTCGCTATTTCATTACCTGCGTAATAGGTCAGTCAGAATACATTTATAAAAACAAATCCCCGACCGTCTGAGCATTGAAACCTCAGACGGTAAGGGATTTAAAATATCTAAATAATGGAATCAACTTTAGAAAAAAATGTGGGGCATGAAACAACCCTCATTGAGGCAGACAGTATTGTGATAAGGTTCTCCGGCGACTCAGGCGATGGCATGCAGCTTACCGGCACTCAGTTTACAGATACTGCTGCGTTTTTCGGTAATGACCTGAGTACATTCCCCGAATATCCGGCCGAGATACGCGCACCTATAGGCACTACTGCGGGGGTATCTGGTTTCCAGGTTCACTTTGGCAGTAAGGAAATTTTTACTCCCGGCGACGAATATGACGTACTGGTAGCAATGAATGCTGCCGCGTTAAAAGTAGATCTGCCCCGTTTGAAAAAAGGTGGTATTGTCATTACCAACACTGCAGGTTTCGACAAGAAAAACCTTGGACTGGCTAACTTCCCTGATGGCATTAATCCGCTTGAAGATGGTTCTCTTGATAACTACATCGTTCACAAAATGGACGTAACGAAGTTAACCAAGGAATGTCTTTCCGGTTCTGGTCTCGGTATGAAGGAGATTGAGCGTTCCAAGAATATGTTCGTTCTTGGCCTCCTTTTCTGGATGTTTGATGAGCCAATGGATTATACCATCAACTTTATTAAAGAGAAATTTGCCAAGAAACCAGATATTGCAGATGCAAATATCAAAACATTGACTGCCGGTTGGAATTTCGGAGATAATACTGAAGTTTTCACCACCCGCTTCCATGTCGCTCCTGCTCAGCTTCCTAAAGGCACTTACAGAAACATATCAGGTAACCATGCTACTGCAATAGGGCTGGTTGCTGCTGCCGAACTTTCTGGATTACCATTATTCCTTGGTTCTTATCCTATTACTCCGGCATCCGATATTTTACACGAATTATCGAGGTACAAAACAAGTAACGTTAAAACTTTACAGGCCGAAGATGAGATTGCTGCAATTTGTGCTGCTATCGGCGCATCTTATGGTGGAGGCCTTGGAGTTACTACTACTTCCGGACCTGGTATGTCGTTGAAAACTGAAGCGCTCGGACTGGCTACAATCCTTGAAATACCATTGGTTGTTGTAAACGTACAGCGTGGAGGACCATCAACCGGTCTGCCAACAAAAACAGAACAATCTGATCTGTTGCAGGCAATGTATGGAAGACACGGAGAAGGCCCATTACCAATTGTTGCAGCATCTTCTCCTGCCGATTGTTTTGAAGCCGTTCTCGAAGCTTCAAGAATAGCGCTCGAACACATGACTCCGGTTATATGCCTTACCGATGGTTTCATAGCCAACGGCTCTGAGCCATGGCGCTTCCCGACTCAGGATCAGTTGAAACCAATTAATGTTACTTTCGCTACCGAACCAAATGGCCCTGATGGCACTTATCTTCCTTACAAGAGAGATGAGAAATTGTCAAGACCATGGGCTATACCCGGTACTAAGGGTCTGATGCATCGTATTGGCGGTTTGGAAAAACAGCAGGAAACCGGTAACGTTTCTTACGATCCCAAAAATCATGAAGCCATGACCAGGATCAGAGCGGAAAAAATTGAAAAAATTGCTGATTATATTCCACTTATCAAACCCGAAAGTGGTAAAGACTCAGGCAAGCTGGCTATACTGGGCTGGGGTTCTACAGGTGGTGTTATTAAAACTGCGGTTCGTGAATTACTGGAAGAAGGACAGGATGTGGCACATATTCATCTGCGCTATCTCAACCCATTCCCAAAAAATCTGGGTGAATTGCTGGCTGCTTATGAGCATATCCTCATACCTGAAATGAATTGCGGACAACTGTTGCAATTGATCAGGGCTAAATACCTGATACCTGCGGTTGGTTATTCTAAAGTTCAGGGTCTGCCGTTTACTACCAGTGAATTGAAAAACAAAATTCTCGAAATCCTTAAATAATATTTATAATGAGTACTATAACAGATAATGTGGTAACACCTAAACTTGTTGCAAAGGATTTCGCATCTAATCAGGAAGTGAAATGGTGTCCGGGTTGTGGCGATTATTCGATAATAAAACAGGTTCAGACAGTATTCCCTGATTTTGGTGTGCCTAAAGAAAACATTGCTTTTATCTCGGGTATTGGTTGTGCTGCGCGTTTCACTTATTACATGGATACGTATGGTATGCACAGTATTCATGGAAGGGCCGCTGCTATTGCTTCCGGGCTTAAGGCGCAGAACCCCGGCCTCAGTGTATGGATTGTATCCGGCGATGGCGATGCCTTCTCTATCGGTGGCAACCATTTCATTCACCTGATGCGCAAAAATTTCGATGTTAACTACCTTGTATTTAACAACCAGATTTATGGCCTCACAAAGGGTCAATACTCGCCTACGTCAGAAAAAGGAAAAGTTGCAAAATCCACTCCGTTCGGTTCAGTTGAGGAGCCATTTAACCCCAGTGAACTGGCGCTTGGCGCCAAGGCTAGTTTCGTAGCACGGTCCCTCGACCGCGACCCGAAACACCTGCAAATGGTGCTTAAACGCGCTCATGAACACAAGGGCACCTCATTTGTTGAAATTTACCAGAACTGTGCGGTGTTCAATGATGGCGCTTTCTTTGCTTATTCCGATAAAGAAACCAAGCAGGAACAGTCTATTTATCTCGAACATGGCAAGCCGCTAATCTTCGGTAACGGAGGCAATAAGGGGATCAAACTGGATGGAACAACTCCGGTAATTGTTGACCTGAGTGTAGAAGGCAATTCAGCATCCGATCTTTGGATACACGACGAACACGACAAGACTAAAGCGCATATTATAGCAAGTTTCTTCGATACTTCTTACAATGATGTGTACTTCCCTCGTCCGTTTGGTGTTATCTACTCCGAAGATCGTCCGACCTATGAGTATGGTATGGAGCATCAGATCGAAGAACTTATTGCCCGCAAAGGCAGGCCTTCTCTCGATAAAATACTTTCAGGAGATAAGACCTGGACGATATTGTAATCTTGTATGTACTATTATATTTGAGAAGCGGCCTCGGGATTGGGGCCGCTTTTTAGTTACATTTATTATAGACCTGCATGATAAAAATAATCAGTTATCATATTAAATTTACATTTCATTTTTCGTGAACTAATTTGAAGTATTAATTGAAAATAAGTAAAAAAATAAGGGATATTCACAAAGGACAATGGCTCTTTACCTGCCGTATGGAGCCTCAACAGTTTTCTCATTGGGAAAAAACGGATTGGGATGAGGACTATATTGAAAAATTATCGGTTGACAAAATTGAGGATCTAATATTTACAAATTTCGCAACTTTAGATGGTTCAATACATTCTCTGAAACATTGTGGGTTGAGACTTATTTCAGATAAATATGCACAGTTCTTTATGGAGAACAAATTATGGGAATTGTTTGATTCCAATGTCGATATTGAATTTAGATGGTTGAACTATGAAAACAAAATTAAAACAATCTGCCTTGAAAAAAATATCTTTTATGAAGGGTTTTAGCTTGACTATAAAGTATATTTAATTACAATGCTAAATTGAAATTACTTCAATTGCACATGTAAATGATCATCGTGCCTCACCGCCCTGCAGCCATGAAACCTGATTTTGTTGCTGTTAAGTTGTAACCGCTTAACCAGGTGGGGCTCAATGAAAATTTTTCCAGTTGCATCTTCTGATGCAAAAAATTCTACAAGCCCTTTTGTTTTAGTTTCGTTTAAAGTGAATATGGCCTTGTTGCCCTGGGGTACTATTTGTCTCAGTAAATTATATTGCCAGAACCCTTTCCGGCCACAATCTTCAGCGGTGTTTATTTCATTGGCTTTGGGTTCCTCGCAAATACCGTAACCTATAGCAGATGGCACATCATTGGTTTCAATGCCCGTTTGGCTGTTATTATAACAGAAAGAAAGGTCTATTTTTTTGCCATCATTGTGGCTCAGATGAGGGAACAATGGGAAGCCGTTGATAAACGGGAAGCTGCAATCAAGATAATTCAATGTTGTGCCCGGATATTTTGATGCCATATTATCGGCGACATGATAAGCAAGATCTCTTAACTCTGGCCTCACATAGTTCCGGTTGAGGAGGCAGGTCCAGATTGTTACCGGGCGTATATGGCTGTTTGTGCTCATGGGCATGCGTACCCGGCCTAAAGGTTTAGCAATTATGGGGACGATTAAAAATGTACCAAGGCAATATAAAACAAGGAAAGTAGTCAATTTCAACAGGCTTTAAATCCATCTGGTATTTGTCTTTCCAATTATCCATCTGTATGTGCCAGTATTAATCAGATATACAATCCCGCCCGTTTGGGTTAGAATGGTGAGGAAGATAAAAGCAATGGTTTTTCTTAATATCGTTGCAAACTTCATGGTTTTTTATTATCTCTTTTATTTACCTGATACAATATATCAATCCTATACTTTTATTTTAAACTGAACCATGCAGGTTACATTGCCACATTCTTCCAGGCGTTGCCAAATAAACAAATAGTTATTTTTTTCAGGATTTTTAAATCAGCCGATTTTACCTGCTTCGTTCCTTTGTAATACTTTCCGAAAATTGAACTCATTGTACAAGGTTATAAATATGAAGATTGATTGCAACAGCAGGAATTATACAGTTTCCTTGTGAATTTTCTGTACCACTAATACAATCGCCTGTACAATTCCATCGTTTAAATTCATATAGCTTGATTCCTCTGAAATGTATACCCTGAATTCAGTATCGTCTTTAAAAAGTTTTAGTGATTTGTTTGTTTTCTTATCTGTTTTTAAGAACAGCCACCCGTTTGGGTTTAGCAATTTTTTTATAGCTATTATATATTCCGGTTTATACTTTTTAGGAATTAAAGCAAAACACCCCCTGTCAATAATCAGGTCAAACTGACCTGTAAGTTTAGATAATAAAATGTCGTCCTCTATAAATTTTACATCTGCCTTGTTTTGTGCTGCCAGTTTATTGGCATGTTTTATAGCAGATGGGGAAATATCAGTTGCCGTAACTTCAAACCCTTTTTCAGCAAGATAGATTGCCTGTTCTCCTGTTCCGGTACCAACATCAAGCAATTTACCCTTAGTAATATTAAGATTAGAAAGCTGCTTTTCAAAATCAGGATCAAGGCTGGCTTGTGGAGATAAAAAATGTTTGGAAACTGATTTATCAACAGCATTCTTTTTTCTGTAATTAGCTTCCCATTGTAAAGCCTGTATAACCTTCCCTAATGTAAAATCATCCATATCCAGGCAGTTTTAACATGGTAAAGATAACTCTTCTATTTGGGTGAAAAAGAGTTTATCTGGTATAGAAAAATTTGGCCGTATTCCTGTTTCATGATACATATCCTGATTGTTGCTTTTAAATGATAACGCGGTGCATTGTTTAATCGGTTTAGCCGCTCCTTTATAATCCTGCCATATTGATACTTGATGAGGCTACTTCTTCTATTGACCGTGAAAGCGGAAAGGCCGGAAAGACCATAACCTTATTTTTTTGAGTGAGCACAACCGTGCTGAATTACTCATATATCTTAAAATGCGTCCGCTTCAGGTCCATCTTAGTGATCGGCGCTACCACCATCGGTATCTTCTCCGTTCGTGTTTCACTCGTATCCAGCCCGAACGACTTATCATCCGACAACGACAGGTGCTTCAGGAAGAAATAACTATGCAGGATAAATCCCTCACTGGCTGCAAATTCATTATCGGTAGATAAGAATGTTTCCAGTATTATAAACACAAAATCTGCCGCCAGGTGGTGCTTGTTCAGCGATGGATAAGGGCTCGATATATCCAGCTCATTATGCGATGCCATCTCCTCCACTACTTTGCGCATCATCAGGTTGATTCGCGGCTGAACCCGGAATCCCAGCCTGAACTCAACCCTGATTATCTTATCCTTCTTCAGTTCCTCTACTGTATATTCCATGGTATACGGCTCATCCGTTCGCTCTACATGCACAAACCAGTATATATCCGCCCGCTTGGGTTTCCTGCTGAATATCGAATAAATGATCCGCTCCTCTATCTGGTAGGTATTATTCGCCTTCGTCAGGAATATGGCATGTGTCGCAAATTTCGGCACCTTGGTATCCTTGCTCAGGTCATCCAGCAACGGTATATATTCTTTCATATTCACAAACTTCAGGAAACGGTTATGGATCTTCCTTGCCCGATACCATATATACATGGTAAATATCAGACCTATCTCAAATACCAGGAAGAACAACCTTTTCACGATCTTTACTGCATTGGCAATGAAAAAAGACGACTCAACCGATACAAATAAGAGCAGTATGATCACTACCACCCACAAAGGCCAGTGCTTCACATACCTAAGGAAGTAGTACACAAGTATTGTAGTCATCAGCATCGCAATGGTTATCGAAAAACCATAGGCTGCTGTCATTGCTTCTGATGTCTGGAAATACAATACTACCAGTATGCAGCCCGCACAAAGTATCCAGTTAATACTCGGAATATAGATTTGTCCCCGCACGGTAGTCGGGAATTTCACCCGCACCTTGGGCCAGAAGTTCAGGCTTATTGCCTCGCTGATCAATGTAAATGACCCGCTGATCAATGCCTGGCTCGCAATAATAGTGGCTGCTGTAGCCAGTATGATTGACGGCAGCAGGAGCCCATGGGGAACGATCTCGAAAAAAGGGTTCACATCACCCAGCTTAGGCTTGTTTTGCAGCAACACCCACGCCCCCTGCCCCAGATAATTAAGCACAAGCGTTGTTTTCACAAACAACCAGCTTACCTGTATGTTCCGCCTGCCACAATGCCCCAGGTCAGAATACAGCGCCTCGGCTCCTGTTGTACACAGGAACACCGCACCCAGCAGCCAGAACCCTTTCGGATGAAGGGTCAACAATTTAAATCCATATACCGGGCTCAGCGCCTTGAATATCTGCGGATAATGAAGTATCTGGTTAAGGCCATAAGTGCCCATCATCATAAACCACAATAACATGATCGGCCCAAACGACCAGCCCACCACCTTGGCTCCGAACCGCTGAAAAATAAACAAGAGAATGATTATTGTCAGCACCAGACCCATTACCAGGTGGTTGCCCGGTACGATCAGGTGTTCCATCCCCTTCACCCCGCTCAGTCCTTCAATTGCCGAAGTCACAGAGATCGGCGGAGTTATAATACCATCCGCCAGCAAAGTCCCTGCCCCTATCATAGCTGGCAGCATCAGTTTCTTCCCATACCGCCGCACAAGAGCATAAAGCGAAAAGATGCCACCCTCCCCCTTATTATCAGCCTGTAGCGTTATAAATATATATTTGAAGGTTGTCTGTAACGTCAGTGTCCAGAAAACACACGATATAGCCCCCAGCACCAGTTCTTCGGTAGCCTGCCCGCCTTCTTTCAGTATGGATTGAAATGTATATAATGGAGAGGTACCAATATCGCCGAATATGATCCCTAATGTAATCAAAAGTCCGGCAGTCGAAACTTTCTTAATATGACCAACGTCCATTACTGATTTCCCTTGTTATATATGGGATGGCGAAGTTATACCACTTGTAAATCATAAAAAAAAAATATTTCCGATAGTTTTGCAAAAATCTAATTTATCCCTCATAGTTGTGTATACAGGGTAGCTGTCCGGCAGGCAGGGAAAGCGCCGCCCTTTTTAAATTGCTGCGCCACCGCTAAAGCTAAGGCGGCACGCGGTCCGCGGCAAAAGGGGTAGCTCTACGCTGTGGTTGTTAGGGGAATGCTATTAAGGTGCGCCGCCAGGCGGTTGCTATTGAGCTTTTGTAATTCACTTAGGGATTTTGTTTAAACCTAGCCGACTTCTGCTTTTTTCATTAGCTATCGTATCTGCTAAAAAGGCAAGTCTAAGGTTTTAAGTGGATATTTGTGGTATGACCAAAATGCGATTGATATGAAAAAGTGGCTGGGCCTGTTGATTGCGGCGGCATTAATGCCCTGCTGGGCCATTTGCCAGGATTGCCAGGTAATACCTGTACATACTCCCCGCACGTATGTGAAACCTGATGATTCTGCGGTTGAGGCAACTATTTTGCGTGGACAGGACCACTTTGTGGTAAAACTGGAAGAAAAACGCCGGTATGGCACCAGAAAGGAACACACCATATACCAGTGCGGCATATTGAGCGCCAACCTCGATACCATGTCGTTTTCCACCTTTCATGCGGTAGACCATGTGCGGGTAATAAAGGTGCGGAGTAAACAAAAAATATATTACTACGAAATAGGCGATGGCCTCAAGCTGATAAGGGAGGAGGAGGTTAGCCACTGATTGGGGCCGGGGTTACGTGCGTTGCAAATGCACTGCCGGTGCATTCCAGTTACAAACGGGAACGAGGGAAGGTTTGAATTTCCAATTTCCAATGTAGCAATTTCCAATTTTGAATGAGTACTACATTAGGAAACTAGCTCGCTGACAATTTTGCGGAATCTGTCCATAAATAGGCTGGTAAAGGTTCGTTTAATTCCCAAGTAATATTCATTGGCTTTTGACCTTCATGTTCTATGTAATTTGCATCCCCTAAAAAAACATAACCAATTGTATTACCAAATTCATCATTGTTTCTCTCTCTAACAAAAAGCAATATTTTCTTATTGTTTACCCTTTGTTTCACATAACTCAACCCTGCTCCTATCTCCGCTTTTGCTGAATTTTGCGACTGCCAATGAAATAAGCGGTCACTGAAAGCATAGTCATTATATAATGTAGTTGGAGAATATTCTTTTTCGGATTTTTCTAAAGTGATAAATAGGATTTCAGTGTTTTTTGCATTTATATTAATAACACCGGCTTGAGAAACCTGTTTATTCTCAAAGGTATGATACCCAAAAGCACAACATATTTGTTCCCTTGTATATCGACTGTGAATTTTCAATGGCATCGAATATCCTAAGTCGATTTCTTTCTCTATAAAATCGATTTTATCAATAAGAATTTCTAGAAACTCTATTAGCTCATGGTTTAGGATTATATTATTTCCGATTGCCTTTATACTATCATTTAAATTTTCAAATCCCTTAGGATTTTGCCATACATCATAATGCAACATTAAGCACATTGTTTTTTCACATTCATCTAATTGGTCAATGTTTATGTTGAAATTTTGTTTAGCCAATTTCAAAATAAAGCTCAAATACGAAATCGAATTATTTAATAGCCACTTTTTCCCAATTGCTCTTACCAATTCAATTTCGTTTTTTGCTGAGAAATCAGATAGAACCCCTGCCTCGGCACATAATCTTGTCCAGCTACCTTTTTTATAAATATACTGAAGTGGGATTTTATACTCTTCTAAAAAATGTTGAAGAGTTAGAGGTTTATCAATATTATGTTTATAACTGCGAATTTTCTCCAACAACTGTTTACGATTGAAATTAGTTGCAGCAGCAATATTCTGAAGTATATACTCCTTAGCCTTTTTTTCTAGAATAATGGAACAGCCTAACGGCAAATGTGGAAATTCATCCTCAATTTCTTTAAAAGTTGATGTTTTTGTCTTTCCAATTAAGGCTCTGAATTTCATTTCGAAATCATACTCAGGTCTCGAATTCCCAACAAAATCTAACACTGTTAAACAATCTTTATTTGTCGCTTTCCTTAATCCTCTGCCTAATTGTTGCAGAAATACAGTTAAGCTTTCTGTTGGTCTTAAAAACAGCACTGTATCAATTTCCGGAATATCAACACCCTCATTAAAAATATCAACTACAAAAAGATAACTTATTTCTCTTGATAGTAATTTTAACCTCAAAACATCTCTAAGATCACTGTTATTGCTTGTAAGGTAATCTGCACTAATTCCTGCTTGGTTAAAGCTATCAGCCATATATTTGGCATGTTCTTGAGATACACAAAAGCCTAACGCACAAACATCCTTTGCATCAGTCAAGTATTTATTGAGATTAAAAAGAATCTCACTCAATCTCTGATTATTCTTTGTATAAAGTTCAGTTAATTCGCTTTGAACATATTTACCATTCTCCCAATGTACATTCGACAAATCAATACTATCTGTGATGCCAAAATATTGAAATGGGCATAAAAACTCTTTGTTTATTGCCTCTGGTAGCCTTATTTCAGCAGCAATTACATTACAAAAATCAGCAAGAATATTTTCATTATCCATTCTCTCTGGGGTGGCAGTTAAACCCAATAGAATTTTAGGACTAAACTTCATTAATACAGGCCTGTAACTTTTTGCAGCAATATGATGAACTTCATCAATTACAATATAATCATAGTATTCAGCAGAAAGATCCAAATTCGATAATTGATTATTCAATGTTTGAATTGATGCAAAAACACAATCGTATCTTGTAGGAATCAGACCATCGACCCATAATTCTCCGAAATTATTATCTTTCAATACTCCTCTAAAAGTTGCCTGTGATTGTTCTAGAATTTCTTTTCTATGAGCGATAAAAAGCAAACGAGACCTTGAATTGTTTTCTTTAAAACTCCTATAGTCAAAGGCGGCAATTACGGTTTTCCCAGTTCCGGTTGCTGCAACAATCAAATTCTTATATCGTTTATGTAGTTCTCTTTCAGCAATTAGTTTTTCCAAAATTTCCTTTTGGTAATTATGTGGAGTTAAATCGAAATATGCAATAACAGGTGCATTGATGTTCTTTTGCCTATCTAAGGAAGTTCTAAGCTTCTCCCTATCTTTTGACTGATCAAATAGTTCAAACCCTTCATCTTGCCAATAGGATTCAAATGTTTTCTTAAACTTATCAATAACATGGCTGATTTCTTTTGTAGTGATTTTAATATTCCATTCCATCCCATTTGTTATTGCTGAACGAGATAGATTCGATGAGCCAATATAGCCTGTGTGGAAACCACTATCCCTTAAAAACAAATATGCCTTAGCATGAAGTCTTTCACTTTGGGTATTATAAGATATCTTGACTTCTGTATTCTTTAACTTTGATAAGTACTCAATAGCCTTTAAATCCGTAACTCCCATATATGAAGTAGTTAAGACTTTTAGCCTACCACCTGAATTTGTAAATTCTTCCAACTCTTTTTGAAAAACTCTAATGCCCCCATACTTTATAAAAGAAACTAAAAAGCAAATTTCATTTGCAGATAGTATTTCCTTTTTCAATTCGCTTTCCAAAGTTATTCTCAGATTACTCCCTCCTGTAAACAATTCACTCTGAGTAAATCTCGTATATGGTGTAATTTGTTTCAGTCGATAATCTAGATCGACATAATCATTATCCAACTTAGATAGAATTGCCGTTAATATTCTTCCTTTGGTATCAATTAAATCCTCATCAAATGAGGAGGTAGCAAGTTCTTGATTCAATAATGTAATTATCCTGTTGGAAAGTTCAATTTGCCTCTCAATATTATTATCACTTGATAAGGATGAAAGGGCAGATTGAATTACTTCGCCTAAATATTTAGATAAATAACTAGCAGCTTCTACTTTATCCAAGATAGCCTCTTGAACGTAAAACTTATTTCTATCTACTAGCTTCAATTTAGACGAAATGAGTCTATTTATCAATTGTTCGTATAATCCAAGTTCAAGCATCAATTGAGTTTATGTAATCATTAAGTATTGGAATATCGGCTGCTGCCCAATCTAATTCGGTAAGTTCGTCTATTCTGAACCACTTTGCGGCTTTATGCTCTATCAAAATCAATTCCCCTTCTAAATAATTAGAAATGAACGGAATTAAAACTATTGAAAAGGTTTCATAATCATATGGATAGTTCTTTAATCGTTCAGTTATCTCAACTGAAATATTTAGTTCTTCTTTAAGTTCTCGCTTAATGCAGGTTTCCGGACTTTCACCGATATCTACCTTTCCACCTGGGAACTCCCATTTCAGCGGCAACGACATTTTGTCGCCTCGCTGAGCAACTAATATTTTATCGTCAAGTCTTATAATTGCACAAGCAACTGCTATTGGATCCTTTATGGCCATGCGATCATGTTTTGGGAATTCATTCTTAGGTTCCAGCTGAGTTTTTGGCCTTCTTTCATAACATCAAGGTACAAAATCTTCATCTTCAATGCACAAAAATTCATACCCACACTCCGGCCACAAACAAGTGTGTACCTCATAGACTCCATAATAACCATCTACCTTTTCATAGAAACGTGTTCGCGAACTGCATTTCGGGCAGGTAACCGGCTGGTCATTCAATAAAAGAAAATTCCACGTTTCACCCATTTGGTAAATCTAACTAACCAATAGCATCGGGCATTCGACTATAAATCACGTTATTGATACTATTATTTATTTAATAAAGCTTTTTTACAAGAAAGGAAAGTATTTTATCAACACAGGCAGACTTCACCTTGCACGCCCGCACGGTTATCACCCGCCAACCCGCAAAACCAACCCCAACAGCCTCTAAAAAATAAATATGCTAAATAATTAGGATTTTCCAATTACTCATTCTACCTTTGGCCCAAATTTATACTAATATAGTGATATATTTAAATGTTAAGCAATCAAAAATCCAAATTATTTGTCGTTAATTATTTTTTTTATGCCAAAACAACCAATTATCCGTTGCCTCAACACACCTGTACATAGCCTGCCGATGTGTTCATTTTGGCAAAAAATTTATAAACCACTGAAAATGAATAAGTTGCGATTTTAAAAACTTCCGGTTTCCGGAAACTTCCGGAAGCAAACCAGAAGTTTTTGCCCCAAAACCAGAAGTAAAACCAGAAGCAACCGGAAGTAAAACCAGAAGTGTTATGAAGCAAACCGGAAGTGTTTGGGGGCTTTTTACCCCAGCCTTAAGGCCAGTTTCTTTACCACCGCAGCCAGCGTGCGGTTCAGGTGAGCAGGTTTCAGCACGCACTCCCAAACCAGTATCACCCGCCATCCCGCTTTCTTTAAAGCCTTGATGGCTTTGGCATCATTGTCGCGGTTGTGGTTTATTTTATTCAGCCACCATTCGGAGCGGGTCTTGGGCACTACATAGTATTTGCAACCTTCGTGCCCATGCCAGAAACAGCCATTAATAAAGATCACGGTGCGGTAACGGGGCAGCACTATATCGGGCTTGCCGGGCATATCCTTTACATGCAGGCGGTAACGGTAACCCAGGCCATGCAGGTAGCGGCGCACCAGCATTTCTGGCTTGGTGTCTTTGCCCTTAATGCGGCTCATGTTGTAACTGCGCGTAGCTGTGCTATGAACGTCGGCCATATCAGTAATGCGAAGTTAATGCGGTAATGTGATGGAAATGCGGCAATGTGGGAGAAATGCGATAATGTGAGAGGAATGCCCAATAACAAAAAAACACCCGAAGCACAATGCCCCGGGTGTAGCAAAACAAACACACTGTTTTTAGAACCGTTTAAGGCTTATCGGCATAATGACGCCTACGTTGATATTTGTGCTGGTAAGGCCGCGGTCAAGAATGGGCCCATGAAAGTCGTAATTGGTATGCTTGGCATCGGCATATATCTGGAAGTTGTTGATGCCCACCGATAACTTTACACCTATGCTGTTGAAACTATTGGCCAGGTTTTCCTGCCGCAGGATATAGGTGAAGTCGCTTTTATCCTTATCGGGAATGTGTATGTAATTGTAATAAACAATCCCTGAAACCGATAGCATATAATCATCGCTGGGATGAAAATATATGGTTCCTTTAAGGCCTAATGTAAAGCTATTGACATTGAAATAAACACTGGTGTCTTTACCGTCAATCGCTTTGTTGCCAACAACCGTCTTATTTGAAAACTCAGTCATTATTCCGTAATAGTAACTCCAGCCTTTATTGCCGTTTGTGTCGGGCGTATGCACATAGATGCCTATTTCGGGTGTAAACAGCACCGACGATTTGCCGAGGTCGGAAAACAGTATGATCTTTTCGGTGGCAGAATCTTTGTTGCTGGCATTTACATTAAATGACAAGAACATGGAGGTCATCAATTCTTTATTGGTTTTATGACTTGCCCTGTTTCTATTGGCTTCTACAGTTGCCTTAGGGTCTACCCTATCCCGTATACAAAAGAAAGTACTCCATGGCTTAACATAGAAAGCCAGTTTGCCGGCGGCATTAACCTGCGATGTAGTCTGGGAGCTGACGTCCCCGATAGCAAATACCTCAAAGCGGGAAGGTTTGTATGGAGGAATGGAATCGAGAAATGTGGTTTTAACTTCTACAGTTTGGGAGGAGGTATCCTTTGCGGCTGTTGCCGAGGCGCTGTCTTTCAGCTTTTGAGTTGGCTTATTAATTACGGTTGTTACGGTTTTTTCAACCTTGGTTGCCTGGACACCTGGACTGGATTTTGAGATGGACGATACCGGTGTGTTTTGCTGCGCGAATACTGCTGTGGCGCTTGCCAGGGCAGCTACGAGTGTAATTAGTTTTTTCATGTTTTTATGTGTTTTTGTTTCCTCAAAAGTAGAGCGGGCAGGAAGGGATGCGCACCGTATTTTTCACGTATTTTAAACAACGGCCTTATCGAAATAAGTTTAAATTTGCCGCATGATGCTGATAACCCCAAAGACCGGAAGGATAAAAAAAGTGTTGCTTACTGTGGCCTTAATGCTGGTGATGGCGGGCGGGGCAGTGGCCCAGAACATTGGCGGTATAGGCGCTCAGCTTATACCCGATACCACGGGGGGCTTCACGATGCCGCGCATCTTCAGCCTGGTGAAGGGCAGTCCGGCATGGGACAGCCTGAAGGCTACCGACTACATCATGAAGGTGAACGATGTGAGCTGCAAGGATAAATCGATAGAAGAAATAGTGGCCCTGATAAGGGGCGAGGTGGGAACCACAGTGCGGATCACCACAGCCGATACCAAGCAGGGCGCAAGACCCAGGGAGCATGAGCTGACGCGTGTGGGCATGAACCTGGGCCCGGCAGCCGATCCGAAGGATGCGTTTTTTGCCGCCTGCGAAAAGGAGGCCCAGCAAATGAAACGGAAAGGGGCAACTATACTGAAGTCGTACAACTCGGATTGCGGCAGCTTCTTCTTCAACTTCAACGCAGGCGCGGGCAAGTGCTACATAAAAATAACCACACTGGCCGATGCTACCGACAAGAGCGGCAAGGGATATACAGCCACCGCACGCGTGTTTGACAACGAGCATGAAAACGAGGCGGTAACCCTGAGCAAACTGGATTCAAAGTCGGGCGCCGGCGGCATAGCCACCATGGAGGGCAGCGCCACCTATCCGCACGACTGCGTGGGAACCATAAGCGTGCATATGGAAGACGAATCGCGCTGCAAGGCTATGTATGTGCTGGTATGGACCATGCCCTAGCAGCGGCAAACCTCATTTATTTTTAAGGGACTGGTAGTAGGCATTATCTACATAGGGGTAACCGAGGCTGATGGCTTTGTCTGCATCCTGCCGGGCACGGGCATTGTTGTGCTGCTGTGTATCGCAGAAGGAGCGCAGATAGTAGAGTTCGGCGAGGTCGGGGTTCATGCGCAGTGCTGTTTCTATATCGGCAAGGGCCTGCGGCCAGCGGTTCAGTTTCTTCAGTAGTTTGGCACGGTTCACATAGAGCACATGGTTGGTGGTACTCATCTCCACAGACCTGTTGTACTCCATGAGCGCAGAATCGTTTTTATCGATGGCCTCGTAGTAATTACCCAGGTTGCCATGACTGGCCGAAGACGGCCCGATCTCAATAGCCTTGCGAAACCAATAGCCGGCAGAGTCCATGCGCTTATCGGTAAAGTAGGATATGGCAAGGGCGGTGGGCAGGTTGGAGTTTTTGGGGTTAAGCGCAAAGGCCCGCAGGTAGGTGGTCCTTGCCTGACCGGTAAGTCCTGATGCACGCTGCATCTCGCCCATAATGAGGTAGGGGTTAACGAATGCAGGCCGGGCGGCGATGGCCTTATTGAGTGCATAAAAAGCCGAGTCCATGAATATCTGTTTGTCTTGCGGCGTAGAGGCTGCGGCCCATCGCTGCGAATAGTAATAGCCTATATTGTTCCATGCCTGCGGGGCGCGGGCGGGCTCGCTGATGACCTCGTCGCTCCAGAGGCTAAGCTCGTCGTACCATACACTGCAACGGGCATGGCTTTGGTAACCAAGCAGGCCTGTATACAATATTGCCGCAACGATGATAACCGGTTTCAGTGCTGCTGGCGCCAGCCGTGTGAGCCCCAGGTAGACCAGCCACCCAGCCATAAAAAACAGGCCTATGCAGGGAATATAAAAATACCGCTCGGCCACTACCGACTCGCCCACCTGTATAAACTGCAGCAGCAGGATAATATTGGCCAGGAAAAATAATGATCCGAAAACAACGATGCGGCTACGGCGCGAAAAGCGCCAAACCAGCACTGCCAGCGCAATACAAACCAGCGGGTACAGATAATAAGCAAAAGGCAGCACGCCATTTACCTTATCGGGATACGGGTAGAGGCAGTGGCTATCGAGGGGCAGCAGGGCTTTCCAGAGGTAGGTAGTGAGGGCATAGCAGCCAAGGGCCAGCCGCTCGATGGGAGAGAAACTGGTATGCAGCATATCCATGGCTCCGGCGGCATGCTGCACCCTAAAGGTAATGACACCCAAGGCCAGTGAGAGCAGGAGGTGGGGTATCTTTTCGATGATGAGCATGGGCCTGAAAGAGCGGCCCTCGTAGTAGTCGATAAGCCATAAAGTGAGCGGCAGTGTGACGGCTACGCCCTTGCTGAGCAGCGAGAAGATAAAAAGAAAGAGCGCCACCACATACCACAGCGCCCGCCTGCTACCGGCAGCCCGCAGATAGCCGAGCCATGCCATGCATGAGGCCACATAAAACAGCGCGCACAGCAGGTCTTTGCGGCCGCTCACCCATGCCACCGACTCGATGTGCAGCGGGTGCAAGCCAAACAGCAGGGCAGCAACAACCGCTACCAGCGGCCTGCGTGCCAACTGCACCACAAAGGCATATACCAGCACGGTAACCATAGTGTGCAGCAGCAGGCTATGGAAATGATACAGCCACGGATCGAGCTGCACCTGGCTGTACTCCCATGCAAAACTGAGTATGGTGAGCGGATGGTAATTGCCCATGACGGGTTTGGAGAAAATAGCTTTTATGCCCTGCCAGGAAATGTCTTTTATAAAGACATCGTCGCGGAGGTAGGCGGTATCGTCCCAGGCGGTAATGGTATTGGCAAGACAGGGTTGCAGTACCAGCCATGTTATGATGGCGATGGCTGCGGCAACAAAAAAATGCGTGCGCAACTGCCAGCTATCTGCCAGCCACCAGGATGGCGATGGGCTGCGTGTCTCCGCCTTATCGGCAGGGTCGCGGCCAGAAGCGGCATTTGCTATTTTTTTGTTTTTGGCCGAAGTCATTACCGGTTACCTTGTTCTAAGCATATTCAGGTAGTTAGGGTCCATTTTGGCCTCCGTGAAACCAAGAGAAATGGCCTTTTTGACATCTTCGAGGGCCTTGGGTTTGTTGCCTTTAGCCACATCGGCAAATGAGCGGGCGTAGTATACCTCACCATTTTCGGGATTGAGCGCCATGGCAATTTCAAAATCCTTGATGGCATCATCGTAGCGTTTGAGGCGATAGAGCAGCCTGCCCCTGTTGAGGTGCGGCGCATACATATCGGGGTTCTGAGCTATGGAGAGCGCGTAATGCACAAGCGCCGAATCGGGCTGCTGGGTCATGTCGAAGAAGTTGCCGTAGTTGCTGTGCGCCTCGGGGAAGTGGGGTTTCTCATTAATGGCCTTTCTGAAATAGTAGCCCGATGAATCGAAATTGTGGTTGATGGCGTAAATGATAGCAAGACCAAGATAGGCATTGGGCGAGGCATCGAAGCTTTTGAGCGCGATGGCTTTGTAATAATGATTGCGGGCATCATCCCACTTGCCCATGGTGCGTTCCAGCTCGCCCAGCGATATGTAGGGCGTGGCAAAGGAGGGCTGCAGGGTTATGGCCATGGTCAGCAAGTAGGTGGCGGAGTCGTAGTATAATTTGCGCTCGGCGGGGTTAACCGATTCGTTGAATTTGTTGAAGTAATTAAAGCCAAGGTTGTTCCAGGCGTTGGGGGCATCGTGGGGTTCTTTTTCTATTTCATCGCGCCAGAGCGAGGTAGTGTCGTACCATACTTTGCAGCGCTCGTTGCTGAGGTAGCCGAGGTAGCCTGCATAGAGCAGCGTTACGGAAAGGGCAATATAGCCGGTTTGTTTACCAGCGCCCTCCTCGAAGAAACGGGATACCAGCCAGCCGGCCATAAAAAACAATCCCAGGTAAGGAATGTAGGTATACCTGTCGGCAATGATGGCGCCGCCTACGGGGAGGAACTGGAGCAGCAAAACAATGTTTACCAGGAAGAAGAGTGTGCCGAAAATGACCACTTTGTTCCTGCGGCCAAAGTAGATAACCAGCGCCAGCAAAACCGATGCAAGGGCCGGATACATATAGTAGGATAGCGGCAATGCACCGTGCACCTTAAGCGGATAAGGATAAAAATTGCAGAGCTTAACAGGGAGTACCGCCTTCCACAGATATGATATGAGGGCATAGCCGCCCAGCGCCATTCTTTCGAAGATATTAAAAGCGAGGTCATCGGTGGTGAGCGATCCGAATGCGTTCTGGTCTTTTATGGAACGGAGACCAAAATAAACAGCGCCAATGAAGAAAGGCACTTTATCGAGGAATACCGATACGTCGAGTTTACGTTTTTCGAAATAGTCGATACAGAATAAGGACATGGGTAAAATAACCGCCACCGGCTTGCCCAGCAGGGAGCATAAAAACAGGAGCAACACACTGGTGTAGAGCAACCAGCGTTTGGCGCCGGTGGCCCTGAGAAAGTATACATAGGCCACACAGGCCGCCATATAAAACATGCCATAAACCACATCCTTTCGGCCGGCAAGCCATGCTACCGACTCCATGTGCATAGGGTGAAGACCAAATAACAAAGCGGCTACAGCCGCAGCCACGGGGCGGCGTGTAAGCAACTGCACAAACCAATAGACCAACAGGGTAACCACAATATGAAAGAGCAAACTATCGAGATGGTACAGCCAGGGTTCGAGGCGCACATAGCTGTATTCTATGGCATAGCTGAGGATAGTGAGCGGGTGATAGTTACCCATGATGGGGGTAGAGAAAATACGTCCTAATCCCTCAGAAGAAATATCCTTGATGAGCGGGTTGTCTTTAATATAGCCGGGGTCGTCCCAATTGGTAAGCTGATTATTGGTGCAAACCTTGAGGAATAACCAGGTAATAACCGCAATGGAGCTTGCCAGGATGAGGTGGATATATTTTTTGAAGGCGGCACCCTCCTTGCCGGGCACGGTGGTGCCGGCAGATGGTTTTTGCTGCCTTTGCTGAGTGTCGGGCCTTGTTGCCTGTATATTGGGCCTGACGGGTTGTTTGTTGCTATTCTTAGACATACAGCATAAATATACTTTTCTTGGGGCAAGCGTGCAAAAAAAAAGAGCCCCAAAAAAGGGGCTCAGGAATTATTTGCAAAAAAGTTATTCTTTTACGAGTTTCTTAACCAATATTCTTTCCCCTTTCTCATCGTAAACCGAGATGAGGTAAATGCCGTTGGCGAGATGGCTGATGTCCATTTCTTTTGGATTGCTCTGCTCCATCTGCGCCCGGCCATCGAGACTGGCTATAATTACCCTGATATAGGATTGAGATTCGAAGTAAATGGCACTGCTGGCAGGATTAGGATAAAAACCTATGCCCTGCGCATTGGGCGTATTATTGATGCCCACCATGCTTACATTGTAGTAGATAGGGCCTGAAACACCCCTGCATCCGAAAGCATCGGTAACTACCACATAATAATAGCTGTTTTCGGTAGCGGCAATGGTAGATGATGTAGCGCCCGGAATAAGACCGGTAGTGCTGTCGTACCACTGGTAGGTAGCGAAGCCGGGTGTAGCATACAAGGTTCCATAAACCCAGTTGTAGGTTATTACAGGCACAGGCAGCGGATCGACCGTAACCACAGCCGACCGGTAGCAACCGGTAAGCGGTAAGGTATAGCGGATGGTTCCGTTACCGGAGGCAAGCAATGCAGTAACAATACCTGTAGAATCAACAACGAGCAACGAACCACTCATGCTGCTCCATACACCCCATGGCGTGCTGTCGAAAAGCGTATCCTTTGTGCCGGGGCATATCACCCTGCTGCCGGTAATCGGGTCGGGCAAAGGATTAATAGTAATGGTAGTATAAATAGTGCAGCCCGGAGCTATGGTATAGTATATATCCACTGTATCAGCAGTTACACCAGTAACCACACCAGTAGCTGGATCAACAGTAGCGATACCGTTATTGCCGCTTGTCCATCTGCCGCCGCCAACAACGTCAACCAATGCGGTAGTTGTATAGGGGCATGCAGTAAAGTTACCGATGATGGATGGCGGGTAATCAATTACGCTAAAATCTACCATAGCCTTACAGCCTGTTGGCAGCGTATAAGTAATCGTTGTGATGCCCACAGTTAGACCAGATACTTTGCCTGAATCGGAAGTAATGGTGGCAACAGATGTATTGCTGCTCGTCCATACGCCGCCGCCAACAATATCGGTAACATATCTCTCGGAACCGAGACAAACACTATCGGTACCAACAATGGGAGCCAGTGCATCTACAGTAACCACCCATGTGAGGGTACAACCGGACGACAGGGTATATCCTATAGCAACCGTGCCTAACGAAACACCTGAAACCACTCCCGTTGTATCAACAGTAGCCTTTGCAGCGTCGCCTGTGCTCCAGGTGCCACCAGCTACAGTTGGGGTGATGGTTATTGTATTGCCGGCACAAACTTCATGTAAGCCTGTCAGGCCCACTACATGAACAAACCTGGAGATAGTACAGGTAGTAACCGTATCGGTATAAGTGATCAAAGTTGTGCCTACAGTAAGCCCACTAACCAAACCCGTTAAAGAACCAATAGCAGCCACTATGCCTGCACTGCTGCTCCATCTGCCACCGGGAGTAGCATCGGTAAGTATAGTTGTACTGCCCGGACAAACATCAACGTAGCCTGAAATAGCCGCGGGTAAAGGATTAACGGTAACCGCTCTTTTTATAGTGGCAGTACCACAAGTAAATGTAACTGTAAAAGTAATGGTATCGACACCGGGAGCCACACCGGTAACAATGCCAGTAGTAGCCCCAACGATAGCAATGGATGGATTGCTGCTGGTCCAGGACCAGCCACCAAAGAAGCCTGGAGGTGAAGCTGAAGGATTGGTAAGGGAAATACTGGCCCCTACGCAAACCGTTAATGGGCCCGAAATGGCGCCAGCCGATGGCGGAACGCACAACTGATTAATTATTACGATACCATCGCCGAGGTTACCCACTGAGTTGGATTGGGGTGCGCCGGCATTAAATGAACCGCCGCCGCCACCTGAATTATAGGTTGCGCCTGCGCCGCCGCCGCCGCCACTGAAACCGCCACCACCGCCGCCGTAACCAATATAACAACCCTGGGCGCCACCACCGCCGCCAAATCCACCTGTACCATCGTATGAAGTATTACCACCAAAAATGCCGCCAAGCCCACCGGATATTGCTCTCTGACCGCCTCCTGCCGCGCTGCAACCTGAATATAATCCCCCTGCACCATTGGTAGACCAACCGGCGCCACCTGCACCATACCTTACATACGAAGGTATTGTACCACCGCTACCGCCGACACCGCCGCCACCATAGGCAACACCGCCGCCGCCATTGGTACCATTGGCTGTAGTAACCGCATCAAGACCCGCAGTTACGCCGCTATAACCACCGCCGCCGCCACCGCCGGCAGCCAGCAACAACACACTACCTGCAGAGGAATCCCAGACAAAGGAACCGCCGCCGCCGCCGCCGCAATAATGAAAAGTAGTAGTGGTCTGCTGACCAACTATGATTTTAAGAACATGACCGGGTGTGGCTGTAAAAGTGCCTATCATGATGGCGCCACTGCCGCCCGCACCTGTGCCCAACCCACCCTGGGCGCCTTTTGCTGTAATGCTGAGCGAGGTAGCGCCGCCAGGTACAACATATCTGGCCACAGTACCGGTGGGAGTAAAAGTGGTTGTCTGCGCGAATAAGTGGCCGCTGCAACCACATAAAAAAATCAGCAGGAGTTTATAGTAAATGTTCATTTTATTCATCGAAAAATAATTTGCACCGTTTATAGTAAAAAATAGAACTACCCTTAATATCGGTAACCAAAATAGAACATATTGAACCAACAATCAAAATAATTTTAAAATATTTCAGCAGCAGAGAAATTATTAATCAATAGTTGTAAAATCTAACGGGCAGTATTGCCTCAAAAAGGGTGGTACAATCATTTAAATGATTTCTGCCAGGAAAAAGGAAGTAATTCAGGATATCAGGCATATATCCGGAAACAAGTAACACCTATAATTAAAAATGCTGCCTGGTGAGGCAGCATTTTTAATTTGAAGACTATTAGATTTTGAAGAATTATTCTTTTACTATTTTCTGGATGCCTATCCTGACTCCTGCTTCATCGAACATATCAACCATGTATATGCCACTAGCAAGGTGACTGATGTCCATCTCTTTGGCATCTTTTTGTTCGAGTACAGTTTTACCTTCCATACTGCTGATTATCACATTCACCTTAACATTGGCATTAATGTACAAAACATCATTTGCCGGATTAGGATAAACATTTACCACCTGGTTGCCGTTGGTAGTCTTAACACCAACCATGCTTACATTATAATAGAAAGGAGCAGAAGCGCCTTTACATCCATTAGTATCTGTAACTACTACAAAATACCAGGTATTCATTGTTAATGCTATGCTTGGTGAAGTAGCGCCCGGAATAAGACCGGTAGTACTGTCGTACCACTGATAAGATGCATATCCCGGAGTTGCATACAATGTAGTATAAATCCAGTTGTAGGTAAGTACCGGAACCGGTAAAGGATCAACAGTAACGATAGCTGTGCGGTAACAACCTGTAATAGGTAAAGTGTACCTGATGGAACCATTACCTGAAGCAAGCAATGCTGTAACAATACCAGTAGAATCAACAATTGTAAGAGCAGGTGAAATTGAACTCCATACACCATAAGGAGTAGTATCAAATAATGTATCCTTTGTTCCCGGACAAATTACTCTTGCGCCGGTAATTGGCTCTGGTAAAGGATTGATGGTAACAGTGGTATAAATTGTACAACCCGGAGAGGTGGTATAATATATATCTACAGTATCGGCATTAACACCGGTAACAACGCCTGTAGTGGCATCAACGGTAGCAACGCCTGTATTGCCACTACTCCATGCGCCACCGCCCACTACATCAACCAATGTTGTTGTTGTATAGGGACATGCAGTCATAGTTCCCAATATTGCAGGTGGATAATCAACAACATTGAAATCAACTGTTGCCTTACAACCTGTAGGAAGCGTATAAGTGATGGTAGTAATGCCGGTAAGAACTCCAAAAACTTTACCGGAGTCGGAAGTAATGGTACCAATTGAAGTAGTACTGCTTGTCCAGGTACCACCGCCCACGATATCTGTAAGATATCTGAATGAACCGATACATACACTGTCAACACCCTCAATAGGCGCCAGTGGATTTACTGTAATAGTGTGGACTGCAGCGCAACCGGAACCGATAGTATAACTTATTGTAACGGTACCCATTGTAACACCGGTAACAACCCCGGTAAAAGAATCAATAGCGCCAACAGTACCATCGGTGCTTATCCAATAACCACCCAGCGGTAACGCACCCAAAGTAATTGTCTGTCCAGTACAAACTGAGCCAGGCCCTGTGATAGGGGCTGGTGGAGGCATAACATTTACAGTAGTAGTAGATGCGCATCCTGTAGCCAGAGTATAAGAGATAGTAGTAATAGAGGCAGAAACACCATGAACAATACCAGTAAGAGAACCTACTGTGGCAATGCCAGGACCAACACTGCTCCATGTACCACCTGGAGTAACATCGCTCAATGTAGTATTAGCGGATAAACAAACATTGAATACACCTGTGATAGGTGCAGGAAGCGGATAAACAACAATAGTGGTTGAAACCGGCAAACCGCAGCCATTGGCATAGGTAATTGTAGTAGAGCCCGGAGATACAGGAGTTACAACGCCTGAAGCGCTTCCTATTGTAGCCACACCAGTATTGCTGCTTGTCCAGGTCCCCCCGGTAGCCAGTTCAGTACAGGTAATAGTTGATCCCATACAAACCTGCGAAGGACCACCAATTGTTACAGGAGAAATATTAACTGTAAGCGGGAAAAGAGCGCTGCAACTTGTTGGTAAAGTATAAATAATATTGGTAACACCTGCGCCTACTCCGGTAACAACACCTGATAATGTAGTAACAGTAGCAACACCTGTATTGCTGCTGCTCCAGACACCGCCCGGAGTGACATCAGAAGCTGTCATCGCTGAACCGGCACACAAAGGAGTTGAACCTACAATAGCTGCCGGTAAAGGATTAACCGTTATTGATTTTGTAGCGAAAGCAGTTCCGCAGCTTAAAGTAATTGTATAACTTATAGTAGTAACGCCTGCAGACAAACCGGTAACCAAACCGGTTGCAGGATTTACTGTAGCAACACCCGGACTGGTACTGGACCAAACACCACCTGTTGTACCTGTAGGATCGGTAAGGGCATCGGTAGAACCAACACATACCGTAGACGAACCAACAATAGTGCCGCCCACAGGTGTAGTACATAATACGGTAAAAATTACCTGACCGTTACCGGTTTGAAAACCGGTAGTCATTGTAACCGCAGTAACACCGGTGCCGGTATGAGAAGAGCCACCGCAGCCACCGCCTGAATAAGCGCCACCCGCGCCATACCAGCCGCCGCCACCGCCGCCGCCAAAGAAGGTTGAATAAGCATCACCGCCAAAACCGAAACCACCTGCAGTACCTCCAAATGAACCTGCAGCCCCCCCTGTAGTAGGAGTACCTGGTCCGCCTTCGGTAGAAACATTATAGGAACCGCAATCGGTACCAGTACCGCCGGTAAGACCGCCACCAGGACCACCAGCATCAGAACCGCAATCCCATGCGCCACCACCACCTGCACCGGTTGAAATCAACCTGCTGTTGAGGGCAGCAAATGTAGTACCGGAAACGGTACGCACATCCGATGAACCACCACCGGCTGCACCACCGATACTGCTGCTGCCGGCACCGCCATTGGCGCCGCCACCAGAGTTGGAACCACCGGGAGGAACAGAACCAGTACCTCCGTTAGGCCCTTGCTGGCCTACATAAATATAAAGAACCTCACCGGGAGTAACAGCCAATGTACATTGTACACGACCACCATTGCCACCCGAACCGAACCCGGGGTAATTGCCACCTTGCGCTCCCCTGCAATCAACAGATAAAGAAAATACACCGGCGGCAACAGTATATGTTTGCATCGCACCGGTATAGTTAAACGTAGTGGTCTGAGCAAATAGATTTTGGCTGCTACAACTAAGTATAATTGCCAAAGACAGGTTTAGAAATTTGTACATTTTTTTCATAACATATGTGTTAACGATAAATTTATTATATCTGAATATTGCTACTAAATTAAGTATAAAATTTCAAACTATCAAAATTATGCTTAAACCTGAAAAATTGTCAGCGTAATAAATAGGGCAAAGCCACTTATCACACTGACAATTAAGAATTTACAAATTTTAAATAACAAACAGCAATATCATTCCAACAAGGCAGCAACTAAAGTAAGGTCCTGCTGCCTTCTATTCTTTAATGAACTTTTTCACTACTGTAAAATTACTATTGCCATCATAAAGCGTAATAAAGTACATACCACCGGCAAGACCGGTGATATTAATCTCCTTAGCGTTTGCCTGCTCTGCAACCACCTTTCCTTCGACAGTTGTAATAATCACGTTTAAGGCAACAGGTGATTCAACATGTAAGACTGAGGATGCGGGGTTTGGTGAAATAGTTATGTCTTCCGCATTTACAATCTGGCTAACACCCACATTGGTTACTACATATGTATTGGAGAACCCGCCGCAACTGTAACCATCGGTAACCCTTACCCTGTAACTACCATTATTAGTTGGCACAAAAGTATTGGAATTAGCTCCCGGAATGCCTGTTGTATTGAGATACCACTGATAACCGGCAAAGCCCGCTGCGGTTGAAAGCACTGATCCATTGTAAGCAATTACAGGCGCCGGCAAAGGATGTACAATTACATTATCAGTATCAGAGGTAACTGAGCATATTCCGGAACCGCCGGCTATATGAACATCGCAGGAATAATGACCACTAACGGTAACATTATAAGTGCTGTCTGTAGCGCCTGCAATTGAAACCCCGTTCAATTGCCACTGATAGGTAATAGAACCAACTGCAGCGCCTGTGCTTACCTTCAGCGCTACACTATTGCCGATACAAAAAGCAAGCGGCGTAGTGTTGCTCAAAGTACCGGTAATACCTGCATTCACATTCACAACTGCAGATGCTGTAGTACAAGAATTGGCATTCGTAGTATACAGCGTAAAGGCTCCTGTAGCCGAAGCAGTATAGGACAAATTAGTTTGACCAGCTAATGGTAATCCATCTTTATACCACAGATAAGTAAGACCGGCACCGGTAGCGCCATTTAGCACTACACTGCCACCTGTGCAGAAGGTAGTTGGCCCTGCGGGAGTAATCACTGAGGCAGGGGAAGCATTTACCGTTACCATAGTACTGGTACTACAGCCTGTAGGCAAAGTGTAAACAATGGATACATTACCTGCACCAACACCGGTGATTACTCCAGTTGTAACGTCGGCAGTAGCAAAGCTGATGTTTAAGCTGGACCATGTTCCACCTGTACTTGCATCAGCCAGGGTTGTGGTTGCACCCTGGCAAACGATCCGTGTACCGGTAATAGCTACAGGCAGCGGATTAACAGTAACCGATGTGGTAACCGCGCATGAAGTAGCGGTAATAGTATAGGTAATATCATCTACTCCCAAAGATGTGCCGTTAACTACACCCGTAACAGGGTTGATAATAGTATAAAAACCTGTAGTTGACCACGTACCACCACCTGTTGCATCAGAAAGCGTAATTATAGACCCGAGACAAACACTGGAAAGACCACCTATTGCTGCCGGAAGCGGATTTACAACAATTGGGAAAAGCACCTGGCATGAAGTAATCCCGTCGGTATAAGTAATATTAAGCGCACCTGGTCCAACACCTGTAACAGTACCACCGGAAGTAACCGTAGCCATAGCAATATTTGAACTACCCCAAATGCCACCGGGATCCACATCGTTAAGCGTAATCAGAGAACCGACACAAACGTTATTGAGACCAGTTATCGGTGAAGGAAGATTATTAACTGTGACCGGGAAAGTTGCAGCAGGGCAGCCGCTGATTGTATACAAAATACTGGCAGTACCGCCAGCGACACCGGTAACCACCCCCGTACCACCCACTACTGATGCAGTGCCGGGAAGTGTGCTGCTCCATGTGCCGCCTGGCATTGGATTGATAAGTGTAATGTTGTTGCCGATACATACCTCAGATGGGCCTGAAGTAGTGCCCGGAGGATCATTGTCGGTAACAGCCGCAGTGATCTGGCAGCCTGTAACCGGCGCTGTATAGGTAATTGTTGCGCCACCTGCGCCTGCACCGGTCATCAAACCGGAAGCGGCATTAATGGTTACAACAGCGGTATTGCTGCTGGTCCATGTACCACCAGCGGGTGTAGAAGACAATAAGGTAGATGAGCCGGTACATACAGAAAGACTGCCGGTAATTGCTGTAGGTAATGGATTAACCGTAACAACCGGAGTAACAACAGAAATAGAACCTGCACCTGTAGCACAGGTATTTGTTGCTGTAAGCGTATAGACACCTGCAGATGTCGGCGTTACTGTCAATGTTGGACTCATTACGGCAGAAGTAAACCCGCCCGGACCATTCCATGACCAGCTTAATACATCGGTACTGGCACCGGTTCCAACCAGACTTAGTGTACTACCATCGCATAGTGGATTAGGCATTGCAGCGGCAGTAACGGCTGTTGGTGGCGGGCAATAATTTACCTGAATATATGGAGCATGACTGGCTGTGGTAATCGTAGCAATAGATCCGGTTTCGCCGGAAATGTTGAAAATATAAGTTCCTCCGTTTGTGAAAGAAACAGATACTTTGCTACCGATATTGGCCTGAATAAAAGCCACTGCAGCAGGAGTAGAGGCAACTGTATGATTACCGGCTCCCGCAGGATAGGCTACAGCCGAGAGTAAGGTACCGGCCACCATATCTGCATACAATGTGGCAGGAACTGTAACAGTAGAAAGATCGCCTGCAAAGCCATAGGTATTGGTTGCAGAAATAGTGCCTGCGGTACCTAATGAAACATAAAAACCAACAGTTACACTATTGATCTGCGAACCGGCAGGTATCGTGCTGAGGTCGAATACGGCATACCCCCTCCTGACGGGAGCCGTAGAAGTTGCAACAATTGTATTATCAGTGCGGATACCGGTAGAGCCGCAGTTGCCTGTTTTGAAAGTTCCGGCAAGAGCATTCGCCCAAATATTAGCGGTAACCTGAGAAAAAGCCGCAGAGTTAATGCAGCATAATAAGGCCAGAAGATAGATTTTTTTCATTTTGTATGATATAAAGACTGTTAACTTAAATGTTTCTGAATAGTAAAACACTCTGTAGTTTTAGCTATCAGGAGTTTCAATTCATGAGTATAGATTTTAAAAATATTCTATTTTACGGAAAAATAGGAATTATCCTGTAAATAAACAAATTCTAACTGAATAATAGCCGAAAGCCAATTGACACATTAGTTATATAGCTAATTTCTCCTGTCGATTCCCCAGTATAATTTCTGACGTATCGTTTTAAGAAAATTATGCTCATCCGGACGAACCAATGAGACCATAAAACTTTCTTTTTTTACTGCAAGCTGAACAGAAGACCGGATTGTCTCGGTGCGCGCATCAAGAGTGCACAAAAATTGCTCAGAACGCCCCTCGATCTCGAAAGAAATAACGTTATCATCAGGCACAACTATGGGGCGGGTATTGAGATTGTGCGGAGCAACCGGAGTGATAACAAAACTGGATGTTTGCGGAAAAACAACCGGCCCGCCACAACTCAACGAATAACCTGTAGACCCCGTGGGGGTAGCCACAATCAGCCCATCTGCCCAGTAAGTATTCAGAAATTCCCCATTCAGGTAGGTGTGAATCTTTATCATGGATGAAGTATCCTGCCTGTGTATGGTAAACTCATTCAGCGCAAAAGGTGAACCACTGAACAATGGAACGCTGGAATCGAGGTGTATTAAAGTTCTTTTTTCGAGGGTATAAGACCCCCTTACCAGCGACATAATAGCCGCTTCCGATTCATTGGCCGGAATAGCAGCCAGAAAACCCAACCTGCCGAAATTGACGCCTATAAGCGGGATATTGGTATTACCGACGAAACATACCGCATCAAGCATCGTGCCATCGCCACCCAGGCTGAAGAGCATATCGGTATGAGGGGGCAGATCTTTTTTACCCGTAAATAACCTTGGGGCAACAATAAACGGTATGAACGACTGAATGCGCTCGTAGAACTCCTTATAGAAGATCAGGGTAAGTTTATGTTGTTCCAGCAATTCCAGTACCCGGATCAGTACCGGTATGTCTTGCTCATCGAATGATCTGTTGTATAATGCTACTAACATGTTTTCTATTTCAAAAATCAGAAGAGCAGGTTCGCTACCCTTCATCCGAATATCATCAGGCAATCCTCACAATACCCTGTGGAATGAAGAAAATAACTTCCACCATCTTACTCGTTATATGGTGGAACTTATTTCGTCAACGTTCCTGTGGCAGATTTATTCACTATTGAAATGTAAATATAATCCATTTTGGCTCAAATGATTCCAGGAGTACTCCAGTCTTATCTTTATATCATATAGTGTTACGATGTCTAAACCCACGCCATAACTATAAATAAGCTTATTGCTTAAATAACTGTTTCCCGGCACCGGGCAATCTATATACCCCGCATCGGCAAACACCTTTGGGTAGATGCGAAGCGGTAATGCGGTAAAATACCTTACCGGGAAAGACCAGGAACGCCTGAATAATTCCCGCTTCAGGTCCAGCCTCAGCAGCCCGTAGTTGCTGCCGTCTATGATGTAGTATTCATAACCTCTCACATAATCGGTCTGTGTGCCCAGGCCACCCTGAAAAAAGTAAGGCTGTTGCTGTGGGTACATAACACGCCCCCTGAAAATAGCCGAGATATACCACTTAGACCCAAGACCTCGAAACAGACCGGCCTCAACAGTAGCAAATGCCTGCGTGTTCAATCCCTCAAAGCCGCTCCGGGCAATACCGGTTACCACAACCTTTTGCCCTTTAAGCGAATAACTCCAGTTGTCCACCCCATTATACTCAAAACGATAACTAAGCTCCATAAACCGGGCATGCATGCTCTTGTTGCTGTAATAATCAGGGTTAAGTTTTAGTATCGTATCGCTCACCCCATAGTCTTTATAGCTCAACTGAAAGATGTGCCGGGTAGCATATGCAGGGCGATACATATAGTTTATCCCTCCCTCGAACTGATGCGAAATAACCGGCCCAGTGTAGTTGCCTGCATAAACCAGTTTATTCGAATCGGTAGCAAAATAAGCCTGCCTGCTTTGTGCCATGCTCACCGTAAAGCCAAGTCCCGATGTCTGCCCGCTGTTCACATATGGCCGCATATAAGTTATGGCCAGCTTTTGGGTATACCCAGCCTGCACAGTTACTGCCAGGTTTTCCAGGTTGCCCCTGAAGTTTTTATCGGTAATGGTGAGCCCTGCCATAACCCTGCGCAGGTCGTTGTGCTGCTTTACAAACCAGGTATTAAAATTCCTGTCGGCAAACTGTATGGTGACCGATGGTAAAATGAACCAGCGCTCCTTAACTTTTATATGCCATACTACCCTTCCATTAAAATCTTCGTGCCGGGGCTCCACTTCATTGAACAATTGCAGATTGAACAGCCGCAATTTTATCTGCTCATTCAGTATATCCAGCGAGTCGGCGCTGACGTAGTCGCCCTCGTGTATGCCAATCTCGCGTAGTATAACCGATGTCCTGGTTATGGTGTTGCCCTCTACTAATATGCGGTCTATGGCCACGCTGACAGCAAGGGGAGTATTCTCCCTTGCCTGCCCCCGGAGCATATTGGGCAGACAGATCAGCAACAGCAGCAGGTAAATATATCTCATGTATGGCGCTGCAAGATAATACAGTTTGCTGCATGTAGGGCTGCCTGTGTATTTTACCGGTCTGCATAATAACCATCCCCCACAAAGCGTTTTAATATTATTTAGCTAACTTTAATCAAAAACAAGGAAGTAAATGAAACGCATCCTTCTATTGGTAACTATATCCGCCTTTTCAATTGCAATCTGGATTTCCTCCTGTGTGCATAAACCCCAAATCATTATTACGCCTGCCAATGGCAATTATCCCGACTCTATAGCCAGCATCCTCATCACCAAATGTGCCGGTTCGGGTTGTCATAATTCAAAAGACTATGCCGGCGCCGGAAAACTGAACCTGGATACCTGGGAGCATATGTTTCAGGGTTGCTCATTTGGGGCTGTGGCTGTGCCTTACAGCAGTACTTATAGCTCCATACTCTACTATGCCAATCCTGATTCTACCCTCGGCACCAAAGTATACGACCCCGCTCATAAATTTACACCCCTTACCACCGCCGAATATTACACACTGTTCAACTGGATCGCCCACGGCTCACCCGACAGAGATGGCAACATACCCTTCGCATCCAATGCCGATACCCGGCAGAAAATTTATCTTACCCAATCTGGCAGCAACCTGGTGGCAGTGATAGATGCCAAAAGCAAACTCGTAATGCGCTATATACCCGTAGGCGGTTCGGGAAACGGATCACAGCATGACCTCGAAATTTCAGCGGATGGACGTTATGCCTACAACTGTTTTTATGCCGGTAACCTGATTGAAAAAATAGACACCCGTACCGATACCGTTATCGGCGCTGCCGACCTGAGCAGCCTTGCTGTGGCCGGACAGGCTGGCTGGAGTATACTGTATTTGTCGCCACAGGATACCGCCCTTATGGTCTCGGGTTATTATAATGGTTACCTCACTACGATAAATACTTCCTCCCTGTCCATCAACCACAAGATGACGGAAAATGCGGGCTTCGGCAGCGGACTGATAAAACCTCATGGCATTACCGGCAATGCCTCATTCGATACATTTTTTGTAACCGAGGAATTCGGCAATGTGGTCGAGCGCATCACGTTCAATTGCACAGGTGGCTATTGCGCCACACCCATCAGCATAGACGGTAAAGCAACAACATGGACATCGGTACCCGGCCTAACACCCGACCCTCACCAGGTGGAAATGGCGCCCGACGAGTCGAAGTATTATGTATCCTGCCAGAACACCGGCGAGGTACGTGTTATGGATGCTCATGCCGATACGCTCATCAAGGTTATAACCGTGGGCGCATGGCCCCAGGAAATGGCTGTGTGCGAATCCAAACACTATCTTTTTGTGGCCTGCTCGCTCGACCGCACAAATGCTGCCACCGGCAAGCTGGGCACTGTATTTGTTATAGACTATACCACCGATACCGTGGTGAAAATACTGAACGGCGATTTTTACGGGCCGCACGATATTGCTGTCGACAACCAGGATGGACTGCTGTATATAGCCAGCCAGAACAACTTTAACGGCGGCATACCAGCCCATCACTGTATAGCAGGCAGTTGTAATGCCGGCTGGTATACCGTGTACGACCTCAATACCCTGGCCCCGGCCGATAATATCAGGTACCAGGTAGCGCTCAATCCCTATGCTATTGCGCCACGGTTTTAGCAGGTTGTATTTACCTTTGGTGCATGGTTTGGGTGGCTGTATTTGATTATCATGCCCGCACATACTACATTTGCCCCCTTGACCATAACATATGCTTACAGTATCGCTGCACGGAATAAAACTACATGCCCCGGTGGGCCTATACCCCCAGGAGAAAATACTGGGCAATGATTTCGAAACCGATGTAGATGTATGGCTGCCCGATACCCAGCCCTGGCCCTATGCCGACTACACCATCATACAAAGCACTGTAGCCAATACCTTCAAGGAACCCGAACTCCTTCTCGAAACCCTTGTATACAGCATCCACAACCAGCTCAAAGCATCCTTCCCCTTTGCCCTAAAGATCCGCGTCGCCATCCGCAAACTTAACCCGCCCATGCCGGGACAAGTGGGTTATGCCATGGTGTGTTATGAAACACCTATCTGTGGATAATTTCCAATGGGGAATATTTTTGTTCCAGAGGCCATGACTACTATATAGCTTCAGTGGCGTTGGCACCATTCATCAGTATCTCACTATTAAGCAAAAAAACACGAGCCACGTAACACGGGCTCCCCTCCTGTTTTTAGGTTGGGGATTACTGGAATGGAATCACAAAAGAAGATGCAGAAAAACGTATTGCCGATGCCATGAGTAATAACCAATAACAGCCTAATATTTATGCGAATCAATTCTTACAAATGGATTTGCGCCGAAAAACAAGAATCGTTGTGGAGAAACACGCAAAAACGGGAACAAACCAGCAAGTATAGAGCGAGAGTGAGAGCGGGGGCGGAGCCTCCTTCGCTGAAAAGCTATGGCGGCTAAAAGACCGGACAACTTTCGAACCTTTTTATAAATGACCTCTTAGCGTTACGGGCACTTTTGAATATGATTGGGGAAGAATGAGTAACAACTGGCAAGATGCGGCTAATATTTATCAGGATTTAGCTGGATAACCTTCGAACTAATATCAAAACAGAGTAAGACACTAAAAGAATAAGACTTAAAGACTAATTTTCACGGTTCACTAGTCTGTCCCGAATGTGTAGATATCACCAAAATCGCCTTTACATTTCAGAAGGAACTGTTTTGGAAGGCCATTATTCAAGTTGACAATTGTAATCAGCTTTTTGTCACAATCTCCTCTTTTAGTGTTTCTAAATATTAATTTACCGTTCGATAGTTTGTCAGGTAGATCATATGTCATGCCTACGTAATAGCTACCTATGTAACGATTTTGAGCATCAAAAACCAAGATTCTACTTGTCGCACGACTAGAAAGGCCCCATAGCCAGACTGAGTTCATTATCTTGAATCGCTTGCCTCTTTTTGTAATGATTTGGCCTAAGTATCTCAGATGTGTCTCTGTACCTCCTTTGTCATTCCATTTGCCAAAAACAAATTCGCTATCAACAATTCCTATTTGTAATACTTTTTGCCTGATAAAATCGTCGTTAACCTGAGATCTCGCCAATACAGGTATAACGAGAAATAAAAAAAATATCCATTTCATAGAATTAAAATAAAGATAATAAAGTTAGAAAGGCAACTGCGTTGGATTCGAACCTGAAAACCAGAAACTAAACTTTGGAAACAAATCTAGCAAATACTGGCAAATACTTGTCGATGGTTTGCCGGACAAGTTTCGAACTAAAGTTTCATAAAACTAATAATGAGCCCAAATCTTCCTCAAAGGAGTATTTAATATCTCTTGTAGTTGTTGCAGAGCCTGATCGGTTAGCACAACATTTGGATTCAGTATTTGAATTGAGAACCTTGCAAAACCAGCAGGCCATTCATAGCGAAGTGAATTAAGAGAAATTCGATTCCCACAACATGGTGTTAAAAATGTCAGGTCATTAAATTTATTGATCGAAGCACTATCCACTTTTTCTTCCCAATATCCGAGGTTTATTTCCCTGGCACAGACATTGCAAAAAACATGCTCGAAATTTTGTCCAGGGTCTATAAATTCAACGTCTTGAGTTGCGAGAAACGTTACATGATTTGCATCAAATAATGTCTGTAAATAAATTCTGCATTTGTTTTCCGACAAACTATCGGGAACATATGTAGAATCAGTTGGTATTATCTTAAGTAAAGTGTCCGACATAATTCAAGGTACTAAAATGTGCTAAAATTAGCAACTGGATTCGAACCTCAAAACTTGAAAATTTGGGAAAACAAGCAAAAATGGGAACAAACCAGCAAGTATAGAGCGGGAAACTGAGCGGCCACTTTCGTTGAAAAAACAAGAGCGGAGAAGGGCAGGCGCACTATGCTCTGTTTATCCGCTCTTCTTTTTCGGGGTGACTGGATCATTCGAGCCAATTTATACGAGACCTGCTTGCCTTACAGAAACTATTGGGATTATTGGGGAAGTATAGGGAACAACTAGTAAATTGCTGACAATACTTGGCTGGGTAACTTTTGAACTCTTTTATCAGGGACTTGATAGCGTTGCAAGCCTTAATAAGTAAGATTGAGCATTTATTGGCAGGAACGGCCTAATTCGTGCCAAGTCGTGCAATGGTTAGCTGGACAACGTTCGAACTATTTTTTTGATTGCCTTCTAAAGATTAAGGTTGTTAACCCAGCCAAGATACTTGTTGCCGCTCCGAGAATAATTGTAATAATAAACTCGTTTTCTTTAAATGGCTTATCAATTTTGTTATTCCATTCCAGAAATTTATCTTTCCCAATTACAGATATTATCATCGTCAGAACCGTTAACAAAAAAGCTGTAATAGCAAATATAGTGGATAGTTGCTGTTTGTATTTTGAACTTTTTTCATTAATTTCTTCAAGATTTTTTGCTACCCTAATTCTTTGTTGTACAATGTTTTTAAATTTAGGTTCAATATTCTCCCAAGTGATTTTTTCATTATCAGTGATAGTTTCTAATTCGTCAAAAAGTTCACCTTTCAAGTATATTTTTTTAAGATTAAGGAGTATTTGAGTTTTCCTTTCCTTTCCTATCAAAGGGCTCGATATGGTTTCAGAAACTAAATCTTCAATTATTTCACTTACACTAATTGAATCGACTCTAATTCTGCTTTCTCTTAGTTTCGAACTTATAACTGTTTTAATTTCAAAAGTTGATAGTACTCTTTCGTCGCCTATTTGATAGGATAAAATTCTTACGATGTCTTTTTTTAGTTTGTCAAATTTGGCTTCCTTGGATTTGAGAAATAAATAAATGGCGAGGGGGATACTTATTAAGGATGCAATTGAGCCAATCATTGAAAAAAAATCAGTCATCAGATATATTATTCAAAGTGAAAATAGACCCATATAAAATGGGCACTGAATAGCCAAATATACAACAAAATGAGCTTTGATTAATATTCTTTATTGACAAAAGCAGAGTTAGCAGGATGCGATCTCTGAATCGAACAAAAAAGCAGAAAAAATCCAGCAAATCAAACAAAAAAGTGAACAAACCAGCAAAAAATGTGCAAGTTCGTTCACTTTCGTAAAATGGTCGGGACGACTGGATTCGAACCAGCGACCACAAGACCCCCAGCCTTGTACGCTACCGGACTGCGCTACATCCCGAACTTTCCCTTTTAAGGGGCTGCAAAGATAGTTTAAAATTCCTTTAGTGCAAATTATTTGCATCCCTGGGCTGGGACGGAGGGAGGGCATGAATAATATATGAGGAAAGCACAACAAATGTTATTCGGGGGCCTCGGCATTGAGGAAATTATGATCTTCCTTTTTACGTATGCCAAAATTATAATTGGCATTTAACCCGAAGCGGCGGGTGTCGCTTTTGCGAAGGCCGGAGGCATGAATATTGCCCTGGTTTATACTAAACACATTATTGTTGGTGAAGAACATATCGGTAACACTCATGGTAATCTTCAGCTTTTTCTTCAGAAACTGGTGATTTATACTCAGATTCAGTGATCCGAAGGGATCTAACTCATAAAACTGTACCTGACTCTTGTAGCGCAAAAAGCCATTTATTACCACCTGGGTAAGCTTGCTGAGTTTGAGGGTCTGGTAAGTGAAGAATGTCCAGCTTTCGTGGTTGTAGCTGAGCGGGGACCCGTTGTATTGCCCGTCGTATATATTGTGGTTGTATTGCGCACCTAAGATGAAAAAATAAACTTTACCCGGTGGTATGCCTGCCATACCCTTCAGGTATAATTCTTTGTTGCTGCCCAGGTTATCGTAGGTGCGGTATGTCTTTCGCTGGCTGGAGTTGTCCTGGTAGATAACCTGGGAAAAAATATCGGTCATATCGTTGTAGCCCAATGCAAAAAGCGGACGTTCATCTACCGAAATATTGGCCTCATAGTTTTTAGCAAACTGCGGCTTTAAGGATGGGTTGCCTGACTCAGACATATACTGATCTACATAGCGGGGAAAGGGGTTCAGGTATTCGTAAGTAGGCCGGGTAATGGTTTTGCGGTAGATAAGGTAGGCCTTCAGATCGAAACCACCGATGCTCATCACTTTGCGGCTTATATATACATACGGAAACAGATCGGTACGCCTGATGGAAAAACCGGTATCTGAAGGCACTACCTGGTTGCCGTTCATATTGGTATTCTCCAGCCTGGCACCTGCTTTTACCAATATGCTGCCCAAACTTTTGGATGCCTGAAGATAGCCTGCATAAATCTGCTCATCATAATTATAGGCATTGGTACGACTGGGGTCGTTGGCTGTAATACCGTTACCTGTTATAGTGTAGTGCGTATTATTGTCAAACCAAACATCCGTCATTTTCACACCCATTTCAAGGCTGCTTTTGTAGGGCAGTTTTTTCACCATATCGGACCTAAGCGACAGAAAACTGAGGTGTGTGGTAATGTTGCCATCGCCACCCATTAGGGCAGAAAGGGGAACGGTATAGGTAGTGTTATAGTCTTGTGTAGAGTTGGTTGGTACATAGTTATAAGAGACATCGGTTGTCCATTCGGAGCCTGATGTATCGGGCTTGTATTTTGAAGAGAAGCCCTGGGTAAGGTTGAAATTGTGTGAAGCGTTGTTGAGATCAGTAACATAACTTACTGAAGCAATGCCCGTGCTTATTTTTTCAATGCTGGCAGGACTGCTGCTACTGCTTTGATTTTGATTATAGCTTAACCGCCCGTCATAGGTGAAATCCCATTTTTTGCCCGGAGTATAGCCAATGCTGTAGCTGGCAAAATAAGAACTGCCCGGATATCGAGTGCAGGCATTCTGAGACAGCATAGAGTCGGCGGCAAATATGCGGTCGGTCTTCATTTGCTCACCGGTCTCGCGGTGGCTGGCCTGCAGGGTAAGGCTGGTGTTCCAAATGCCATTATTATTGCTGATCATAACACCGGCAAACTGATTGCCGTATGTGCCCTGATTTATGCCGGTATTGGCATTTCCTGTCAGCCCTATCTTCACACCTTTTTTCAGAATTACGTTTACTATACCCCCACTTGTTGAAGCATCATAGCGAGCCGATGGGGTGCGCATTATTTCTATACGGTCTATGGAGTTGGGTGGCAGACTCTTCAGCATGGCAGCCACATCGGCATTGCTCATTTTCTGCTCCCTGCCGTTGATATAAATAGTAGCAGGGGTAGTACTGGTGATGTATATATTGCCGTCCTGATCTACAAAAATACCGGGGATTTTTTCCATGATGTCGTAGGCATTGGTACTGCTGGCAGCCAGTTCCTCAGGGTCTACTATGGTCTTATCTTCTTCCTGCCGGAGCAAGGGCCGTTTAAAGGTGATCTCTACATCACCGAGTGATTTGGCATCCGGTTCTACCACCAGTGTAAACACAGGGCGCTCACGCTTTACAAGTATATTTTTAGTAACCGGTTTAAAGTTGATGGCGTTAAGTCTTACTATGTACTTCTGCCCCTGTTCCAATGTAAAGACAGCCTTTCCATTACTGTCTATATTGGCGCCAAAGTGCGCATGAACAGAATCGGCAATGCTGCTTACCTGCATGGCGCCATAGGGCACCGGCGCATTTTCTTTATCCAGTACCCTGAATGTAACCCTGGCTTCCTGCCCTATTGATGACAGCGCAGGAATACAGCATAAGAGGAATAAACAAATAATTTTACTTAACGACACAAGGCAAAGATAATGCGATTAGAATGGCAGGGGTGAAATTTACCCTTCAATTTTTAACCTTACACAATTTGATGGAGGTCAATAATTCCTGCAAAGTATTTAATATAGAAGAAGAGAAAGACTCCCTACGCTAGATGATTATTTCAATTTTATCAACCCGCTCAAAATGTTTCTTGTTAAGTGTAGCGATGGGTAAACCATTGGATACGGCAGTAGCTGCAATAAACAAATCTGCCAGATCAATCTGTTTCCGGTTCTTTTTAAGAACAGCATTTATTTCAACTGCAATATCAACTGATGCCTCATCCAACGAAATAACCTCCAAGCTCTTTAAAACATCATCCCAAAAACTCACCTGCAATGAAGTTGCGCCTGAGTATAATTCATATTTGGTAACAGACGAAATTGCGAACCTAAATCCTTCCCTTATTAAACGTATCCAAACCGAATTTTCCTTATCGGTTTTGCGGTAATAATCAATCAAGATAGAAGTATCAATCATTATTGTTTGGCCCGCCATTGATTGATTGCTTTTCTGTTTTTGGCAATTGTATCCAACTCTTTTTTTGTTGCAGTCGGGCCATTTAAAAGTAGCTCTTCAAGGCCGGTGGGTTCACCTCCTGATTTTTTCTCAATCTCTGCTTTAAGCTGCTTAAGTTTACCGGATGGTAAACTCCTCACAATTTTCAGCAACTGATCAAATTCTAAATTTACCTGAACATGCATAATTACAAATTTAAGAATTTTTATGCATCATCACAAACAGCCCATTGATTTATTGATTGCATCATAACACTTAGGATTGGGATTTGTCATTCCATCCTATTAAAATTGCACAATTTCACCTTAGCAATGTGGCATCACATCATCATCAAATTCCCCCCAAACACTTAGTATTACCTATACCCCAAACTGCGACAGATGGTGGTTAAGGTGTTTATAAAACATATTGTTCCACTCGGTAGTGGTAAGCGGGCCAAAGGAATGGGATTCTTTATTGTTAAAGGATGCGCCACCCAGTTGCTGGGTCCTGGTGATATAGGCAATGAGGCGAGCCTTTTCAGTGGCAAACTCTTTTTCGGTGGTAATGAGGAAGGCTGGCGCTGTGCCGCTATTGTGCTTGTAAGGAGTTTCGCTAACTACTGCTTTTTTGATAAACAGCTTAAGGATCAGTTTCATTAAGCCTTTGGGGGCCGGATGCTTGTTTTCGTAAAGCATTTCGTAGGTCACATTGCAGTGGGCCAGCATTTGCGATACGTTCATTTTGCCCCATTTGGGCTGGCTTGATGGCGTAAGGTTATTAATGCGCTGAACAATTTCGTCAGCCACTTTTTTCGAAAAAATATCTGGTAGTGCCATGTACTGTTTTTTGTTTATAGCATTAATAAAAGTAAAAGTAAGGCATTCCCGCCCACCCATGATGGAACAGCGGGATTGTTGATGATAAATTGATATTACGACAGATTATGCGAGATCAGTTTCAGAAACTCAGACCTGGTCTCGTTTTTCATAAACTGGCCGCTGAAAGCCGATGTGGTGGTTACACTATTCTGTTTCTGCACTCCACGCATCATCATGCACAGGTGCTGGGCTTCTATCACCACCCCTACACCTAAAGGGTTTAGGGTTTCCTGAATCACGTCGAGTATCTGGTGGGTCATACGCTCCTGTACCTGCAGGCGGCGCGAGAAGCACTCCACCACATGTGCAATCTTACTCAGTCCGGTTATCACGCCATTGGGTATGTAGGCTATATGCGCCTTACCGAAAAAGGGCAACATATGATGCTCACAAAGTGAATACAATTCTATATTCTTAACCAGTACCATCTCACTATATGACTCATGAAATTTGGCCGAATTGAGAATATCGGCAGCATTCATGTTATAGCCTTGTGTGATGAACTGCATAGCCTTGGCCACGCGTTCAGGTGTTTTCAGTAGTCCTTCACGCTCGGGATCTTCACCTATCTCTTTAATTATAGACCGGTAATTATCTTTCAGCGCGTTGGTTACGCTTTCGTCGTATGATTCCTTTTTCTGGTATGCCAATTTTATTTTTTTTACAATAGTAGCGGTAATACTATAAAAACAAGCTAACAATTGATTATAAGTCCATTGATGAATACTATCCGAAATACTCTACATAGATCTTGTGCGTCTCTATCAGCTTTACGCAATGCAACAAAACACTGCCTTTTTCAATATGCGGCTTCAGCTCATGCCAAATGCCCATAGCAAAATTCTCAGCGCTGGTAAACTTGCCTTTCATGAAATCTACATCCAGGTTCAGGTTTCGGTGATCTACTTTCTCCACTATAACATCCTGGATAAGCTGGCCAAGGTTTTTTGCATTATATATAAAACCCGTCTCCGGATTTGGTATACCCTTTATGGTCACATGCAGCTCATAGTTATGCCCGTGCCAGTTTTCATTGGCACACTTACCATACACCTCCTTATTCTCCTCATTGCTCCAATCCTTATTGTATAATTTGTGGGCAGCATTAAAATGTTCAACACGTGTCAGATATACCATTTTCCTTATTTAATTGCAAAATTAGGGTTACTGGGTGGTATTGACAAACCCTGATATTCAGGATAACAAAATATCGCCCTATCTTGCAGCATGCAATTGCTGATAGTAGCCGCAACCGGGGCCGAAATCGCTCCTTTTACCCGTTATATTCAAAATGCCTCCGGCATGAGGGTGACGTGCGATGTGCTTATACCCGGTATTGGCATGGTAGCTACTACCTATGCACTTACAAAACAGTTGCAGTTACACCATTACGATCTCGTGATTCAGGCCGGCATAGGGGGCAGTTTCGACACTACTCTTGCATTGGGTGTGCTGGTATTCGTTACCAGTGAGCAATATGGCGATATGGGCGCTGAAGACCACGACAACTACATAGATATCTTTGAAATGGGCCTGTTACAAGCTAATGATACTCCCTTCTCTTCTGGCAAACTCATCAATCCGCTATCTGAACTGCATAGCAATATTCTGCTACCTCATGTATCAGGTCTCACGGTAAATACGGTAAGTGGTAATGAATCTTCAATTAAGCGCCGGAGCGAAAAATACCAATGCCAGGTGGAAAGTATGGAAGGAGCGGCATTTCATTATGTATGCCTCTCTGAAAATGTACCCTTTGCGCAGATCAGGGCGATATCCAATTATGTTATACCCCGCGATAAAAGCCAATGGAAAATGAAGGATGCCATTATCAACCTTAATGAGTGGCTGATAGGGTTTGTTTCCGGCTTATAACTATAGCTACCTGACATTTTAATACTCAAATAAATATCACCAGCTTTCAGCTAATTTTGCAGCATGAAACTTACGATTGGCTTCAGTCCGTGCCCGAATGATACCTTTATATTCGATGCCATGGTGAATGGCAAGATAGATACCCGGGGTATTACTTTCGACTTTGTAATGGAAGATGTGGAAACGCTGAATCAATGGGCGGAACTGGGCAAACTGGACATCACCAAACTCAGTTATAGTACTTTTCTCCACACGGTTGATCAATATGCTTTGCTGCATAGTGGCAGCGCTCTGGGGGTTGGCGTTGGTCCGCTGCTGGTGGCCATGAAGCCAATGACCAAGGAAGAGATCAATACATGCAGGATAGCCATACCGGGAATAAAAACAACTGCCAACCTGCTGTTATCCCTTGCCTATCCTCATGCTAAAAATAAGACTGAGCTCGTATTTAATGAAATAGAATCTGCGGTGATTGACGGTAATTTTGATGCCGGTCTGATTATTCACGAAGGGCGATTTACTTACCAGAAAAAGGGCCTTACAAAACTACTTGACCTGGGCGACTGGTGGGAAGATACGACAGGAGCGGCTATTCCATTGGGGGGAATTGTTATGCGCCGCAGTTTCGATCATGAACTCTGTGCTGCTGTAGATGCCATCATCAAAGAAAGCCTGACCTGGTCATGGCATCGTTACCCTGATTTGTCGCCATTCATAACCTGCAACGCACAGGAGATGGAGGAAGAAGTAATGCGCAAGCACATAAAGCTTTATGTAAACGATTATACTACCGACCTTGGCAACACAGGGCGTAAAGCAATTGGCACACTCTTCACCAAAGCCCATGAAGCCGGATTACTGAAGGATGAATTACCGGAAAATATTTTCTACTGATTCAATATTTTTAAAGCGCCTCAAGGATTATTTTCTCCTTCATTTTAAAGGCTTTATCGCCTAGGAACGTTGATGAAATAAGTTCCACCATATTGCGAAGTTATATTTGTACTATTTATTTCTTAACAATGCCTAAGGCAATTTGTTTGAATAAAGTTAAGGTGAAATATTTTTATTTCATAGCTATCCCCCACAAAATACCCCAGGTATAAACGGCCATGGTAATATTGAATCTGGATTTTTCAATCCTCTTTTTATAGTACATTTGTAATATAAAAATCATTGATGACGGAAGTGAAATTTACAGTGGTTCAGAAGAATTGTCAATTAATAATGAGCTAAATAACTAATAGAAAACTATAAACTAATGTTACCAGAGTATTGCTGCAACAAGCAACTGTCAAACCAGGACTGATTTTATTGCTCTGGTAAGTATAAAAAATAAGATCTTTGTAAATACTACAATATAAAAAACATAAGCTGCTAATGCCCTATTGAAGAAGAGGCGATAGTTACTTGTAAATAAAAAAATGTGCTGATAGATAATCACGGAAGGGTAATCAATTATTTAAGGTTGGCGGTAACTGACAGATGTAACCTGCGTTGCTTCTATTGTATGCCCGAAGGAGGCATAGACTGGTTGGCGCGTAATGATCTGATGACCTATGAAGAAATGCTGCGTATTTGTGCCCTGACTGTAAAAATGGGGGTTGAAAAAATCCGCATTACCGGTGGCGAACCTTTTGTGAGAAAAGATATAATGGACTTCCTTACCGATCTTACCGCTATAAACGGCCTTAAGCAGGTTTCCATTACCACCAATGGCGTAGTAACAGCGCCACTGATACCTGAATTAAAAAAACTTGGCATCCATTCTATAAACCTAAGCCTCGATACCCTCGATAAGAACAGGTTCTATGCCATAACCCACAGAGATGAATTTAACGCAGTTATGCACACTATGGATCAGTTGCTGCTAAACGACATGGAAGTGAAAATAAATGCGGTGGTTATGGATGGTAAGAATATTGAGGACATCTTACCGCTCGTTAACCTTACCAAAGACCTGCCTGTAAGCGTGCGCTTCATAGAGGAAATGCCCTTTAACGGAGGCGACAAACACTATACTACCCTCAAATGGGATCATCTGAAGATACTGGAAGCTATAAAAGAGTATTATCCGGAAATTACTAAAGTTCAGGACCCGGCCTTTTCTACTTCCTACAACTATCATATTCCCGGCCATAAGGGTAACGTAGGCATAATTGCGGCTTACACACGCTCTTTCTGCGGCACATGCAACCGTATCAGGATCACGCCACTTGGCATGATGAAAACCTGTCTGTATGACGGTGGCGTATTGAGTATAAAAAATCTGATGCGGGCAGGGGAGGACGATCTGGCAATAGAAACAGCAATCAGGGATGCCATCAATCACAGGCATCTTAATGGCTGGGAGGCTGAAAAGTCAACCCGTCATGAGTCTATGGCTGCTATAGGCGGGTAGTAGTTTAATATTTCATGCCCACTACCCTTTTAAGTCTAAGCATATACCTGATAAGGATTTCCACTATATTTTTATAGAGCTGATAAAAAGTCAGGTTTCAATTAGATCAATTCTTATTTCAAAGATTATATCCGCTGCCGGAAGGTTTATGGTCTCCTATAAAATATAAGTCTTATTTTGCAGGAACAGGACATTATATATATGAGCAAACCAGTCGCTTTTTTATTTTCCTTTTTGTTTTTTGCAATCACTGCCTGGTCCCAGGTACTTCCGAAGGAGGGCAGCAATCTGAATTACAGGTTGATTGGTTTTTCGTTTCCTGCAACCGGGCAAACAGGAACTTACGTAATTGAAATTGCCACTGGCATTTTTGATAACGAACCCGCTTTCAGAACAGCCATTTTCAAATCAATTATTTGCAATACAGGAAAAACAATTGTTGAAGTTCCTTCATTTGGCAGTGCATATACCTGGCATACTGTTTACAAAAACAGCAAGGATGAAACTGTGATAAGTGAATTGCATCATTTCAAAACAATGTCCAATATCAATGTAGATACAACAGTGAATCATCTGCGAATCATCAGCAATAATGAAAAATACACTGATGCTCATATCTTCCTTGATTGCACGCAGTCTTTATACGATATGCAAGGCAACCCGGTTTGGTTTTATCCAGACAATGAAAATCCGGTAAATGGCAATAGTAATCTGCGGGATATGAAATTAACGAATGACGGCACCATTACTTTCTTAAAAGGCGACAAAGCATATGAAGTCAATTATAATGGGGATAATATATGGAAAGGGCCAAACTCACGTGAGGTCAGCCCCGAAAAATCAGAACATTACCATCATGAATTCACTAAGTTAAAAAATGGCCATTATATGGTATTGGGAACTCAGAATGTTTCCTGGAAAATTCCCCTTTATGTAGCAGACAGCGCTCATCCGGCTACTGATGCATCGGTAACCAGGGGTAGTGATAATGGGTACATGAAAACCCTTCAGTTTGGTACAGTTATCGAATATGATCAGAAAGGCAATATTGTCTGGTCGTGGAAATCAGAAGAATATTTCAAAAAGTGCGACCTCTTTCAGCATAATTTGCCTAACGGCCAATTTGAATATCCCGATGTTCATGAAAATGCATTTTACTTTGATGAAAGCGGCGGTAATATTTACATCGGCTTTCGGGATATAAGCAGAATATTAAAAGTAAAATATCCCTCCGGTAAGGTATTGGCTGAGTATGGTGAAAAATACAAATCCGGGACAACAGAATTAGTGAATTATGCTTATTGTGGCCAACACAGCATTTTTAAGTCGAAAACAGGTGAACTACTTGTGTTTAATAATAATTCTACTGCACCTTCAGCGCTGCCAAAGCTTGAAATCCTTAAAGAGCCGCTGAACGGGAAAGGTGATCTGAAAAAAGTATGGGAATACAATTGCAATCTTGATGGTATCAATGAAAATGAAAGAGTAAATCATGATAAGAAGTTGGCTCATTTTATGGCACCTCGAGACAAAAGCAAATTATCAAAATTTACTATGTCCTCCGGAGGTGCTTTTTATGAATTACCCGATGGCGCCTTCTTTGCATCTATGAGTAGCCCGTATAGCAAAATACTCCTTCTGAACAGGAATAAAACTATTGACTGGTGTGCAATGCCTGAAAAATGGAATCCGACTGATAGCACATGGAAAGCGCTGCCGGTTTACAGGTCACATATTATCAATGACCAAAAAAAATTGGAAAAACTGATATGGAATACTGAATTACAAAGTAAATAGTATCCTTCCCCCATAATTACAAAAAATACAATATGGATACTTGACCCTGTTACTTCAGTAACCTTGCTACGGGATTTTTTTCAAATCTTTATGTGTATTTGGATATTTCATTATAAAATACTAACCATTAGTTAATATTTTATCGTTAGCCAAATTAGGAACTTATTTCCTTCGTTCCTTAACTGTACTATGATTCTCTATTCTTCTTAGCCCAACTGACCAATATCATACTTGGTAGTGACCGCCGTCATTTTATTATTTTTTTAAATATTTTATTTTACCTCCAAAGCATTTTTTTTATGAAAAAACTCTGTTTTGTATTATTGCTCTGCAGTCTGGTGAATTCTGCATTTGCCCAAACGGCTACTCTTTATGCCACCGGTGCTTCAGGTTCCTATACCACCGGTAATACAACTACCACAACCCGGACCGATAATACAATGACTGTTAAAAACGGCTCCCAAAGATCTTATGCGGTTTTTAATCTGAGTGCTGCAGGAATACCAACAGGATCAACTATAAACAGCGCAACACTAACATTTGTGCGTACCGGTTATACAGCAGGAAGTGGTACCACAACATTTGCCATTTACGGTAATGCAACTAATTTGTCTACAGTTACGACTCCGGCAACCTTGTATGCAAATATAATAGCGGGCACTTCCATGACCACCACCACATGGGGAACCAGTACGGGTACCACTAATCTGGCACTAAATGCAGGTGGACTAGCCTTATTGGCAGCTAATGTATCCAATACGGGATTTTCGATAGGATGGGCCTTGGCCGGCACTTCTACCACCCGGCTATATACCATTACCGGTGAAACCGGTGGCACCAGTGCTCCAAAACTGGTTATAAATTATACAGCCCCATGCTCAGGCGCACCGGCACCAGGAAATACTATTGCATCTTCTACCAATGTTTGTAATGGATTTTCAACTAGCCTGAGTTTACAGAATACAATACCAGGTACAGGCGTTTCGTATCAATGGAAATCAGCGCCGGATGTAAGTGGCGCTCCCGGCACCTATACTTCAATTGGCGGAGCTGTTTCAACTACTTATAATCCTACCATAACATCTACCATCTGGTATAGGTGCGATGTTACCTGCGCGGCCAGTGCAACTACCACATCTTCAAATCAGATTAAGGTAACGATGCTCCCTCTGCCAACAGCCATTACCGGGTCGGCCACTGTTTGCGAAGGATCTTCCCTAACACTGTCTTCCACACCTGGGGGAGGCTCGTGGAGCAGCTCAAGTACCGGCAATGCGACAATAGATGCCAGCCTGGGTATTATAACCGGGGTATTGGCTGGTAATACCACAATAGTATATACTGCCCCTGATGGTTGCACCACCTCCAGGAATGAAACCATAAATGTTTCGCCATCGCCTGTTACTATCACTCCGGCATTATCCTATACGGTTTGCCCTGCTACATCAGTATCACCAACGGCTAGTTCGAATCAGCCAGCAATGAATCTATTATACCAGGACTTCAATTCGGGCATGACCGGAGCCATCGGAGGAACCTGGACTGTTGTAAATACGGGTAGTGCATCCCCATATAACTGGTCGATTGTGGCCTCTCCAGGTACTGCATATATTAACGGAGACTACACCCCTCGCATGGAATCTTACCCTGATGGAATTACTTCGCAATTAATTACCTCTTTGATTTCTCCAAGTTTTTCAACAGTTGGATTGACCGAGGCAGACCTCAGTTTCAACTATTATATATTTTCAAGTTCTTATTACGATGCTGCTGCAGAAATCGATTATTCGACCGACGGTGGCGCTAACTGGACATTATTGTATGATTATTACAATTCTACAGCCGGTAGCTATTATTGGACTGCAGGCACACCTGATCAGACCATTCTTTTACCTGCTGGCGCTCTAGGCCAACCCAATGTGCAACTAAGGTGGTACTATAATTCCACCTGGGGCTTTTACTGGCAAGTAGATAATATCTCGCTATCTGTACCCATATCTGCTTTGCCTGGTTCAGCCTACACCTGGACGGGAATTTCAGGAGCCACAGGACTTTCCTGTACCAATTGTGCCAGTCCAAATATAACTCCTGGTGCAGGCGGAATAAATAATTACAGCGTTACCGCAGTTTATAACGGTTGTACCAGAACAAGTGGTGTTAGTGTTCAGGTAAATGCACCTGGCACTTTCAGTGGCAATGCGCCTATGTGTATGGGTGGATCCGGAATAACTTTAACCAACGCAGTAACAGGTGGTACATGGAGCAGCGCATCGCCTGGTGTAGCATCTATCAATGCAGCTACAGGGGTGGTAACACCGGTAGCTCCGGGTACAGCTTCAATTTCTTACACCCTACCTCCGGGTTGTGTTGCCAGTATAACAGTTACAGTAACTGCACCGCCTAATACAAGCAGCTTCAGTACCTCGGCAACCAACCCCTGCATCGGAAATACTGCTACAGTCTCTACAACATCAAGCCTGCTTGCCGGCACCTACAATATTCTTTACAATCTGACAGGCGCCAATTCATCAGCAGGAAATAGCGCAATCCTTGTGGTTAGCGGTGGTTTAGCATCTTTTGCTACTCCGGCACTTCTTAACTCCGGCTCAACTACGGTGACCATAACGTCTATTACCAATTCGGCAGGATGTACAACATCATTATCAGCCGGAAATACGGCAACGCTCACAGTTAATCCATTGCCTGCAGCCATCTCAGGTGCCAGCTCAGTTTGTTACGGACTGACCACAACGCTGACTGATGCCGGAGGAGGTACATGGACAAGTAATAATGCTACTATTGCTGCGGTTGCTCCTGCTACGGGTATTGTAACCGGAGTTGCGGGAGGTACTACTACTATTACTTATACTTTACCTACAGGCTGTAAAATTACTACGCCTATTACTGTTAACCAGACACCGGCAATTACCGGTAGTACTGGCGCTTGTATCGGCAATACTGCCAGTGTGAGCGACCCGACTCCCGGCGGTACATGGAGCAGCGGTAATGTAGCAGTAGCAACCATCAATTCCAGCGGCGTATTTACAGGCGTTTCATTAGGCTCCGCGCTTATTTCTTATACACTACCCTCAACAGGTTGCAGTGCCGTGCAATTAGTTACCATAACCAATCCTCCTGCAGTATTTACTGTTTCAGGCGGTGGCCCGTATTGCCCCGGTAGTGCCGGTGTACCTATTGGGCTGTCGAGTTCCAGCGTTGGGTTTACTTACCAACTGTACCTTAGCGGAGTAGCAACAGGATTTCCTGTAGCGGGAACCGGTGGCGCTATAAGCTTTGGTATCTTTAACACAGTTGGCACTTATACAGTAAAAGCAAATCCCGGCACATCGTGCGAAACCAGCATGGCAGGTGTAGCGGTTGTTTCCACCTATTCATTGCCTACAGTTTATACTGTATCAGGCGGTGGTGGCTATTGTACAGGCGCTTCAGGTGTCCATATCTACCTTTCCGGATCAAATACCGGAGTTGCCTACCAATTGTTTAATGGGGTAACTGCCAGTGGCGCGCCTCTTTCAGGCACCTCTGCTGTACTCGATTTCGGTTCTGTTACCACAGCCGGAACCTATACCATTAAAGCTACTGATGCAACATCAGGATGTATCAATACTATGACCGGCAGCGCTGTAGTTACCATTAATCCGGCACCGGTTGCTTATTCAGTTACAGGCGGCGGGGCTTATTGCGCAGGTGGCGCAGGTGTTGCAGTAGGTCTTGGTAATTCTGCCGCAGGCATTAATTACCAGTTATACAGATCCGGCATAGCAATCGGCGCTCCGGTAGCAGGCATAGGTGGGGCAATAACTTTTGGAGCCCAGACTATTGCAGGAACCTACACCGTAGTTGCTACCAATACAACAACAGGTTGTACCGGCAATATGACTGGTAGTGCAACTATCACCATAGGCTCACTGCCCACAGTATTTAATGTAACCGGCGGCGGCGCTTATTGCACCGGCGGCACAGGTGTTCATATAGGTTTGAGCGGATCTGCCGTTGGTGTGAATTATCAGCTTTACAGCGGTGTCCTTCCGTTCGGCGCAATCATAGCCGGAACCGGTTCGGCAATCGACTTCGGCCTCATAACAACATTAGGTACCTATACCGCTGTTGCTACCAGCACTTCAGGATCATGTACCAATACCATGCTGGGCAGCACAATCGTTTTCCTGAACCCAGCACCGGTGGCATTCAGTGTTACAGGTGGTGGCGCCTACTGTTCGGGAACAGGCGGACTACATATTGGTCTTAGTGGTTCTGTAATAGGCACAAATTATTATTTATACAATGGCGCAACACTACTTGGTGGCGCTTCAGGTACCGGCGCTCCTCTGGATTTCGGCCTGGAGATCCCTGCCGGAACCTACACTATTAATGCAGCAGTGGCGGGCACCGGTTGCACCGGAAATATGACCGGCAGCGGCGTAATTACTATTA
>CAIUZK010000257.1 GCA_903903635.1 uncultured Bacteroidota bacterium
ATTTCAAGCAGTGGCAGGATTTGTTTCTGGCGACAGTGGATGAACTCTTTAAAGGAGAAAAAGCAGAGCTGGCAAAGCAAAGAGCATTGAGCATCTCGACCGTAATGCAAATAAAAATAATTAACTGATTTTGTCAGGTTCGATTTATTATACTTGCCCGTTAATACTCAGCAAAAAAGAATGCGGCTGCAATTATTACTGCAGTCGCATTCTTTTAACCAAACCAATATTTCTTTATTTTTTGGGTGGTAGCAGTACTCCATCAATAACATAGATGATGCCATTTGACGCAGGGACAGTTCCAATAACAGTAGCTGTTCCGTTTATTATAATTTTGCCATCTTTTTTAGTGATGGTAATATTATCTCCATTTACCTGTCCAATTTTTTGCCCATCTTGTAACTGTTCTTCCTTGAATACTCCGACAGATACATGGTATTGAAGGATATCGGCAAGGGCGTCTTTCTTATCAGGTTTCAACAATCCCTCAACCGTTCCGGCAGGTAATTTGTCAAATGCAGCATTGGTTGGTGCAAATACAGTAAATGGACCTGCATTACTTAATGCATCAACCAGGCTGGCTGCCTTCACAGCCGTTACGAGGGTAGTATGGTCTTTGCTACCTGAAGCCACCTGGACAATATTCTTCTGAGAAAGATCGTCTTTCACTGCCGACTGGCCCGCTGTGTTTGCCGGGGTAGCTTCTGTTTTTGCCGATTCGCCAGATGTAGTTTCACTGTTATTGCATGCTGCAAGCCACAGGCTGAAGCTGCATAATATAGATATCGTGATCCGTTTCATAAAATAATTTGAATTGTTAATAATACGGGATAAAAATAAGGTGGGGATAAAACATGCAATTATGACTCCAATCATAAATAGCAGATTTATTTTCATAAAAAGACATGAATTGGTAAAATCCTGCTGATTATGACTGCAAGCATATTCCCAATTGATTTTCGGCCTGAGCTTTGCAGCTGAAATAAAACAAAAGCTCATGACGATTATACAGGAAATAGATTCACAGAACACTATAGGTAAAACAGTTGCTAATAACTTTCGGACTGCTGAAGTTTTCAGGAAATATGGTATTGACTTTTGCTGCAAGGGCGGCAGAATGCTTGCAGATGTGTGCAGAGAGCGGAACCTGGACATGGAAGCTATTGAAAAAGAACTCAATGAGAAAACAGCAGCTATAACGCCAATTTCAGAGGATGCTTATCAGACAATGTCTTTAGATGCATTGGTTGACCTTATTCTGTCGGTTCACCATACATATGTTAGAGAAAGTATACCTCCTATGCTGGCTTTTTTACATAAGGTCAATAAAGTACATGGTGAACGCCACCCCGAGTTGGCTGAAATCTATGACCTGTTTGAAGGTTGCGCCAATGAACTGACCCACCATATGGTAAAGGAAGAAAACATACTTTTCCCTGCAATAAACAAATTAGCAATTGCACAGCTTAATGGAACAACAGTTGCGCCATTCTTCTTCGGGCCATTGGAAAACCCAATAGGAATGATGCAAAACGAGCATACCACCGAGGGGGAACGTTTTGTCAAAATAGCTGAATTAACTAATAATTTTACTCCCCCAGATGATGCCTGCACCACATACAGGGTTGCCTTTCAAAAACTGGAAGAATTTCAAAATGATCTATTCACTCATATACACCTAGAGAACAACATTCTCTTCCCAAAATCATTTGAGTTAGAAAAGAAAATCGTTGTTGTTTGAGACAATTCAATAGGGAAAGCAGTGGTAATATATTTCACAAAAAACGAGTATGAACAATTCACTAAAGATACTTTTTGACGAACACGAAATTATTTCAGAGGCAGTGCAGCTTGCACAAGATGCAAAATATTTGATTGGGAAGGACAATGAACAATTCAAATTAGTAATCAGGGAGCTACTTGTCTTTTTCAGAATCTATGCCGATGAATATCATCATCATAAGGAAGAAAAAATATTATTTCCGGAAATGATGAAAAAAAACGAGCTTTTGGCAGATGGCGTCATCAAGGAAATGTTCGACAATCACGCTTATTTCCGTGAATTACTTCAAGTGGTTGCATTGGATATGGAACAGCAAAACTTCACTGGCGCATCATCGAAAATAGATGAATACTCAGAAGCTTTGTTGGATCATATAGCCGTAGAGAATGAGGAACTGTTCCAAAGTGCTGATAGTTTATTTACCGACAGCGAGCTCGAACTATTACATTATCGTTTTGTAGATTTAGACGAAGATATGGGTGGGACACAAAAAAAAGATTTGGCTGAAAAGATAAGGCAGCTGAAAATAAATAGCATTGTGTAAGGGAGATAACGAATGCATACATTTAACAAACAGAAGCGGCATATATAATGCTCGCAAATACGATAATATCGGTCGGTGTTTTTGTAAATTTATTCGTCGTAAGCGTTTCCTTTTGTCCAGGCAGTGGGGAAACTCCCGGCTCCTAGGCGGCCTATCGCCATCGCCACTCTCCATTAAATCTCTCATATCAAGTTGCCTCGTTTTGGCTTAATGTTCTTACTGCCTGCAAGGGTTTCATGTTATTTTCTATAGATAATACTCAGAAGCAATTCTTTTCATATTTTTGAGGGTATCAGGTGCTATTAAAAATATGTGAAGCGATTTTGAGTAATATTATTATTGGTTTTTTTATCAGTGACATTGATCAGGTTAAGGAATATTATTTATTCCATTTAAAGATGAAGCATGACTTGGAAATGCGATGGAAGTGGATGCGCGAGCTTTAGGTGTTTTATTCGACATGAATTCCAATTGCTAAAGAAATTACTCGATTTCAACTATAATTTCAGGAAAACTGACGAAGATCAATAGAGTGCAATACTAACGTCATAACCAATTTTAAAATACTTCTGTAAACTTGTTGTATTAGTTTGTATTCTCTTTAATTAATCTCACATTCATGACGATTCGAAGCTTAATTAAAACAGATTTTGAGCAGGTAGATACTTCTGCAACAATAGAAACAGTCGAGAAGAAGATTGTTGGACAAGGGGTAGTAGTTCTGATGAAGGAAGGTACGTATCTTGGTTATGTTACTTGCATTGATTTGTTGAATAGACAAATTAGTTCTATTGCTGAGTGTATTGATTCTAAACCGATAGTGTCTCCTGATCTTTCAAAAAATGCGGTTATCAAATTAATGAGGCAATCCAAAACCCGCATATTACCAGTATTTGATAATGGAGCTTTTGTCGGGTTGATTTATTACGATGATATTATTGAACAACTCGCTGCCATTGTTGAGGAACAAAAAAGTATAGTACAGACGATTGCCCATGACCTTAAAAATCCTATTGCAAGTATTAAAGGACTTTCTTCTATTCTTAGAAACAATTTAGTGAAAGAAGAGAATATACAGTTACTAGAGTATACAGAACAGGCATGTAACTATGCGTCAGAAATTATAAATGGTCTGTTGCTCATTCCGCAAATCGAGGGCGAACAAGATACTGAATCACTGTTCGCATCAATTGAAATAAACTCGTTACTTAAGGAATGCTGTGGCAACATGAAAGTTATCGCATCGTCAAAAGGAGTTACCATTATTGAAAATCTGTGTCAGGATGAATTTTATTTCAATGCTGACGCCTCAAAGTTTAAACGCGCGATAATCAACCTGCTCTCAAACGGGGTGAAATTTACGCCGAAAGGAGGAACTGTTTTGATATCATCTTCAGTTAAAAAAAATAGTCTGCTCATAAAGATTATGGACAGTGGTATCGGTATTCCAAAATCTATTCAACCCATCATTTTTAATAAATTTACGAGGGCAAAACGTGTGGGAACTGAAGGTGAGAGTACTGTGGGTTTAGGTTTATTCATAACCAAACAGATTATGGAACTTCATAATGCTCTACTTTGGTTCGAAAGCGAAGAAGGAAAAGGCACAACCTTTTACATAAAACTTCGTTAGCTATTCTGGAAAGGAAATTTCAATTTTAATATGATGAAAAACGAAACCATAAAAGTTGCACTTTATTTAATAATTACGTCACTTTTATTGAGGCATCCGAATCATCAAGGTCGCTTGCTTCGAACATTGTCCAGTCAACCCCATGCACAAATAGGCACGAATTAGATCGTTTTTGCCAACAAATGCTCAATCTTACCCATTAAGGCATTTATAGCTATCAAGTCCCGGATAAAAAGGTTCGAAATTTGTCCAGTCGTCCCGACAAAAATTGAGTCTGCCTTCGCTAAAGCTATGGCAGATGAAGAGCGAAAGAAACAGAGCGAAGAGCGATGTGGCTTTCGCTCTTGTGTATTTTACTGGCGTTGCAAACGCCCTGCCGTAGTATCCTGTCTCTCCGACTTAATGAAAGAGCGAAGTCTGAAGAGTGAAAGAGCGCTTGCCAGAACTTCGCTCTTTCATTTCCCTCCGCTCCCATTCTGTTTCTTTGCTCTAAAAGTCTAAAAGAAAACAATTAAGCACAACGCTGCCTGATTGTTCCCATTTTTACATTAATCAGCACTTGTTTTCAGACTACCAAAGAGGGGAAATTCAGGGGTGCAAATACTTATCAGCATGATGTGGACAGCGTTATCGAAGTGCCGGAAAAGGGTAAGGCAGTGCAGTATGGCAGATTTAACCAAGGTGGCGAAATTTCAATTTTTTAGTATTTTAGCCCTTGATAGGGTTTATAGGGGCTGGCCTGTTCTCGGGCTGGCTTTTATTTTTACTTCTTTCTTGCTAATTGAGGTATTGATTTACAAATGCCCAGGTCTGCTCCCTGCATTCCAGCCATTTATTCTTATCCCAGAAATGCCCTACACCAACCCAGTTAAAATACAAGTTGGGCACTCCCCTGTTCAACAAGGAATCCTGAAGCATCTGAGACTGTACAGGTAGCACAATTGGATCCAAAGTACCCTGCATAATTACTGTAGGTAATGCTCCAGCCATATAAAATACCGGACTGGCATCATGCCATGCCTGCCCATTAAATGCTAATGGACCACCCAGCAATGCTGCTGCATTCTTACAGATAAGTGTATCCTGATAAAAAGAACTGTCTTCAAAATCGGTTGGGCCATAAGCATCTATCACTGACTTAATTCTACCATCGCTGTTGTGCGCATAGGCATACAACATGGCAATCTGAGCACCGGAGCTTTTACCAAACATACACACCTTATCCGGATTAATATTCCAATTCGCCGCTTTCTGCTTTATATAGTTCATTACCATTCCCACATCCTCCATCTCCAGGGTCATGGCATTGCTATATGTTGTATAAAGCCTGTAATTAATATTTACCAGAGCACATCCTTTAGCAGTAAAAAAAGTATCCAACCCTGTACCTGCAAAATCACTTTTATCTCCTTGTGCCCAGGAACCGCCATGTATCAAAACAACAACTGTTGTGGGTACACCTTTATAAGGGTAAGGCAAATAAACATCCATAGACTGCTGAAGGGTATCAGCGCCATAGACAATGTTCTTAATGCTGATAAATGAATCAATAGGATCAACAGCTAACCTACTTTTGTTCGTACATGAAAAAAGGATTAGCGCAGCTAGAGATAAAACACAGAGTTTAACGGATGGCATAATTATTTTGATGGCTAAAGGTATCTTATTTAGCTTTCATCCCGATTATAACGACATTATTCAGAATATAGTATTGTAAATAAAATAAAATAAAATAATACTCGCAAATTTTTTGTTATTTATTCGTAAACAACAGGAATAATCTTAACTTTGATATTCAAAATTCATCCAAGCAGTGGTATTCAATAAGTCATTATTCCTGATGACTTATTCATTCTACCTAGAAACCGGTAAGTAATGCAATAAAGTTTACACCTTTTGGTGGCGAAGTGGCCATTAAAGCCTGTATCAGGGGGCAGGAAGTCGAAATATCGGTTAAAGACAATGGTATAGGTATAGATAACAACAGGCAATCTGAAGTGTTTTCTTCAAAAACACATTCTACCTATGGAACAAATAATGAGAAAGGTATTGGTCCAGGCCTCAGAATGTGCAAAGAATTTGTTGAATACCAAAATGGCAGGATCTGGTTTGAAAGTAAGCCTGGTTCTGGCAGCACCTTCTATCTATCCCTTCCTAAAACAGCATTATAATTAAAAAACGGATTCCTTCTTATTTATTCCGGAATTAATACGATTTCCATTACCACTTCAATCTCCCTGCTTTTAACCTTTACATTGTCCCGAAAACCAAACCGGGAGTTTTCCTTTCGGTTTTTTTTCGCTAAAATTGTACTATGAAAAAGTCAATCCTGTTGCTGCTATGCATCTCATTGGGTATTATTGCTATGGCTCAAACGCCCTACAAACCCAATCCTAAAGCCAAACAATTAGATGATAGCGCAGTAAAGGTTTTTTCAACCTCCAATTACCAGCTTGATAAACTCAATAAAGTTGGCAAGCTGCTGGAACAAGCCGTTAAAATTGACCCTAAGTATTTTGAGGGCTGGATCAACCTCCTTTCATTTCAGGGGCGTATCAACGAATTTGCCAAGTGCAAGGCTACCTCAAAAAAAATCTCCGAGCTTTTCCCAAACGAGCCTGAAGCATTTGTATACTATGGCATCATGCTCGACACCAACGGCAAAAGCCCCGAATGCCTCGCCCAGTTTGCCAAGGCCCTCAAACTTTACACCTCGCTTACCGAAAAAAACAAGAACACTCCAAGGTACAAGTCTTACCTGACCCAGCAGGCCGTTATGCTCATCTTTAACAACAGGGAAAAAGAAGGCAGAGCCATTCTCCGGAAAATGGAGAGCGAAGAGAAAGATGGTTATCAGAAAAGCTACCTCGCCTTTTATATCAACAGCGACCGGTTAAGCATCATAAAAGACCGGATCCCAGGCAGGTAGATTAAAAGTATTTCACCGCAGCCTCAGCACAGTTCTCTCCATCTATTGCCGCCGACACAATGCCTCCGGCATAGCCTGCTCCTTCGGCGCATGGGTATAGCCCCTTTATTTGTATGTGCTGCAGGGTTTCCTTATCCCGGGGTATCCGCACAGGGGCGCTGGTCCTCGATTCGGTTGCCACTACTACGGCATCATTGGTATAATAACCTTTCATTTTTTTTCCGAAACTCACTACCCCCTTTTTCAATGCGGCATTCACCTCAGCCGGCAATACCTCATTCAACGCCACACTGCTTATGCCCGGCAGATAAGAACAAACCGGCAGCGTAGAGGAACCTCTTCCTTCAGCAAAATCAACCAACCGCTGGGCTGGAGCCACCAGCTTTCCGCCACCAAAGGTGTAGGCAGCCTGTTCCACCATCCGCTGATAGCTCAATGCGGCCAGCGGACCGGTAAATTTATATTTTGCAAAGTCATCCTCCCCCACCGATACTACAGTTCCTGAATTGGCAAACGGATTATTCCGCTTCGAGGGCGACCATCCATTCACTACTATTTCTCCGGTGTTGGTAGCGGCAGGGGCTATTATGCCACCGGGGCACATGCAAAAAGAAAACACGCCCCTCCCGTTCTCCTGGCTCACCAGCGAATAGCTGGCTGGCGGCAGGTACGGATCCCTGTTCATACAATGGTACTGCGCCTGATCTATTATTACCTGCGGATGTTCTATCCTTACACCCAGCGCAAACGGCTTCGCCTCTATGGCAATTCCTTTCTCATACAGCAGCCCGAATATGTCCCGTGCCGAATGTCCGGTAGCCAGTATCACCGCATTTGCAGCAATAGTATCCCCATCATGGGTTTTCACTCCTGCCACCGCATCTCCCTTTATTATCAGGTCTGTAACACGCTTTCCAAACAACACCTCACCTCCGCATGCTACTATCTGTTCCCTTATGGCTGTAATAATCTGGGGTAGCTTATTGGTTCCTATATGCGGATGAGCCTCATAAAGTATTTCTTCTCCCGCCCCGAAATAATGAAATAACTGAAGTATCCCCAGCACATTTCCCCGCTTGGTTGATCTTGTATATAGCTTGCCATCGCTGTAGGTACCGGCTCCACCCTCCCCGAAACAATAGTTCGATTCAGGATTCACTTCACCCTCCTTGTTCATCATGGCCAGGTCGCGACGCCTGCTGCGCACATCCTTTCCCCGTTCAAGGATTATTGGTTTAAATCCCAGTTTGATAAGCCTCAACGCAGCAAACAATCCTGCCGGCCCTGCCCCAATTATTACGATGTGAGGCGCATTGGCCACATTCTTTAGTTCAGGGTCAAATACCGGCTGCGGTATTGCCGGCTCATCAATAAATACCTGCAGTTGCAGTATCACCTTCGCCTGCCTCGATCGTGCATCCACCGATCGTTTCAGTATGCTGTAGCCCGTTATCCTTGCCGCGCCAACCCGGCATTCAGTAGCTATATGTTTCTTTATGGACTGCTCATCGTGTGCATCAGCCGGAGCCAGGCTCACACTCAGTGTTTTTATCATAGTCAGGTTTTTATCCTAAAATATTGAATCCTCTGTTACCGGTGCGAAAGTAATACTATTTGAAATTGCACCCGCTTTATCATTATAAAGGCCTCATTCACCTATTAAATCCATATTAATTTACTTCTTCCGTATTTTTTTTGTTGGTTTGCACCATGTTAAAGTATAGGGCAAAAACACCCTGGTGGCTCAAAAAAGCATTCCCCAAATCATTTATCTGGGAGATGCCGCCGTCCCGCGAACCCACTGTCTATATCACATTCGATGATGGGCCGCACCCCACTGCCACGCCCTTTGTGCTCGGTCTTATGGACCAGTACGATGCCAAAGCTACCTTTTTCTGTGTGGGCCACAACGTTTACAAATACCCCGATGTTTACCAGCAGATCATTACCAAAGGTCACTCACCGGCCAACCATACCTACAACCACATGAACGGCTGGATGACCCCCACCGACACCTATATCGACAATATCTACCAGGCTGCCACTTACATACAAAGCCCACTGATCAGGCCGCCATATGGCAAGCTAAGACCCTCACAATGGCGCAGACTACTGCACGCCCCAACCGACTGGAAGGTTATTATGTGGGACGTACTCAGCGCCGACTTCGACCATGAAATTACCCCGCAGCAGTGCCTCGACAATGTATTACAGCACATACGCCCCGGATCCATAGTGCTGTTTCATGACAGCGAAAAATCCTGGCAACGTATGAGCTATGCACTACCTCGTGTTATGGAATACTGCAAAAACAAAGGCTGGAAAATGAAAGCAATTCCAGTATAATCATCCTATTCACAGTTACACAATACTAATGCACATGTTTACCGATACACATACCCACTTATACGACGAGCAACTCATGGCCGATGCATCCCAGATACAGCGGGCCATAGATGCAGGCGTGAGCAAGATGTATATGCCCAACTGCGACCGCGCCACCATCCCCGGCATGCTGCAGCTCGCAGATCAGTATCCGCAAAACTGCCTGCCCATGATGGGCCTGCACCCCTGCTATGTCAAGGAGCATTACCTCGATGAGCTTGCCCTTATCACCCAGTGGCTCAGCCAGCGCAGATTTCATGCTGTTGGCGAGATAGGCCTTGATTATTATTGGGACCTCACTTTTAAAACCCAACAAATTGACGCATTTGAAACGCAGATACGCCTGGCATTGCAGCACAACCTGCCCATCGTGATTCATAGCCGCGAGTCTACGCCCGACTGTATAGACATAGTACGCCGCCACCAGAACGGACGGCTTAAGGGTATCTTTCATTGCTTCAGCGGAACATTGGAAGAAGCCAGGCAGATCATTGACCTCGGTTTTTACATTGGTATCGGCGGAGTAGTAACTTATAAGAAAAGCACCCTACCCGACCTCATCAGCCAGATACCGCTCGACAATATTGTGCTGGAAACCGATGCTCCCTACCTCGCCCCGGTACCCCACCGTGGCAAGCGCAACGAAAGCAGCTACATCCCTATCATAGCCCAAAAAATAGCCGAGATAAAAAACTGTACTGTATCTGAAGTCGCTGCCATTACCAGTGGTAATGCGGGGATGGTATTTGGGGAATGAGGGAGGGGAAGATTGTAATGCTGTAATTGGGTAGAAAAGGAGACAATTTTAGTATTTTCAGTTAAGAATTTGCGCATAAATTAATGCCTCCAAAGCGATAACTTTGGAAAACAATTTATATTTGTAAAAAAACGCGATGGATACAATTCTCATTAATGTAGATGATAAATCGTCTGTAAAGTTATTCATGGAACTTGCCAAAAAACTGCATTTCAAAGCCAGAGTGCTGTCGGAGGAACAAAAGGAAGATTGGGCATTATTATCAATGATGGATGAAAGGAGCAACGAACCTGGTTTACCTGTGGATAGCACATTGGAAATACTTGGTAAGATAAAATAAAACACATCTGATGCAGATCCTTTCTACACCATCATTTAATAAGGATGTTAGCAAAATAAAGGATAGAAAGATCGCCGTACAAATTGAGCAGATAATCACTAAAATTCAATCTGCTAAGAGTATCTCAGAAATTGGCGGAATCAAGAAACTCTCCGGTTCACCCAATTCATACCGTATAAGAATAGCAGAATACAGGCTTGGCTTCACATTGACAGGAGATACGGTAAAGCTTATCATATTCGCCCATCGGAAGGATATCTACCGCTATTTCCCTTAGTTTTTCAGAAGTTGTAGCCAATGCACACGATGGTTTTAAAATCAGACAAATGCAAACTTAATCAGGAGGACTTCGCCGAAGCCCGCTTGCGTAATTTGATTCCATCAGTCGGCAATTGAACAACTGATGAACTGCCCGCCTTCGCCGAAAATGGCTACGGCGGGCGAAGGCGGAGAGAGAGGGGAAAGAATCTAACCTCCTAGTATATTGATTATCAAATTAATAGTATTCCTGAAATCCTGTGCTCCCGAATTTAGCACCAATTTATTTTTGCTAATGAACTACTATACAAAAGTACAAAAAGTAATGATTTTATGCAGTATTCAATAGCTATTTTTGAACCGTTCTTCTCAGCTTATCCAAGTCAAATCCTTTCTCCTTAAGCCTGGAAAGTATCCCCTGATAAACGTCTTCACTTAATTGTGGAATTCTGGATAAAATCCATAGGTACTTCATGTTAGGGTGACTCACTACTGCGTAGCTGTAATCGTCTGCCAGGTCGATGATCCAGTACTTTGCCCGGATCGGGAAGAAAAACTGAACCTTCAGTTTAGCATTACCGGTATTAGGCTGCACAAATGCCTTTCCCTTAATGTAAGATACTTTGCCATCAACACTGCCTCTATTGCATCTGTTTTCAACGATTAAATAACCTTTTTCACTTACGGTATATTCTGCAGTTGTACAGTGGCATCCCTTCTGAAAACGTTGCGGATAGGATGCAATCTCATACCATTTACCCGAATATTTATGAACATCAACATTTGGAACCGTTTGAAGTGTCTGGGACTGTAAATTAGCTGATGACATAGTAATAAGAATAATTGAGGTGAAAAACCAGAAAAATCTATATTGTTTAAGCATTGAATAAGTTTCGTTTTGCAAAAATACTCTTTAAAAACCGATTGACTATTTTAGTATTTGGCTGCCATCCCTATACCGTCCTATACTTGCTATTATCTAGAATTCCAACAACCTTTAGATATAGTTTAAAATATTGTTAAGTGTCATACTATGAAAAAAAATGACTGGCCCAGACTGATTTTTTTTCATTTTTTCTGTCATTTTTTGCCCTTTTGAGCATTGGCACTCCGTTTGCATTTTCCTTTTAGAACCTTAAAAAAAGGAGGAAAATATGAACACGCTAATGAAAAGAACAAACGGCAACATGCCAGCTACGACTTTCAGCGGTTTGGTCGACAAGCGCTTCCAGAACAATGTAAACCGCTTCTTTGATGACGACTTCTGGGGCTTCAACGGTGTCACCCAGAACGTACAGGTCCCTGTTAATATAAGGGAGACTGACAAAAGTTACGAGTTACAGTTAGTAGCGCCGGGGCTTAAAAAGGATGACTTCAAAGTCAATGTCAGCCACGATGTACTCACTGTTAGCTTTGAGCAGAAAGAAGAGCACAGCCAGGAAAATAAGGAAGAAGGATGGTTACGCAAGGAGTACCAGAAACGCTCATTCACCCGCAGCTTTAATCTCGATGATGCGATTGATGCGAACAAAATTGACGCGAAATATGCCGACGGCGTATTGCATCTTACGATGCCCAAGAAGGAAGGGGCTCAGTCCATTTCCCGGACTATCGAGATTAAGTAAGTGCTGAAAGGGGCGCGATTTAAACGGGTGGTGTGGTTTCACACCGCCTGTTTTGTGAAACCCAAAAATCCAATAAGATCTACTACTAAAATTGTTAACGGCAAAATTTTATTGTTATGAGAAATTATTTCAGTAAGACGTTATTGGCATTCGTTATAGGGCTCTTAGTTTACTTCTCTATTGACTCGGCTGTATTTATCAAAGATCAAATGGCACGAACAGCCCTATTTACTTTCACTGTACTGGTCTGTACGGTTATGTACTCTTACTATAATTCAAATTTCAACCAGTTTGGAAATGAATAGTATACCATAAAACTACACAGTTATGAAAAACTTATTGTTATCCGTATTACTGGTGGTATTTATTACAGGATGCAATG
>CAIUZK010000258.1 GCA_903903635.1 uncultured Bacteroidota bacterium
CTCTCAACGGGTATACGAAAAGTAATTGGATGCTTTCTGTCGTCAGTTGTTGAGCGATAAACATTAGCTGTATATATGTAGGCCTCATATTTTGTTCTAAAGTCAGGGGTAACTATTGCCGGTTGCTCAAACGAATCAATCATATAATCAATGTTCCCATCTGCTGACATTGCTACCGTAATTAAATCACTTGAAAATTTGATTTCGGGGATGTGTGTGAAGTATGCAAAGTGAAAATTTACACACTCCATGTTTCCCTTATAATTCCATCTTGAAGACCTCAAAGATTTACTTCCGGTAATTCCGTTATGGCCTGCTTCGTTAGTGTGGTGAAAAAGTTTCAGATAAATTTTGTTGCCAATTGTTTCATATTCTCCACACGTGTATTCCTCAATATCCTCTGGTGCATAAATTTCACAATCGTATAATTGGCTCTTGTCGGGCAAATCGTAAAGAAGGTCGTGATTATAAAATCTAACCATCACAGTTTCTCCATTCTGAATATCAATAAAAAAGTTGCACAGTATTTTAGTGTCGTCAATCTTGACAACGTGTGGTGCAGTAAAATGTAATGGTTGAATCCAGCCGTTCTTTAAAAAGATAAAATCGGGAATTACAACTGTATTACCTGCCGTGTGTACCAGTCTGCATTTAATTTTGCCCTTGTAAGGCGTTGAATCCATGTATTTACAGCCAGCGTAATTGAACTGCATGTATTGGTGGTCAATTGGACCTTCAAACCGATTATACTTTTTATTGAACATTATATTGGTCGGCAGTTTACCAGTTACAGGTTTACCAGTTAGTAAACAGCATCGTTTATATAATTTGCCACTACCACAAGGACAGGGATTGTTTTTAGCTATTGGAATATACTTTACCATAATTATTTAGTTATTCATTTTCGACTACAGATATTATGCTACTTAAAGTTCCATCATGTGTATTTTTCTTGCGCCAATTACCTGTCGCATCCTTTCTTTCGAGGACATAGCCCTTCTTAGTTTCATAAGCGCGAAATATTTTCCCTGAATGTGTGGTTGCATAATGGTCGGTCCCGTCTTTCGACCAGTTCGTCATTCTCTTCTGTATTTTGAATAAATCATTCAGAAAAGCAGCAGTGTTTTTATATCGCTTATTCTCGTCAGGATGAATCGCTGTGGCAATAACCTTTTTCAATTTGGAATTAACGTAGGGTGGTAACGTATCCAAATTCAAAAGTTTTCCTTGACAAATTCTTTTTTCAATGATATTATCAATGAAAATTATTTGCTCTCCATAACTGGTTATTTTTTGCGCTCTTCTTTTTTGTTCATCAGTCAACCAGTCAGCATAAGCAGCTGGAAAATGACCTCCGAATATTTGAAACATGGATACTCCAACTTGATAAATATCCGACTGAATGGTATATCTGTTATGCTCAATCGCCTCTTTTGGACGATACATTTGAGTGGACTTCGAAGCAGTGACGTAGCCGATACTTGCATTAAATATTTTCACGGAACCAAAATCTGAAATGATAGGAATAGGTTCAGCACC
>CAIUZK010000259.1 GCA_903903635.1 uncultured Bacteroidota bacterium
AAAAACCAATTGGACAAAAAACGAATTCGCTACCATCCCAACATCCCAGAACTCAACTACAGAATTTATCCTTAATTTGTAGGAATTATTTTGAAAGTCTTACTTACCCATCTCAGACATTTGGTGTCTATAATTTAAATAACCAGGTAGTAGCTGTTTCTTATGATCCCACGGCTGCCAACCACATTATAACCAACAAGCTTTATGACAAATCTGTATTGGTTGGTTACCTGAACGCCAATCAACCAATAATTCCTGTTTTCCCGAAAACTGCTATTGCAATTAAACCCACATATAATGTGATACGCAAAAAGAATTTTAGCTCAGGCTATTTTCCATTCAGGGTATGGGATGGCCCGAGTTATTGCGATTCGGGTGAAGATCAGAACCAGTGGAGCGGGTTGGTTTATGTGGATATAAATAATAATAGTAATCCAAACAGCCATTCAGTGAATAGCAGAGATACCGTAAGGACTGCTGATTGCACCTATAATCTTAATTCGTTTATTTATTATAAAGTAACACCGGCTAATGCTGAGGAGCTCAACCAGATATTGGAGGGTGAACAACCAGTGGATAGCGGTGATATTGTAATACTGGTTGGTATGCATGTTACCACCAAGGAAACAACAAGATGGACATGGCAAACCTATTGGTGGACACCTAACCAGGAAAATCCGCCCACGCCAAGTTCTGCTTTTATTGCAAGCAAACGTCCGGCACAGATCAAAGGGGCGCCTGCGCATTACGCAATGGCAACTGGCTATTCCTTTACTTATCCTAATCAGCCATATACAGGAGGCCACAGTGTAACAACGCCGATCATTGCCTTTAACCCATTTCTTGAAGGCGGTTTTGGGGTTAATACTTTTGATACTATACCCGGCGTAGTTATCAACAATAAGGGTGTGCCGGTTAAAAACTGGGTAGGCTCTCAAACCGGATGTATGAGTTGCCATGCAATGGCTGCAACCAATGGCCGGGTAAGCGGAAATCAGTTAGAGTCCCCGAATTACATTACAGACAGGTATGTAGATATGGTTACCGATACTGCATTTGTAAAATATCCCTTGCGTCTGGATTTCTTATGGTCTATTCAGGGAAATGCTATTCTGAATAAATAATAGATATTTACCAAATACAACCATCAGATGCTGTTTGTATCTGATGGTTTTTTTATTGCCTGAAATAATGGCTAAACCAGGTTCCAATAAATGAAAGCGAAAAGAATTATGTGAAGTATTGCAACAGTTCAATACTTGCTTGTGATAAATTGTTTATTTTTTCTGCACCTTTCAAAACATTTATATCTTAGCGGCATGGTATTTAGCAGTATCGCATTTATATTTTATTTTCTGCCCCTGTTTTTCCTGATTTATTACTTAGCCGATAAAAGGTTTAAGAATGCAGTGATTCTGTGCGGTAGTGTATTTTTTTATGCATGGGGTGCGCCACAGTTCATTTTTGTAATTCTTGGTACAACGGTTATAGATTTTTATGTGGTTCGGCTAATGTCTCAAACCACAGGCAACAGGGCCCGGAAATTGTTACTCTGTATTTCGCTGGCTATAAATCTCGGGCTGCTTTTCTATTTCAAATACAGTAATTTCTTTGTTGAGAATGTGAACTTTGTTTTTCAGCATATGGGCATAAAAACGCTGAGCTGGACAAAATTAGTGCTGCCCATTGGTATATCATTCTACACCTTCGAAACCCTGACTTATGTGGTAGATGTGTACAGGGGAGTCCACAAGCCATTGAAGAATTTCTGGGATTACCAGTTGTATATCATCCTTTTTCCTAAGCTGATAGCCGGGCCTATCATCCGCTTTCATGAGTTTGCCAACCAGGTTTATGATCATACAGATTATGAAACAAGCGAAAACAAGCTTCGAGGACTATATCGTTTCTTTATTGGGCTAGGTAAAAAAGTGCTTATTGCCAATGTGTTGGGTGTGACCACAGAAGTAGTTTTTTCATTACCTACGGGGCAACTTACCACCTCCTCGGCCTGGTTTGGGGCGCTGAATTATACCATGCAGATCTATTTTGATTTCTCTGGCTACTCAGATATGGCCATTGGGCTGGGGATGATGATGGGTTTCCGTTTTCCTGAAAATTTCAATAATCCGTACACCGCATTGAGCATTACCGACTTCTGGCGCAGGTGGCATATGACCCTTGGAGCCTGGATGCGCAACTATCTGTATATCCCGCTGGGGGGCAACAAGGTGAATAGTAAAATGCGGTTGTATTTAAATCTATGGCTGGTGTTTCTGGCTTCAGGCCTCTGGCATGGCGCTGCATGGGGTTTCATTATATGGGGGGCATACCATGGGTTTTTTCTTGTTATAGAAAGATTGTTCTTAGGTAAATGGCTGGCCAAATTGGGCAAAATGTCCTTTATATACACCTTCTTCGTTGTGCTGATTGGCTGGGTGTTTTTCCGTATTGAGAATTTCAGTACATCAGTTGGTTTTTACAAGGCTATGTTTACCTGGCGGCCGGATATTACTCCGTGGCATCCCAACAGGGAGAATGTAGTCATGCTTTTGCTGGCGGTTTTCTTTTCCTTCTTTACCTTATCGGGTTGGGGCGAACGGATACAGAAAAAGATATTCTTTTCAGACTATTCGCTCAAATTACATTTCGTGATGACTTTTGTAACACTCCTGCTTATTATTATTTGTGCTGGCAGGTTGACTGTTTCTTCATTTAATCCGTTTATATATTTCAGATTCTGATCAATGGCAGGTAGGTATAAAAACGGTATGCTGGTGGTACTGTTTACCGTATTGGCAGCGCCATTGATCCAGCATTATTTCCCGTTTATTACCAGTGGTCCATTGTATGGTTTCAATGCCGATGCTCCGGATGAGGTCTTTAACTGGGATAAATGGTGGGATGGCAGTTACCAGGAAAAGAAGGGCCGGTACTTAAACGACCATATCGGTTTCAGGGCAGATCTGATAAGGTTGAACAATCAACTGGATTACTCCTTGCTTAATAAATTGCATTCCTGGAAGGTGGTAGAGGGCAAGGACCATTACCTGTTCATGGATACTTATATCAATGGGTATTATGGCAGGGATTATGTGGGTTATACAGCTATACTGGAAAAACTGGTCAAACTGAAGGCGCTAAGTGATACATTTGAGCGTTTGGGTAAATCTCTTATACTGATACATGCGCCTGCAAAGGAATTTATGTATCCTGAAAACATCCCTGATGAGTTTAAAAATCCGCCCGGTACAATAACCAATCTGGCAACCTATAATCACATTAGTGATTCATTGAAAATCCATTCAATAGATTTCAACCGATGGTTTTATTGGATGAAAAATGAAAGTAAGGATGCATTATTCCCTAGGCAGGGAGTACACTGGTCAGTATATGGGTCATATCTGGCAGCCGATAGTTTAATTAGGTATATTGAGGCATTGAGACATATCAGGATGCCTCATGCAAAATGGTCGAAAGTGAATTATACGGATAAGCCATGTTATTCAGACGATGATATTGCCAAAACGCTCAACCTTATTTACCCTATTACGCATGAAACCTTTAGCTATCCGGAGGTATATTATACTGAGCCACCGGGAATGGTAAAGCCCAATATTGTGTATATAGGCGACAGCTTTTTACCTATATGGGTTAATGATGGGATTATGGATCACATTAACAATGACTGGCAGGTATGGCAGTGGTTTACCGTTTTATGGTCGCGGGATAATGCCGGGAAACAAATAGTTGACAACACAGACTGGCATACCACCTTAAAAAATACAGATTGCATAGTAATCATGTATACATCCTTCAATCTGCCGGTAATGGGCAATGGATTTATTGAAAAAGCCTATGACTTTTATTTTCCCGTAAAGAAATAACAGGTAAGAACAGGAAACAGAATTTTTAGTCTATTTTGAAAATCCCGGCAGGTACTGTATCCTTTGAAATTATTACACAATTATGTTTCATAACCTGATCGCCGGCAATTTCATTGCCCTTTGAGTCGTACACGCGATAACCAATGCTATCAATGATTTTACCAAACATAGCGCCATTTATATCATAACTGGTGAGGTAGTCATAATGAATCTCTACCAGTACTGTAATTTTGTTGTTTTTCAGGGTCTGTACCATTCCTTCAAGCGCCCAGTATTCGGCGCCTTCAATATCTACCTTCATCACTTGCGGAATTACTTTGTGTTTTGCACAGAAGGCATCAACAGTAATGCAGTCAATAGATATTACATTGCTTTCACCCTCGCTGGCAATATGATTGGTACAGGAGTTGCCATCATTTGTGAAATGCAGTTTGTCACTTTTATTACTGATAGCAAGGTTAATGGGTATGATCTTAGCATTCCCTTTTTGTACGCGTGCGGTATCAGCCAGATATTTGAAACTTAGCGGTGCAGGTTCAAATGAATAGATGGTGGTTCCCGGTTTCATTTTTTTAGAAAGCAATATGGCGATTACTCCTACATTGCCGCCAATATCAAAAAATACATCGGCAGTTTTTACGAGATTGGATAATAGTTTCAGCGGAACTTCATCGATCTCACTGGCAATGCCACGGGCAATATGAGCTGATACAGTATAATCTTCATTATTGATCTTAATATTTTTCCCGGCTTTGCCATATAATGCATAGTAAGAAGACCTGAAGGCTTTGCGTAAAATACCTACCATATTAGCTTAGTTATTTATTCTGCCAAAAGTAGTAATAATTCTACATCGTTTGATAGTAAATTACTATCGTTATTAATTGGGTCAGGTTTACAAACGGCTAATTGATGAAATCCAACCTTGCTGAGGTATCAATGCCCAATATATTATGTACATTTTCTCCAATAATGGATTCTATGTGATTTTATCTGAATTTAATTGAAGATAGTTCTGAAAATAAATAAAGACAACTGAAAGTCCTTACTTTGCAATATGAAAGTTGATTATCTCCTTGTTGGTGGTGGATTGTCGGGTAGTTTGTTAGCGAAAAATCTGATTAAAGCAGGAAGGAGTGTTTTAGTTGTTGACGATAAAAGTAATTTTTCGGCAAGCAGAGTTGCCGGCGGAATTATTAATCCTGTGACCGGAATGAGGCTGGTAAAAACCTGGAAGATAAAAGAGCTTTTAGCAGGTGCATTGCAAACGTATCAAGGTCTTGAAGCAGAATTAGGTTTAAACCTGGTCAAACAAATTAGTATTCTTGATTTTTATATTTCCAGAGATCAAAAGAAAATGTTTGAGGATAAAGTCGCTGAAGGAAATGAATACTTGTCCACTTTGGTAGCGCAGGAACCCTGGCAACAATTTTTCAATTTCCATTATGATATCGGGGAGATTGCTCAGGCCCTGCTGGTAGACCTCAGAGCAGTTGTAGATGGGGTACTGGAACAAATAAACACAATGGGCTGTTTGAGCACGGAGCGATTTAATTGGGAGGAATGCGTTGTTGAAACGGATAAGGTAACTTTCAGAAATATTGAAGCCAGAAAAATTATATGCTGCGAAGGTGCGGATGGTGGAGGGAATCCCTATTTTGACTTATTGCCCTGGTCGAAAGATAAGGGAGAAGTTGTTATTGTTTCTATACCTGGTTTGTCCAGAAACCATATTTTCAAAAACAAGCTGGGCATTGTGCCCTGGCAGGATAAAGATCTGTTCTGGATAGGGGCAACACATGACTGGAAGTATACAGATCTCAATCCAACGGAGACTTATTTAAACCTGGTTAAGGATTTTCTGGACGAGTTTCTTAAGGTGCCATATACTATTATTGACCATCTGGTAGCCCGCCGGCCAGCAAATCTGGACAGAAAACCATTTGCAGGATTTCATCCTAAATACCCTGCCGTTGGAATTTTGAATGGCATGGGTGGTAAGGGCGTTTCTATGGCGCCTTATTTTGCCCGGCAGTTTGCGGATAACCTAATAAATGGTACACCAATTATGCCTGAAGCCGATGTATGCAGGTTCAGCAGAATTTTAAACAGGTAATCTTTTTTATCGGAATTAACCCAAAAGCAAAAACAGGATATGCAACAAGTTGTTTGCCGGATATCCTGTTTTTTAATTATAACCTACTGGCATTAATGTGCGGCAGGAGGTGGGGGCGGAACTGGCGGTAAGCCTGTTTTTATTGAATCTATTGATATTACCGGTGTTTTTCTACCCATATGGCAAGTGACACAGTTTATCTGCTCAGTAGGATGATCCCCGCCAATCATTTTGCTCAAATAATTTTCATTAATAGCCATGGTCATACGCATCATATCCCGTGCTCTTATTTTCTCAGGTTTGTTATCAGAAGCGAAGTCGAATTTTGGTTTTTCCCTTCCCTCTATTTTTTCTGAAACATGACAGAAATTGCAACGAACACCGAGTGATATGGAGTAATTCTTCATTATTTTATGAAGTTCTTTTTCGGAAATATTCTTTGGTAGAATTTTCAGGTTTTTCGGTTTATCATCATCGTCATCGTCATGTCGGGGCGTAAATGATTGTCCGGCAATTAGTGACAGGCACATGGTGGCAATGAACAGTAGTTTTTTGTCGAAACGCATAGTTTTTTGATTGAATAATTGAGTGAAGGAATAAAAGTAGTGAAAATTCAAAGCAATAATATTGTGGACAGGGTGGGGGTAAACTATTTTTTTTAGAATATTTGCTTAGACTATTATAATTATTTGTGTTATTTTTGATACTAATGCTTAATAAAAAATTAATTTTATTAACCTGATAGTAATTTAACCCTAATGGTAACGTGGAAATTGCAGTCTGTTAATAGGAGTATTGATTATTAAGTTCATTACAAATTTTAAACCCTTCAAAATCTTTCGAAATGAAAAGACTTCTCTTATTTGTTTTCCTTTGTATACTCTTTACAGGAAAATCATTTGCTCAGGTTTCTATAGACCTTTCTGGCTATCCTATTGTTACTACAGGCTGGAGTATAGGTGGCAGTGCATTTATCGTTGATAGTGAAATTGAATTGACACCTTCAACTGCCAGCCAAGCCGGGCATATTAATTATGCTACATCAGAAAATGTTACTGCCTGTGGCCAGTTTACAGTTGACTTTGATTATAAAATTTCAAGCCCCGGTGGATGTGGTAATGGTGATGGGATTGCTTTCTTTTTTATTAATCCAATGACCGGATATGTAGGTGGTGGAGGATTAGGATTGCCATCGCCCCTGACTGGCTTTGTTCTTACAATGGATACGTGGGACAATGATGGTGATGGGAATAATCCGGAGTATGAATTGTTGGGTTATACCTCTGCATCTACCTATTTTGAAGGAGATGCTGCGCATCATATTGCACCCCTGGTCACGCATCAGAGTTATATGACTGACGGAACCTGGCATCATGTCCATATTAGTTACAATGGCGGCATTATCAGGGTATATGTTAATGGAGCTACTTCACCAACAATGACCGGGACTTTTCCTATTACCACACCTGGTTACTTTGGATTTTCGGCTGGTACAGGTTGTGCGTACAATATCCAGATGATCAAGAGTGTGCATATCCTGTCGAATACAATCAGCGCCATTCTTGGTCCAACTGTAGTTTGTACTGGCTCAACAGCTACACTATCGGATTCTACTGCGGGGGGCACATGGACCAGCAGTAATACCGCGATTGCCACAATAGGCGCCACAACAGGTATTGTTACAGGGGTGTCGACCGGAACAGTTACTATTACGTATACTTATAATTCAGGGGCATGTGTTGCAACAACTACTTTGAGTGTTGTTACGCCACCAAGTCCGATAACAGGTACGTTACACATTTGCACAGGCACATCAACAACTCTTGCTGATGCAACACCTGGAGGTATCTGGACCAGTAGCAATGTAGCGGTTGCAACAATAGGTTCATCTACTGGGGTGCTTAACGGAATATCTAGTGGTACGGCCAATATTACTTATTCTACCGGAGGAACCTGCTATGTCATTGCCACAGTAACTGTTAGTCCGATGCCTGGATCGATTATTGGTACTCTGACTATATGTTCGGGTGCTACAACTTCATTAACTGATATACTTACCGGTGGCACATGGAGCAGCAGCTTAACAGGTATTGCAACAGTTGGCTCTTCCACAGGATTGGTATCCGGAATTGCTCCTGGTATAAGTACTATTACCTATACTGTGGGCGTATGTTCTGTTTCTGCTCCTGTAACGGTAAATGCTTCACCTTTACCAATTACCGGGGTGGCGCATGTTTGTGTTGGATTTACTACATTGCTTGCAGATGCCACACCTGGAGGTACATGGAGCAGCAGTTCTCCAGGTAATGCTACTGTAAGTTCCGGTGGTCTTGTTACCGGCGTTTCGGCTGGATTTGCTACGTTAAGCTATTTATTGCCAGATGGTTGCGCCTCGACTGTTATTGTTACTGTCAATGCTAATCCATCCGGAATATTTGGAGTAGGGTCCATATGTGTAGGTGAAACGTCTCCGCTTGTAGCTCTTGGAGGTGGTAGCTGGAGCAGCGCTTCTCCTTTGGTGGCTGCGGTAGGTACTTTTACTGGGTTGGTGACAGGTATTTCTGCAGGTACTGCAGTAATTTCTTATACTCTTTCTACGGGTTGCTATAATACATTTGTTGTTACCGTCAATCCGGTACCTCTGCCCATCGGCGGTCCGCTGACGGTATGTATAGGTTCGACAGTATTATCAACCGATGCCACCCCCGGCGGCTTCTGGACCTCATCGGCCTCACTTACAGATTCCATTGATTTTGTAAGCGGA
>CAIUZK010000260.1 GCA_903903635.1 uncultured Bacteroidota bacterium
AAGAACCTCAACGAAGCTGAAGGACTGAATGTTAGAATAAGACGAAGGCATCAGGCGTTTATTGCTTGATGAAGAAGCCGAACCTCATTAGAGAACTACTTGCCTGAAGGCAGGCTGGAAGCTGAGAAAACATGGCAAGAGGATCTGAGTTAATCAGTGCAACAATCAACCGAGACCGTCCTGTTGAAACAACAGCAACCATTATTCTAAAAAACCGCCGTATGCCGAACGGCACGTACGGTGGTGTGAGAGGACGGTGAGGGAAATAATCCCTCACCTCCTACTCGATTTTTTAGCGAAACCACTGCTTAAAACGACCTCCGCCAGGAATGCGGCATATAATGCAAAAAGCCTTTCATTTCTGAAAGGCTTTTGCGGACTAGACGAGTATGATTATTTTTTAATATGCTTTGCCCTATATGAACTACATCCTATACCAGATAAGGCTTTCCAAATATTACGATGTCGGATGATATTTGATAATATTCAAAGTTGCACATAGCAAACCACTACATTTCCGCCACCTACCTGTTCATAATCGTTGTCTCCTGTAATATTCAAGCAAATCATTATCGTTCTAGTACAGGCTTCAGGAACCGACCAAAAAATACGCTCACTGTTGCTGCTCTTGGCTCCCAAGTTTTCTGATCTTAATAAGCAGGAACAGCAAGTAGATGATAGTGCCCCACACAGAAATGATAATACCATACGCAATAACTATCAGCCACACCGGCGAATGGAATTGAGATGCCCACAGCGCACGGTGGAAGAAACTATAATCTGGCGCAGCTTTCGTTCCCCACGGCACAGCCTTTTCAAACCGTAGATTGCCGTATTGATCATTGTCTTCCACCTTCGCCACGAGTATGATATTTCCCGTTACATCGCCCGGTAGTTCAACCCGCTTGAACTCACCTTTCACATGCCCAAGTGAATCTGTTGTATAACTTTGCTCCTCGTTGATCAGCAAGTCAGCGCCAAGGCGTTTTATCCCCAGTTTTATCTCCACTCCCTTCACCGGTCCCCATTCGTTACCTTTAAATTCGCTGAATGTGGCCATTATGATTTTATCCGCTGCTGTATCCAACACTATCCTCGATTTTGCGATACTTGTTTCAGCGGTAGCCTCATCAAACCGGTTGGACTTTCCCGCAACGGCAAAGAATAAGTGACTGGGTGAGGACTTCCATAATTGCGCTAATGCCAGGGGTATATTTGCAACCGCCTTTCCTTTTTCATCGGTTAACACCTTGCCTATTGAGCCTAAGCCTTTCCCTGTTGAATCTTTCCCGAGAAATAAATTAACAACAGCGCCTTTAACCGGTTGAAACTTTCCGCTTACTTTCGACTTAGCGTTAACGGTTAAATACTGCACCTGGTTCTCTTTTGAGAAATAGGAGACAGTGAGCACGAGTGGGCTTTTTACGGAATCCTGCGCACTGGCAAAGTTGGGTGTCAGTTGGTTGAGGATTATGCAGCATATGCCAAAGCAAATATTATAGAGTGCTCTTTTCATGGTGTTCAATTATTGTCTCCTGTATGGGAATTATCGGGAAGATCCGTGCAAATATGGTTATTACCAGCAGTGCTCCGGCAAGTGATCCGCAGGCTATCGCCCATTCTTCCCAGCTTGGGAAATAATGTTTGTAACTGGCCGGTACATTGTGCATAGGCAGGAATGGTTGCAGCAAAGTGGGTGTGACAATCAGGTAGCGCTTAAACCACGCACCCACTACAATCATTATGCCGCAAATGAACATTGGCACCGGCAATCTTCCTTTCCTGAATAAGAGGACTAACATGGGAATGATCATGCCGCCAAAAATCGCAGACCAAAACAACGGTGCAAAATCACCAATGAATAAACTGTTCAGAAATGCGGTTTCTGTCTTCTTCATTTTGAAGTACGGAGTCAGGTATTCATTCACATTGAAATACAAATACACCATACCCAGCATCACGGTTATTTTGCCCATCTTGTCGAAATGCTCATTGGTAATGTAATTTGCTAGTTTGTAATATCTGCGGAAAACATACATCGCGACACTTACCGCGCCCGCACCAACCAGGAAAGCGCCCGAAATAAAGTACGCGCCAAAATTGGTACTGTCCCATCCCGGCCGATAAGTGGTGGCAAACAACCATGATGTTACAGTGTGAATACTAAAAGCCACCGGAATAATAGTGATACAAAGAATGTTGATAGCGCGCTTGCCGATGCGGATTTGCATGTGCGTGCCCTTCCAGAAAGAACCCAGGAATTTGTATAATTTATACAAACCCTTCTTTTCTTTCTGTGCCAGCAGTATGCCCATGTCCGGCAACAGCGGTATATAGAGCAGTAAAATGCTTATGATAAAGTAAGTGGAGATAACCGTCACATCCCATATAATTGGCGACTGAAGCCGGCCGTACATAAACAGGAAGTAAAAGCGTTCGGGCCGCCCCATGTCCACTATTATGATAAGCGAGGCAAATGTAATTGCCGATACAGCAATGATCTCAGATATCCTCGTTAGCGGTGTGGCCCAGTGTACGCCCGATAGACGTAGTACCGCCGTGATCAAAGATCCAACCAAGCTGATGGCTACAAAAAATACAAAGTTGGAAATATAGATGCCCCATGATGCATAGTCTCTCATAGAAGTTACTATCAGGCCGTACCGTATTTGCCGATAATACGCATAAACGCCTATCATACAGATGGCCACCAACATTAAAGTCCAGATCATACCCCGCTTCCCGAATTTCTGCGGAACCAGATCGCTTATGATCTGTGTATCTGTTAATATGGTCTTGATCATTTCAAAAGAAATTCACTTTGGTGTATGTCTGCCATGCCGCATCCGGTACGTTGCTGCTGTTATGTTTTTTCGTTCTCCAACCCTTTCTCAAATGGGAAATTGCGGGCTACCGGAGGCAGGTAATAAACGCTTGGCTTTGTACCCAGATCATCCATTAACCTGTATCCTGCTTTGTCTTTTATAAGGTCGCTGAAGCGGAACGTCTCGGCACCATTGGTCACACTGTCTTCATTAATATCCCCAAAAAAATATACACCGTTCGGACAAGCCGACACACAATGTGGTAATTCGTCCTTGCGTGCCATATCAGGGCAAAAATCACACTTGCCCACCGTACCCACTTTTTGTGGTACACTGGTTTCGCATGAATAAGGCTGGCATGTCTGTTCCGTAGTAATCGTGTCTGGTTTTTCCCAGTTAAATACCCTGGTGGCATACGGGCAGGCCGCCATGCAAAACCTGCATCCTATGCAGCGGTCACTGTCAACAAGTACTAATCCATCTTGCCTTTTGAATGTTGCGTCCACCGGGCAAACTTTTACGCAGGGTGGTTCGTCACAATGCATACACATCGTCGGTTGCCAGTAGGGCGCTGTATGCTCTGCCTCTTCCATTGGGTATACCTTTAGCCAGTTGAGGTCTGTATGCATGCCATGCGCGTGGTTGCATGCCTTTTCGCAAAACTTAAGATTTTTACATCGGGCAAGGTCAATGACCATCACAAACTTTTTCCCGGGTATACCCAGGCGTTCTGCTTTGTTGGAGATTGCATGTGAATCCGGTACAGGCCTTAAAAATGCAGCATCCACTTCAATGATCTCACCATCCACCGATAGTAGTTTCACCTTTTCGCCGCTTGGCTTTGCGTGTTCGCCGGCCGCCAGAGCAAACGGGTCCTTCTTTGTGCCACAACCTGCAAGCGCTAGGCCCGTCGCTACAATCGATGCGAGAAATGATTTCCGGGATGTGCTGTTTGTGTCCACTGTCTGTTATTGATTGAATGAAAAAATCAGCTGCTTTTCTTTACCCAGGTTTGTAACTCCTTATCAGATATTTTTTTCCTTGTTGCTGCAAGCATTGCAGCATCTACCTCTACAAGTCTTCCGTCCTGCGTAAGCATCTTCACCAGTTTTGGTTTTTTATTTTTCCATGGATTAAATGCTGCCCCGGCTACTGCGAACAAAGACATAACACCCAGCCAGCTTACCAGTTTTCTCCGGGTCACTTTACTTTCTGTTGTTTTCATAAAAAAGCAATTTTTATTTCTTCAACGTACGCATGTAGTTAACCACATCCCAGATTTCCTTCGATTCCATTTTCTTCTTAAAGCTGGGCATGTCGTCACGGCCTTCCGATATCTTATAAAATATTGCTCCGTCGGACTGTGACTGAAATCCGGATTTGGAAAAATCTCCGGGTTCTGTTTTTAATTCAGATGCTTTTGTTCCGTCTCCCTGGCCTTTCTTCCCATGGCATGACTGGCAATTTTTTGCGTACAACGCCTTGCCTTCGCTAATTGTTTCTGCGCTTCCCTTTTTTTCGGGGTTAGCCGTTGCTGCCGCCTTGTCAGGGGCATTCCATGGCTTTTTATTTTGCGGCACAAATGCAAAACAAAGAACTGAACAACCAATCATCGCTGTCAATATTATTTTACTTTTCATTGTTTGTTATGTTTGAATAATTAAAAAAAGCAAGCAATCACCATTTACAGATTCCACAATTTGGTCATGTTAAACCCTATGAGAAATTGTCCGTTTGTATAGTCGTTCTCGTTATACAAAGCATTATTCTGCGGGAGTATGTAATGTGTATTGCCTACTATGATCTGGAAGCAATGCGAACTGGTAGAAATCTCTAATCCAGCAGAAAGGTTAGGGTGAGGATTGTTGGTTGCATTTTGGGTCAATGGCTGGTCGTAATTCACCAAAATTGACATTTTGCCGGATATTTTATATTTACCCATCAACGACATGGTAAACTGGTCATTCTTTACCGTATTCTGTATTTCTCCACCAGCATCTATGTATCCCGGAACATTGTTGAAATGCGACAAGCTTATCGCTGCCTGTACAGAAAACTCAGTGCATATCTTTCTGGCGATAATCAACTGGTTAAAGTAAGATAACCTGTCTCCATAATCCATAAAATTATTTTTCGAACGATTGTCGATAACAATGTTGCCATAATAAGTCAGGCTTACCGGCATACCCTCTTTTGTTTGTTTTAATAAAGCATATTTGGCATTAAGATCAAGCTGCATCCTGTCGCTGCAAAGTCCAAACCCGAACTGTAAATCCTTAACAGGCACATATTCAAACCCAAGCCTGATCATTGCAGGAGAAAATATTCCATAAAAATCCTTGAAGCCATTGTTCATAATACCAAACCGATGCTGTATGTCCCATTCAAGTGTACCTTTTGAAGGCACCATTACAGTCTGTTCCTCCAGGATCAGGTTACTTTCAAAAGTATTTTTTACCGGGCTCTTCTTTCCGGCAGATGCAGCGACGACGGCATCTGCCGGAGCCGCTTCTTTACCATCGGTCTGTGCAATTACAACACTGCTGCTGCTAAGCAGCAATATAACCATGACCAGGCAGCTATTACTTATTAACGAGCTGCATTTTATAACTAATTTTTTCATTTCTTGGTTTTTAGTTGTTTTTTGCACCTTGTGTTATCCATGCAAGCACCAGTGCGTTAATGTTTGACGGATTATTGTTGCCCCCTATCGGCATGGATACAGCTTCTTTCCCTGTTAACCACAGGTAGACCACGCTATTTGACGGGCTGCTTTTGTTTGCGTAATTACCTGAGACTAACGAACGATAGGCGTTGACCGGCGACAGATCCGGTTTCTGGCCACCGGCGCCATGGCAGCCGGATAATGCACAGTTTTTGCTGAATATTGGTATAAGATCTGCACTAAAGCTGATGGTTTTTGTAACAGCAGGAGTATTATCTATTTTCACAGTAGTTGCTTTATAGCACCCCTGCACCAAAAACAAGGTCAACAGGCCAACTATTGTCGTTATTATCTTTTTTTTCATGAAGAAAAAATTAGTTGCTGAACTTATTATTTATTAAAATGCAATGTCAGGCCATTTACGATCGCATGTTCATTATCGGCCCCGTTAAACATTACCCCAATTCCAAAAGGCTGATCCGCCAATGAAGAAAAATCAGCATCGTTCGCAATATCTGTGGTCTTCAATGCACGTTGCAAAAGCAAACGCCATCCTGTACCTGTAAAAAACGCATTAGCTGTTACATCACTGCGGCTTCCAGTATATAGCGAAACAAAACTGCCCGGTATGCAATTTGGCCCATCACCATTGCCCACCTGTTGGTAATTTGTGCCTGATGCCGCAGTGCGTGGATCAATTATCGTCGAGTTGGCAAGTGTAAGCACCCCATTAGAATCAACTGCCACGACTTTAACCGCCTTTCCGCCAGCAAGTGTATCGTTTTGCATCATCGCGCCGTTGGAATATGCTCCGGTCGGTATCACCCACCATGGTACTGATACCTTTGTTGATGTCCCGGTAATTTTCAGGGTCTGCTTATTACTGAATCCACCATTTGAAGTGCTCGTTTGCAAGTCATTATGTACTTCATTCTGATTTAAAGTCCCATTACCCCAATCAAGATAGGCATCATTTGCCTGATTAGCGTTTACCACCTGGAGCATACGAGCTCTCCAGCAATCAAGGAATTCAGTAGGGCCACCAGTGCGCATTACACCTCCATCTGGAGCAACTACACCACCGAAAGATGAGTTGGCGTGGCATGTAGCATAACAGGATAATGTATTGAAGTTCGGACACGAATTTGCAATGTTGAATAGCATTACAAACTGATCCTGAATGAACGCAGGCCGGAATGTGACATTATCTGCATTGATAGTCGGGGCGCCTTTTTCCTGCAACCAGAGCCGTGTGCCGGGGCTGTAATACCATGGAGCTGAGGCTACATTTTTTTGGTTTGTACTCCATTCTACCAGGAAGTAGATGTTGCTGCCGTCATACAGCGAGCGCATCGTTACATCAGTTGCATTACCCACAAATCCGGTAAACGTGTTATTGCCAAGTTCCGGCACCACGGCGTGCATCGATAATTTTGTTGCATTGTTCCATACAGACTGGATACTTCCATCCCATGCGGCCCCGCCTTGGGGCTGGAGGCTTGCAGTGCCTTTTGCTGCGATTAAGATACTTGGCGTAGTTGCGGTTGACACATCAAACACCTGATTCTTCTTGGTGCAAAAAGTCAAGAACATTGCCGGCAGGACTATCAATCCTAATACTATGTATACTCTCCTGTTATTCATACAAATTGTGTTTTATAAACCATTAAAAAAATACGAAAGTTCGGTTACATACATGTAACCGGGTAAAAACAAGGGGCGAGAATGACTCGCCGGGTGTAAAATAAATTGTAGCTTAAGCAGTCAATATCACCTTCAATGCCTTTTCGTTTGCTGCATGTTCAAATGTATCGTAGGCTTCTATTACCTGATCCAGCTTAAAATGATGCGTAATCAGTTTTTTCGGATCAAGCTTATTTGATTGCACAGTTTTAAAGAGCATAGGTGTGGTTACTGTGTCCACCAGGCGCGTAGTGATTGTTATGTTTCTCGACCATAAAGTCTCCATATGCAGTGTTACACTTTTCCCATGAACACCTATGTTGGCAATGTGCCCGCCGGCCGTTACTATCTCTTCGCATAGCTCAAATGTGGCCGCAACACCCACAGCTTCAATAGCTACATCAACTCCTTTTTTATTCGTGAAGCTCATTACCATTTCAATAGCGTTTTCATTGGCGCTATTAATCGTATGGGTTGCACCGAGTGATTTTGCAACAGCAAGACGGTTTTCATCCTGGTCGATCATAATAATTGCGGCCGGGGTAAAAAACTGAGCAGTTAATAAAACCGCCAAACCTATGGGGCCAGCGCCTATAATGGCAATTGTATCTCCCGGCTTTACCTGTCCATTCAGCACACCACATTCAAATCCTGTAGGTAAAATATCGCTTAGCATCACCAGCGCTTCTTCATCTGCGCCTGCAGGTATGCGATACATGCTATTATCTGCATAGGGGATCCGAACATATTCGGCCTGCGTACCGTCGATCAGGTTACCCAATATCCATCCCCCTTTTTCACAGTGAGAATACATGGCTTTTTTACAGTACTCACATTTTCCGCATGAGGTAATGCATGATAGCAAAACATGATCTCCTTTTTTAAAGTTGGTTACCGAACTTCCTGCTTCTTCCACGATTCCCACGCCCTCATGACCAATGATACGTCCATCGGCAACAGTAGGCACATCTCCTTTCATGATATGAAGGTCGGTACCGCATATAGTTGTCTTCAGAATTTTCACAATAGCATCCGTTTGCTCCTTTAATACCGGTTTGGGTTTTTCTTCCCATGATTTATTACCTGGACCGTGATAAACTAATGCTTTCATATATTTTTTATTTAATCTATTGCTCAGCCAACAACCGATCCATTAAATTATTTCGGGGCGAACTACGCAACATTGTAAAATTCAGATAGTGCAAAGATGGGCTTACTAAGACCTGTATGCATTACATAATCTCGTGAATAAATTATATGATTCACACAATAAATCTGTCGGGCGATTCAAAGCAAAAAAATGCATGGGTTGAGCTTTGGCATTGTTAAAAAAATAACTAATGCATTCTAACCTGTTCTTTTCCATTTTCTCTGCATTGCCTCCCGAAAGCTTTTGGGATAAAGATAGAGCTGCGCTCGTGCCCTTGCGGGCATGCCTCATAAAACATGCCTTCGCTAAAGCTATGGCAGTTAATAAAAGAAATATAACTTCGCAATATGGTGTACTTTATTTAATCATCGTCACTAAAACTCAAAATGACTTCGTACACCGAAAACATTTACAATTCCATTAGACATATTGTAGCCAGGGTGCAATATTACCTGATAGTCTGGGGATATAAAAACATGCTTATGAACTTTAATGTTATATTGTAGCTCTAACACATTCTCCAAACCATAATTAAGTCCAGCATCTCTGAGCATAAAGGTATATCCACCACCTTCTAAAAATTTTGCGTGTGCAGCCGAAATCCCATTCAGAGCATAACCAACATAAATATAGGAATTTTTATTTATGTGGTAACTTAAACCCAAACAAAGAGACCTGTCAATTTCTGCAAATGCCCATATTTCCCGCTGTCCATCATTCCAGCTTAAATAAGAGAAGACTCCCAGGTTATCATTAATGGCGTAATCAGCATGAAAAACAAAGCCATATTTATTGCCAAAATTTCTTATGTTATATAATGATTCGCTTACATTGTTTATAATACTATCATCAGTTGCCTTAGTGTGAACCACTTTGGAATATTCTGCGCCTCTTTCATGATTTAAATACACCAGTAAACCTGTTTTCAATTTCTTATGTAAAAAATTATGGTCATACTCTAAGTTGTAGCCAAAGCCATTATTGAACGCAATAGACATGTCTAAGGGCTGATATGGTGCAAGCAGCCCGTTTGATGTCGTTGGCTCAACACCTACCCCAAATTTTAAGTCGGAATTTTTATGGTGCGCTTCTATTACAAAGGCGTATGTATATCCTTTAGTATTGCCGCAAAAATCCCATGCCCCTGCTGTCATCATTGACCAGTTCATCAAACTTGTTCTCGGATCATGTGAAAAGTCGCTATTGCAAAACATATCCACAAAGGATATTTTACCAAGTTTAATATTAAAATAATCACTTTTGTATTGTAAGTATAAGCGTGAAACGGACAAAATATTAGGGCTATATCCTACACGAACCACCTCTCCATTTACATACCCTGCCATACCGAGTGCATTACCAACACCGCTACCATCAGTAATTTCAGGATCGCAATGAATAAGGAAATGGGTATTAATAAAGTAATCAATAAAGGCGGTAGCGGTATAAGAGGTTCTAATTGAAGGATCACTAAAGGTATTGCCTGTTGCTGGAAATAGCGAGCTGCTACCAATCATATGCGGAGTATTAACCGCATATTGATTAATCATTGTCTGTTGAAACCCAATCTTGAACTTACTGCTATCTACCCCCTTAGCGGACGCCGTAAAATGTAATTGGACTAAAAAAAAGATTATGTACAGACTTGCTTTTTTTGTAAAATTCATGAGGTGGAATGTGCATTCTTAAAAAGTTGCAAAGGTATAAGTTTTATTGTTTGGGGTAACCCGACATACAGGTTAATTTTCTGTAACTATATTACACCACTTCACATCCGTAAATAATGAGATGATTTATTTGTACGTTTTCGCCCTTTTTATGTCGAAAAAAATACCCCTCATTCTATTGTTTAGCATCTCAATAGTCCACTCATAAAAACACCTTTGATTTATGACCGGAAAAAGGGACATTATCGAATTTTTGGATTGATAAATTTCGGATCTCAAACATAGCACTAGCACGGGGTTCGGAACTTGTTGGAAATGAGAATCCCCAACAAATTGCTGGGGATTCTCATTTTGTAGCATGTACGGGAATCGAACCCCTCTCCTTCATTGTTTAAAATGCACAAAGGCTTTCTTGCGAAAGCCTTTGTAGCATGTACGGGAATCGAACCCCTCTCCTCCATTGTTTAAAATGCAAAAAGGCTTTCTTGCGAAAGCCTTTGTAGCATGTACGGGAATCGAACCCGTCATTCCTCCGTGAAAGGGAGGCGTCTTAACCGATTGACCAACACGCCAGAATAATGCAATACGTTATTAGTCTTTTGGTTTCCCTTTTTAAGTAAAACTATAGCGCTATACCTGAATTGGGAGTGCAAATGTACGGAGTTTTTTTCAATCCTCAAAATTTAAGTGGGCTATTTCTTACATTGCCTCTATTATTCCCAGAAATTCTTCGGCTTTTAATGATGCTCCGCCTATAAGGCCGCCATCGACATCGGGGCAGGCAAAGAGTTCTGCCGCATTTGATGGTTTGCAACTGCCGCCATAAAGTATCGACATGTTATTGGCTGCATCAGCGCCATATCTGGCAGCTATCACATTGCGGATGTGCGCATGCATATCCTGTGCCTGCTGAGAAGAAGCTGTACGGCCTGTTCCTATAGCCCAGATTGGTTCGTAAGCAATAACTATATTTTTCAGTTGGGCATCGCCAAGATGGAATATACCTGCTTTTATCTGGTTTTCTATATGGCTATTCTGAGTGCCTGCATCGCGCACTGATAGCGGCTCGCCGCAGCAGAAAATCACCTTCAGACCGTTGCTCAGCGCCTGATTCACTTTTTTGGCGAGCATGGCATCGTCTTCTTTAAAATACTCCCTTCTTTCTGAGTGACCTATGATTACATACTCAACCTCAGCGCTTTTAAGCATAGCTGCCGATATCTCACCGGTAAAGGCGCCTGATGCTTCGTAATGGCAATTCTGGGCAGCCAGGTGAACATCTGCCATGCCGGCAAGTTGTTCTGCTGTTTGTGTCAAATGAATGTAGGGTGGAGCTATTACCACCAGTTTGTTATCGCCTAATTCAGGCATGCCATTAAACAGGTCATTTATCAATTCAGCTCCCTGGTTAAGATCAAGATTCATTTTCCAGTTGGCTGCAACAATTTTTTTACGCATGATTACTAGTTATAAAAAGAAAATAAAGGTGCAAAGATAATACTGTGTCAGGGTTTTGAAACATACTGATGATGAAAATCAGTCATTCCCGTGTTAATTTTTGTTTTTCAGGTTGTAACCGAACCGATATACAATGATATTCAGCCACACAAAACCCTACTTCCTGACGGTGATTTCACAGATATGCCGGTATACTTCTATTTCGGCATCCGATAGCTTTTTGCCTCTCCGGCCCATCATTTTGTTGGCTGTTTCCATTGCCTTGCCGAAATCATAGGGTATTGTGCCCTCGGATACTCCCCATGAAAAAGAGGGTATGAATTTCTGAGGAAAACCTCCTCCGAAAATATTGCATGATACCCCAACCACAGTGCCCGTATTGAACATGGTATTGATCCCGCATTTCGAGTGGTCGCCCATCAGCAGTCCGCAAAAGGTAAGGCCTGTATGTACAGATTTACCTGTAGCCTCATGCCATATCTTGATTTCGCCATAATTATTTTTGAGGTTAGAGCAATTGGTGTCGGCCCCAAGGTTGCACCATTCCCCGATTACTGCATTGCCCAGGTAGCCGTCATGTGCTTTATTGCTATTGGCAAAGAAAATAACATTGTTTATTTCGCCACCCACCTTGCATCCCGGTCCTATAGTTGTAGCGCCATATATTTTTGAGCCCATTTTTATTACAGCCTGATCGCATGCAGCCAGCGGCCCGCGCACCAGGGTACCTTCTAGTATTTCGGTGTCCTTGCCAATGTATACGGGGCCTGTTTCGGCATTGATAATGCATCCGGCATATATATGGGCGCCTTCTTCTATAAACAGGTTATGAGCGCCGTTTACAGTTATGCCGCCGGGCACAGGGGCGCTATTTCTTCCTTTAGTAATTAATTCAAAATCTGCTCTGATTGCCCGGTCATTGCAATTGAAAATATCCCACACATTTTTGAGTTGCATTAATTCACCTTCAAAGTACTGAGCAGGAAGGGAGTGTACGTGATCTCTGAATGCTGCAACATCCGTTTCTTTACTGTGCAGCCTGGCCGCTATTACCTGGTAGCCCTTTACAAGTACCTGGCCTGGCTGAAGATTGAAAATAGCAGTGGCAAGGTCGATGCTGGCAAATATTGCGCCATTGATGTAGATATTGTCTTTTCCTTCTTTGAGGGGAAATACTTGTTGCAGGTATGCCTCGGTAAGTGTACCTGCAGATATAGGGCCGTGAGTCAGCGCTCTGGCCTGCGATGCCGCAGAACCATGTACGTAACCTGCTTTAAGCAGGCATAACTCCCACCGCTCCCGCATGGTAAGTATACCACACCTGATGTCTGCTACAGGGCGTGTATGCGTAAAAGGGAGGAGGTTAGGGCGTGAGTCGTCGTCGTAAAGAATATAATTCATAGAAAAATGTATGAAATAAAAGTACTAAGGTAAAAATAGAATAAATAAAGCTAAGGAACGATGATAAAATAACTCCCACCATCTTACTTGTTCTATCCCATTTTTATTTCGTTGCAAAAGTCTTTAAATAATTTATTATTCGCAGATTTTACGCCTCATAAAAAAGAAATATATACTTCGCAATATGGTGGAACTTATTTCATCAACGTTCCTAAGGTTTAAATAAAAACAAAAACGCCAATCTGTGAAGAAAGGCGTTTGTATATAAAAATCTGAATGGTTCGAATTATGCTTTTTTCTCGTAACGTTTTTTGAATTTCTCGATACGCCCTGCTGTATCCACAAACATCGATTTACCGGTATAGAACGGGTGCGATGTGTTTGAAATCTCGACCTTTACCAATGGGTAGCTGTTGCCATCTTCCCATACTATAGTTTCCTTGCTGGGAGCAGCAGAACGGGTAATAAAAGTGCTTTCGTTTGAAGTGTCTTTGAATACTACCAGTCGGTATGCTTCAGGATGTAGTCCTTTTTTCATTTTGTTGTTGTTTTTTATGCATGGGTTTTGCCATGCTTTAATTAAGTGTGCAAAGGTACGGGGAAATTGTTGTTCCGGCAAATTAATTATTTCATCAGTTTTTTGATGTCGGCTTCGGCTTCTTCTCCTGTATTATATTTTCCTATGATTTTTCCGTTAGGATCCAGCAAAAATGCCTGCGGAATATACTGTACGCCATAAGCTGCCGCCGCCGCCGATTGCCAGTAACCCAGGTCGCTCATGTGGTAAGGCCAGTTCAGGTTGTCGGCCTTAATAGCGTTTACCCATGCATCCTTCGATTTGTCGAGAGAAACACTTACCACTACCAGACCTTTTTTAGTGGAGCCCAGTTTTTTGTCGGAATATTCTTTATACATACGTACCAGTCCTGGATTGGCGTGGCGGCATGGTCCGCACCATGATGCCCAGAAATCGAGCAGAACATAGCAGCCTTTATTGATTGCAGACAGTTTGAGCGGTTTGCCTTCAGGGTTATTGTAGGCCAGATCAGGGGCTTTTTGCCCTATCTTGATAAAGTCGTTGGTATATTGCGCATTCGCAGATACTATGCTCAGCATAAGCGCGAGCGTTGCCAGGATTTTCTTCATGTTTGAATAAATATGTGGTAAATGTAAGGCAAAAAAATAATCAAAAGTGCATCAGTAACTTATTTGGCAGCAATACAAATATTAAAATTATTTATTCTTTCTGTGAAATTATTAATCAGTCCTGTTACCCCGAAATTCTTTACCTTGTAGGTAATGGAAGATCTTTCGGTTCTGAATCAATATATTACAGTAAGCAAGAAGGTTGCAGGTGGTCAACCTGTGTTCAGGGGTACGCATATTACTGTCAAGTCATTGTTCGACCATCTCAGAGAAAGTAACCTGGCTGAATTCCTTGCCGAAAATCCGGAGGTAACCCGGGAGCAGGCTGATGCCATTATAGAACTGGTTGTGGCAAAAGATTTTCTCTGACAGGTATGATTATGATTTCAGACCCTTACATATACGGCTTGCAATACCGGGACCTTCATATATAAAACCAGTATACACCTGAATAAGCGAAGCTCCCGCATCCAGTTTTTCCTTCGCATCGGCTGCAGTGAAAATACCGCCGGAGGCAATAATTGGTATGCTTCCCTTGCTATGGGTATGAATATAACTTATGACCTCTGTTGCCCTTTTTCGTAAAGGCAATCCGCTTAGTCCGCCTGCGCCTATATTCGTTACATCGCCCGAAGGAGAACACAGTCCGTCCCGGCTTATGGTGGTATTGGTAGCTACAATGCCGGCAATTTTGGTATCGCCTACCAGGGCTATAATGTCATTAAGCTGGTCGTCGGTAAGGTCCGGGGCTATTTTAAGTAATATGGGTTTGTTACCGAGTTGGCGGTTAATCGTTTGCAGGCGGTTGAGCAACTGAGTCAGTGGTTCTTTATCCTGAAGTGCCCTCAGGCCGGGAGTATTTGGGCTGCTTACATTTACCACAAAATAATCTACAACATCATACAATTCCCTGAATCCCTTTTCGTAATCCTCGGTAGCCAGTTCATTAGCGGTGTCTTTGTTTTTGCCGATATTTCCACCTATGATCAGGCGCTCTTTTCTTTTTCTCAAGCGATTGGCAGCTTCGGCAGCGCCATCATTATTGAACCCCATCCTGTTGATGAGCGCCTTGTCGGCGGGTAGCCTGAACAGGCGGGGCTTAGGATTGCCCGGCTGGGGGCGGGGAGTAACAGTGCCTATTTCCACAAATCCGAAACCAAGGCAGGCCAGTTCGTCGGTATACTTAGCATCTTTATCAAAACCTGCTGCCAGCCCCACGGGGTTAGGAAACCTTATTCCCCATAAAGTGCGCTCCAGTGAAGGATCTTTATAAACAAACAAAGATTTGATTATGGCTCTGATAAATCCGATAGAGTAAGCCAGTTTAAGGCGTTTCATTACCATGTAATGCACTTTTTCGGCATCTATTTTAAAGAGGATACTACGTAATAGTTTGTACATTTTATTATTTGTAGAAAGTACTGATTATAAAGCAGCAAGTAGCTTGCGGCAAAGATACGCAGGGATTTGAGATGTTGTAAGGGCATATGCAAGAATAACTTGTACATGCCCTAAGGTTTGTAATTAAAGGTGTTTACTGGTCATAATGCCCAAAACAGGAATGAATTACAATCTGGTCATTGGTAATCCGGTATATCAGCCTATGTTCATCATTAATCCTTCTTGACCAAAATCCCTGATAAGTACCTTTCAAAGGTTCAGGCTTACCAATGCCTTTGAATGGCGAAGATTGGATATCTGTAATGATTTCCAGAATCCTGAAAACCAGATTCTGGTTACCAGATTTAAAAAGTTTAAGATCGCTTATTGCAGATGGGGAGAAAACCACCGTTCTCATTTACCAGGTGTTTTATGAATATAATTTTCCAATTCAGCCATTGTGAAAACTGTTCCTTTACCTTGTTCGATATCAGCAATTGAATTATTCAACCTTGCCCAATATTCCTCCTTTGATTCATTGCGGAATAGTTCATCAGTCTTATTGCTGACTGAAATCGTTACCTCGGCATTACCAAAGGTCTTTATCAGCGATTTAATGCGATTAAACACTTCCTCATTAAACTCTGCTGATGGAATTTTTATTAATGCATCCATAATAAACTGTTTACACCTGCCTCAATCCGGTTAAAAAATGAGCAAACATAATTTATTACAAAAATATTGAAAAAATTGATAGAAACCTGAGCCGGCTATCAGGATCTCTTTTTAACATCGCGACTTGATTGATACCTTATTTGCCAGAGAGTTACTCCTTTATTTTGGTTTTAGCCCGGTGATGCGAGAGAGGTCTGTTATTGTATTTAAGAAACTGAAAGGATAATAATATTGAAATATTTAACAAAATTATCCGCCCTGCAATAGACTTAAAATGTAATTTTAGCATTCATATGCCTGCCAAAGCTTTTTTGCTGAATGTTTTATTGTTCCTGAGCTGTTTCCCGGTTGTTGCCCAAACAATAAAGGGGGAAGTGCTGGATATGGATGATAAACACCAGTTGGCGGATGTAAGTATAGAAAACATTTATACTGCATTGAGCATTACCTCCAATCCCCAGGGAGGCTTCGTAATTGCGGCTACAGGCGGGCAATTACTTGTATTTAAAAAGCCTGGTTATAAAACTACACGTGTCCGGATTCCGAAAGGATATATGCCTTCTTATTTTCGTATTATCATGACCAAAGGGGTATCTGAGATCAGGGATTATAATGTAGCCAAAACAACCCGCTACGATTATAAGAGCGATAGTATCCGCTACCATGATCTTTATATGCACGAGCTTGATTTCCCGAAGCTGAGTACTTTTGATATGCTTGCACATCCTTTTAGCGCCATGGACGGCAAGAACAGAGAGGTATGGCGGTTCCAGGAAGACTATGATGAGTTTGAAAAAGAGAAGTATGTAGACCGAACATTCAACGAGGCTATTGTAACAAAGTTTACCGGGCTTACCGGAGACAGCCTTCATTATTACATGCGCCGTTTCCGGCCATCATACGAACAGGTGCGTAATATGAACGACTATACTTTCTTCAACTTTATTAAGTCGTCGGTGCATCAGTACCGTAACATGAACAATGCCAGAGGTGCACAATAAAGTGGTGATATAAATCCTTATTTGCTTTTGCCTCTTATGTTTTTATAAATCTTTATCGCGCTCATAAGCAAGATAATGATGAGCACCAGCCCAAGCAATCCGTAAACCAGGCTCATGCCTTGTTTCACGACAGCCAGCATGATTATCGCAATCAGGAAAATAGTAGCCACTTCATTCCATATCCGTAGCTGGTTGGAGGTATATTTGAAAATGCCTTTTGCCTGCTGTGCATAAATAACATGCAGTGAGTAATGATAGGCATAAAGACCAACCACAAAGCCAAGTTTGATTGTAAGCCAGTCAGTCATATAAAAGTGATCTCCCATCAGCTTATACCACATCAGTGGCCCGAAGATCAGCGTTAAAACAGCCGATGGCCAGGTGATGCCCATCCACAATCTCCTGATCATGATGTTGAATTGCGGCATCAATATAGACCGGTCAGGTTCACCTTTTTCATTGGCCTCGGTATTGTATATAAACAACCGCACAATGTAGAACATGCCACTAAACCAGGTGACAATGAATATGATATGGAGCGCTTTAATGTATAACATCTTGACGTAAAAAGTTAAATGTGAAAACCGGTATTGGGTTTATTTGTATGGTGCATTACAGGTAGCTATTAATTTTTAAGTCCTAAAATATCCACCATGGCCTTTATCCATTCGGGTTGGGTGTTCATGCAGGGTATAAAAGCGAATGAAGTTCCTCCTGCTTTCAGAAAGTTTTCGCGCTCCCGGATAGCTACTTCCTCAAGGGTTTCCAGGCAGTCGCTTACAAATGCAGGGCACACTACCGACAGCGATTTTACACCCTCATTGGGTAGTTGTTCCATGCGTAGGGTAGTGGCGGGTTTCAGCCATTCAGCACGGCCCAGTTTCGACTGGAAGGAAACACTGTAATTCTCTTTGGCTATACCTAGCAGTTCTGTTACCAGTCGTGTGGTTACATAACATTGATGCCGGTAGCAGAATTCATGGGCAGGAGAGTCGGTTTCGCAACAACCGGCCGACTTAAGGCAGTGATTCCCCGTAACGTCACTCTTATGAATATGTCTTTCAGGAATACTATGATAGCTGAAAAGCAGGTGAGGGGCTGATGTATTTTTATCTTTAGGTTGCAGGTAGGGTTTAATACTTGCCGCCAATGCGCTGATATAAGCCGGATGATTGTAAAATGGTGGAATGGTAGTAATGCGGAAAGGATACTTACCGGCTGCATGAACACTTTTTGCATGTTCTACTGCTGTTTCAAAACTACTCATGGCATAGTGGGGATAAAGGGGTAGTAATACTACCTCTTCCAGATCCGGATTCCCGGCCAGTATTTTGTCATAAGCGGCTTTCATTGTCGGATTGCCATAACGCATGGATACTTCAACAGGATAATCAACCAGTTTTCGCAATGCCTGCGCCTGTTGATTAGTAATAACTACCAGTGGCGAACCTTCTTTAGTCCAGATGCTTCTGTAAGCTTCTGCTGATTTAGGGGCACGGAAAGGAGATATTATACCCTTGACCAGCAATGTGCGCTGGATATACGGAGTGTCAATAACCCGTTCATCCATCAGGAATTCCGTAAGATATTTTCTTACATCCTTTACGCTGGTGGAGTCGGGCGACCCCAGGTTCATTAATATTATTCCTCGTTTTTTTAAGCCTGGCATTTGAATGGTTTAGAATGAAAAGTAAAAATATGCAAAGTTTGCAAGACCCATGATGAAGTAAATTACTGTGGTCGATAAGCTATTGCGGTGCAAAGAAAAGAAACTTAGTGACGTTGATTAAATAAAGTATACCATATTGCGAAGTTATATTTCTTTTATGCGAGGCGTAAAATCTGCGAATAGTGCGCTATTTAAAGAATTTTACAACGAAGCAGAAAGGAAAAAGAACGAGTAAGATGGTATACTTTATTTAATCATCGTCACTTAGCAAACGAATGAATGCAGCCTGATAAATATCACCGGTTCAAATGACCGGCGAATGACATTCAGGGAATCAGGCAATAATATGGCAGTATTATAAATGGTATTGAGTGGTTTGCTATGCTAGAAGTTAACATAAACCAAAGTAGTATACGCCAGATTGTTGCCGCCTTTTAGCGCCACCGGCAAAGGCGCAAGTACTTTAACAATGCCCTTATCTGAATAGTATTCATATCCATACTCAGTAAACATTTTTTTGCAGTTTATGACACCCAAAGGGGTGGTTACCTGCACATATTTCATCCAGTGTCTGTTGCCATATGTTTTGAATGAATTCCACAGTACATCAGTATCTGCAGCAAAATTGGCAAGGTATGCAGGTGTTTGGTAAAGTATTAAAGAATCATCAGTGGAATTTAATGACATGACGGAAGAATAGGCAAAACCTGGAAAACGGGAATACCCGGAGATCTGATAGAAGCCACCAGGCATATTGGCGAAGTACATGATAACAGATTGTACGTCGTTATTCCTGATCACCCTTACTGCGTGGTTGCCATTTATGATCGTATCAGAAACTGCCCTTATGGTATCGCCATTGTCGTATACCCACATATTGCCCACCTTGAGCGGAAAGCTATCCAGTTGAATGACAGGACCTAAAGTATCATTAACGTATGGGCCAATATAATGAGGGACAGGTGTTGGAGTGCTTTTCTTGCCACAGGCAGAAAATAAAAATAAGGTAATGGTCAATGTAGCCAGATAGGTTAGTGATTTCATAGGGGAAATTTATTTATTGCAAAGTTAGCTTAAAAATGGAAACGGATATTATTTATTGTACTAGCAGCAGCATTTCCCAAAAAAGCGGTTAGCCGGGAATTGTCCATATTGCTATTTTTAAGTATTTTTACAGATATATGAAACTGAAAAGAATTGCCTGCCTGTTGCTGGTATTTTTGTGCCTGATTAGTACAGCCGAAGCAAAAAAGGAAACTAAAAAGAAAGAAAAAGCTTATTTCAAACTATTGGAAGCGAGTGCTCAAAAGACAGTGCCGGGTATTCCGGGGGCACAACCGAAGACAAATTACAAGTTCATCATCATCTGGCAGGGTGCCAAATATCCTGAAACCTTTTTCTGGAGAGGGGAGAATGGCTGGTTGACCTGTTCTATTTTGAAAGCACATAAGCAGAAGAGTAAAACAAAGGGCACATTTGGTGTAGATTATAAAACTGAATCGGCGAGCGGCGATAACATACATACCGGAGATACCTTGCAACTTACGCCCATAGTAGGAGGGAAATTCCCAATACCGGCTGAAATACCTGCCGATGCTAAGAATTCCCTGTATTTCAAAACCGGTGGAAGTGCCTGGTTGTCATTCCCGGTAAAGAATATCACTAAGAAACCGGATGTTATAATGCAATAGAGTAATAGTTGCTTGCTGTGGTCGGCTTAATTATTTGTTCAAGTAAAATTAAAGATAGTGTTGTTTTGATTTTTACCATTTCTTAAATATCTGTTTATGAAGAAACTGTTTTTACTATCCGCTATCACATTAAGCGCCACTGCGCTTTTTGCACAGCCCTGGATGCCCAAAAATAATACCGGTCCGGTTAAGTTTGCCGATGTGCTTTCCGGGTACTCACGGGTCGCAGGTGGCGATAACGGAAAAGAAGAAGCGGAAATGAACATGAAAGGTTCCGGTAAAGAAGGTAAGGATCATCTGTTTGATAAGTGGGAATGGTACTGGAAACAGCACCTTGACAAAGACGGTTACATTGTGCCTCCTGTCAGAACGTTAAGATCATGGCAGGCTTATATAGGGCAAAACGCCCATAATAAAAAACTGGCTAAGACCACAGCGATCCCATCCAATTGGGTTTTTCAGGGGCCGACAATCTCGGGTGGAGGTTATGCCGGAATCGGTCGTGTTAATATTGTAGCATTCGATCCGGTTGATTCCAATACATTTTATGCGGGTAGCGCGGCAGGCAGTACATGGAAAACTACAAATGGTGGCGCTACTTGGGCATCCTGCTACGATTTTTTACCCACATTGGGCGTTGCTGATATCAAGGTCAATCCGCACAACCGCAATTCGGTATTTGTAGCTACCGGAGACGGGGATGCCGGCGATGCTTATAGCTCGGGTGTTATTATGTCGCACGATGGTGGCGCTACATGGCTTACCACCAGCCTGAGCTGGATGCCTACCGATTACAACAACGCCAGGTCTATGCTCATTAATCCTATTGATACCAACACCATGTTGCTGGGTACTAATAACGGTATATTTAAATCATACAATGCCGGAGCAACCTGGACAAATGTGGCGCCGGGTAACTTTAAGCAGATACTGTACAAACCTAATGATACCAACATTGTTTATGGCACAATATACACCGATACTTCCTGCCAGATTTTAAGGTCTGTCAATGCCGGTCTGACATGGAGTGTGATTACCAGCTTTACCGATGCACAGAGAATAAATATTGCAGTTACACCTGCCAGCCCTACTATAGTTAAGGCAATTGTCTCTAATGGTGGTTCAGGATTGAAGGGAATATATAATTCTACCAATAGCGGAGCTAGCTATTCAGCCATATTTACCAATGATACTACCTGCACGAACGAATTGCTGGGGTGGGATCTTGGCCTGCCCACCAGTTCGTGTGGCGGACAGGGATGGTATGATTTATGTATAGCTATTAATCCGGCTAACGCGCTTGAGGTAACCATAGGTGGCGTAAATACCTATTATTCAAACGATGGTGGATATAACTGGACTTTAGCTAATAGCTGGTATGACGGGGGAACCGGTGTGGCAGTTGTGCATGCCGATAAGCACAGCCTGGTGTATAGCCCGGTTTCCGGTGCGCTTTTCGAAACCTGTGATGGTGGGGTGTATAAGAATTACAATCCTTTATCCAGCCCATGGATCAACCTGTCTGACGGATTATGTGTAACTGAGTTTTACAGGAATGCAGTTGCCAATGGAGTTACGTTTTGTATAGGAGGCTGCCAGGACGATGGCACCAAGAAAATTAATGGGGGGATTTCTACCGACCTTACAGGCGGCGATGGTATGCAGCCCCTGATCAATTATGGCAACCCTGCCAATATCTTTTATTGCAGTTCCCAGAATGGCTATATTAATATGACCAGGGATGGAGGACTTAGCTATCACAGCATTACCGATACTTTGCACAGTTCGGGTGGTTGGGTTACTCCTTATTGTCTGCATCCCACCGATACCGCAACGTTGTTGCTGGCCTATAAGAATGTATATGTGAGTCATAACAATGGCATTTCATGGACGGCTATTTCACCGGTATTTGATACCGATAACAATATCAACCGTCTTGAGATAGCCCGTACAAATACCAACTACCTCTACACTGTGCAGGATGATTACCACATCTGGAAATCGACAATGCACTATACTACAAATTTTGGCGCTAGCTGGGATACCATACACATTCCCTTCACTAATTTCATTTCAGACCTGAAGATTGATCCGAGGAATGAAAAACATATTATGGTGACGGTAAGCGGATATGGCCCTGATAAAGTATACAGCTATAATCTGACTACCGGTATATGGACCAACCAAAGCGGTACGCTTCCCGATTTGCCTATCGATTGTATTGTAATGGATACGGCTTCGCGTACCCAATACATCGGAACAGATGCAGCCGTTTTCTTTAAGGATACTACCATGTCAGACTGGGGCTTGTTCAATACGTATCTGCCGACTGTGCATGTTTATGACCTGAATATTAATTACGCTACAGGTCAGTTGTGGGCTGCAACTTTTGGTCGCGGTATGTGGAAAACATTTAAGGCTGATAATCCGGGTACACTGGCTGTAGAACAATTAACTGCCGCTGTATTAAGTGTTTCACCAAATCCAAGCCACGGAACATTTTCTATTTACAGCAGCAGCGACGAACTACGCACAGGCGAGGTGACCATTAAGTTGATTGCTCAGGATGGTAAATGTATTTTGACATCCAAAAGTATATTCGATGGCAGTGGGTATCTTAAGGTAAGTACTCAGGGACTGCCTGCAGGCTTTTATATCTGTGAGGTCAGCAATCAGCAGATGATTTCAAGAGCCAAGGTGGTTTTGCAATAATCCTTTTATTCTGTGTGAGATTAGCGCCAATAAAAGATGAGCCATACTTATAAGTATGGCTCATCTTTTATTGAATGGATTATCCAAATCCCGGATTCCTGATCTCGTTTAATGACATGTGCGTAACCGGTTCAGGTGAACTGGCCGCAACCGGGAATTTCTGCTTTTCAGTTGTTTGATTAATACCCGACAAGCCCAGCATATGACGTTGCTCTATGGTGTCGAGGGCTGCTTTGCGCTCCAGGTGCTGGCCCACTATTGTTTTTATGTCTTTACCTGCATGATAAAGTATTTCATTTTTCAGCCGCATTTCACGTGCCACCCGTCCTAAGATAAAAGTGAGAACAATACAAATGGCTGCCACCGCATATACACCCAGTATCAGGTAAAGCAGGTTTGTCGCACCCATCAGGTTGCGTTGCGTGGTGTTGTATAAAATCGTGTTAAGCTGACTGAAGGGGTATATCTTATGCATCAGCGCAACAAAGGCTATGCCGCCAATACTTACAATGTAACAAATGTATTCGCTTAAGATCAGGGTGCCGCTGCTCAGCATCCTTTGTGCGGCAGGTTTCCGGAGGGCGGTAGCCAGAGGGTCCAACAGACCGATCTGTTCGTTGATCATTACCCTTTCTTCCCTGAATTCAGCCAAAAGATCATCCTTCAATGTGGTTAAGGCCATGGTTAAAGATAATTTGATGCAAATATAACATTGTGGTAATCTCAGTGTCAACAAAGTATCCACACGATGTTAGTATCGTTCAATATCAGGAAGGACCGAATGATTTTGTTTGCCTGTAAATTCTGTCTTTTGAAACTTACCCGATGGCAATCATCACTTAAAAGAGGATACCTAAATTGAAATTGAAGCAACCATTTTTGATAACCAGATTGTTGGCAGGGGCAATATCTGATAAGCCTTTTTCATAGCATAACGACATATAAAAATGCCTGACCTTAATTGCTGAATAAAATACAATTCCTGCATCTATTGGTTTAAAGTCATCGGTTGAATCGGTGCCGATTTTGAATGGAGTAGTACGCGAGCCTCCGTTTAGGTCCTTGATTTTACAATCGGCAGATAACAGTTTGGATACATAGGGCCCAGCGCCAAGGTCGAATGAACCGGCATCAAAAATGGGAATTTTGAATATAATTGGCAATGCGAATTCCATATAATCAAGTTTGTTTTTGAATTCAAGCACATTTGAAACATAATTAGCGCCATCATTGTTATTGGTTGCCCCCTTTTGCGTATACAATAATTCGGGTTGCACGCATAATTTCTTACCCTTTGACCGGTAAACCAGGCCGGCATTCAATCCAAAGTTTAAACCACGTTCCTCTGTAGTTCCGGAGAGTGTATACTTGTAGCCGGTGGTATTCCAGCCTAGTTGTATACCAATCTGACCATAACCTGTTGTTGATAAAATACATAAGGTAAGCAGAGCCCAAATTCCTGATCGCATAATAATAAGTGATTAAAGTGCAAGTTACCCTTGGTTCACTCTTGTCACAATACCACATTTGGGGTATGTTTTGAGCATTCTGTAAGACAATTAAGCATATAGCGTTGCGTTTAATGGTACGTATTTTTTATTCCCAACTCAGCTTGTTACCTTCAATAATGCATCGCTATCCTGAGATTTTGGTTTTATGGCACTGTTTACAATTCAATTGACCCGCCGAATACGAGTAGTACTTGTGTTTCTGTTATCACTGATAATAGCCGGTAATTGCTTTGCCCAGGAGCCTGCTAACTGGTACAATACAGACAGTCTGCTTCAGCGGTTAGCCACAAATAAGAAATACAAAGCATTGCTCAAAGATGCGGCAATAATATATGCAAAGGCAAACATCGATAGCTCCGCCATTTCCCTGCAGGCATTTGAGGTTGCGTACCTGGAGAAGAAGTTGATTGACAACAAACAGGTTAAGATGAAAGGGCTTCGCTACTATAAAAACAGGCGGATCCTGGCTGTGGTTGACTATACCCGTCCGGGAAATAAAAAGCGGATGGCAACAATTGACCTGGTTCGCAGGAAGTTGTTGCATGATGATCTGGTAACACAGGGCGCAGGAACCGGTAATAAGAAAAATGATAAGTACACCTTGCCCGTTTTTTTCAGTAATGCTTTGGGTAGCGAAAGCAGCAGTCTGGGTATGGTGCTCACTACTGCAGGCACACATCCCGATAATCCGTGCCACCTATGCCGGTACCTGCTGCTCAGGAGGCATGATGATGTAGTAGTTCTGGATGGTCTTGAAAAGGGAATAAACGACCGCCTCAAAGAACGGGATGTAGTCATTCATACAACGGGCTCCCTTAACTATGGTACCGATTCCCTCAGGAGACTGCTGAAGATAAAAGATACGCTATATAGGATGCTGCCAGATAGCTGCAAGTGCTTTGTCTCAAAAGAAGATGGAAGTGTGAAATGTGTCTCGGCCTATGCCACAGATTGCGGCATTGCAGATAATGCCGGTTTTATGGGGCAGAGTAATGGTTGCCTGGTACTGCCGGAAGAAGACCATATAGAAATGATGGATATAGTGAAAAACGGTTCCCTGATTTTCATTTATTCGAATGTGATAAACGGAAATACCAACTATTTCAAAGATTCACCCATAATCAGAAAAATGGTTAAGCTGGCTGGTGTGGGTAACAAGCCTAAGCCTAAAAAGGAAAAGCGGTAACCAATAATTACATTGACTATTTTAAAATAATTAGTGATAGTTGATTGAAAATATCCTGTGAAAAAGATTAATCTGTTTATCATCCATCATCCTTTTCTCCGTACCTTTGCGCACTTTTAATAATGTGGGAAGTCTTTTTACTTTCTGCTGTTACTTTCGACAACGATACAATGAACGAAAAAGAAATAGCGCAACGGCGCACCTTTGCTATCATATCTCACCCTGATGCCGGTAAGACTACTCTTACCGAGAAGTTGCTTTTGTTTGGCGGCGCCATTCAGGTAGCCGGGGCGGTGAAAAGCAATAAAATAAAAAAACATGCCACCAGCGACTTTATGGAAATAGAGCGCCAAAGGGGTATCAGCGTGGCTACTTCGGTAATGAGTTTTGAGTACAATAAAACACTCATCAATCTGCTGGATACGCCGGGCCATAAAGACTTTGCTGAAGATACCTACCGCACCCTTACAGCGGTAGACAGTGTAATACTGGTGATAGACAGTGTGAACGGGGTGGAAGACCAGACCCGCAAGCTTGTTGAAGTATGCCGTATGCGCGATACGCCGGTTATCGTATTTGTAAACAAGCTGGATCGTGATGGTAAATTCCCTTTCGACCTGCTCGATGAAATTGAAAAAGAACTGAAACTTTCGCTGCATCCGCTTTCCTGGCCTATTAATATGGGTAAGGAATTCAAGGGGGTATATAATCTTTACGACAGCAGCCTGAACCTGTTTACTGCCAGCCAGAAATCAACAGAAGAGAACAGCATACCTATTGATGATCTGAGCGATCCGTTGCTGGATGAGAAGATAGGCGTTCGCGATGCGGCACAGTTGCGCGAAGATGTGGAACTGCTGCAAGGCGTATATGGCGAACTGGATACAGCGGCATACCTGGCAGGAAAAATTGCCCCGGTATTCTTTGGCAGTGCAGTTAATAACTTCGGAGTAAAGGAACTGCTCGATACTTTTATCAGGATAGCCCCGATACCTCAGGGCCGCGATACCGATAAGCGTTTCATAGCTCCGGGTGAAGAAAAGTTTACAGGGTTTATATTCAAGATACATGCCAACCTCGATCCCCGCCACAGAGATCGTATAGCCTTCCTCAGGGTATGTTCGGGCAGGTTTGCCCGCAATACCTATTACAAGCATTCCAGGCTCGACAAGGATGTTAGGTTCAGTAATCCTTACTCATTTATGGCCCGCGAAAAAGATATTATTGAAGAGGCTTATCCGGGCGATGTGGTAGGTTTGTTTGATACCGGAACTTTTAAAATTGGTGATACACTTACCGAAGGAGAGATACTGCAGTTCACGGGTATACCTACCTTCTCGCCCGAGATTTTCAAGGAGCTTATCAACAAAGATCCTATGAAAACAAAGCAACTGGAAAAGGGTATCAGGCAGTTGACTGATGAGGGGGTTGCCCAGTTGTTTACCCAGCATGGCGGCCACCGCAAAATTATTGGTTGCGTGGGCGATCTGCAGTTTGAGGTAATACAATACCGTTTGTTGCAGGAGTATGGCGCGGCCTGTTCATTTGTGCCCTTATCCTTTTATAAGGCCTGCTGGATAACCGGTGATAAAAAAGCCATTGAGGACTTTGCCCGCTTTAAGCAGAATAACATCATGGAAGATAAAGATGGCAATCTGGTGTACCTGGCTCAAAGTGAATGGTTCCTGAACACGGAGAAACAGAATAATCCGAAAATTGAGTTCCACACTACTTCTGAGTTTAAAACGGCGAGGTAGGTTTTTTAGTTGAAAGGTTGATAAGTTGAAAGGTTGATTGGTTGATAAGTTGATTGGTTGATAGGTTGATAGGTTGTTTGGTGGGTTTTTGATTTTGTTTTTGTTTTTTTGTTTTGGTATTAATTGTTGTTGAAAAACGTTTTTTAATAAAGAAATATTAATGAGTAAGATATCAAGCTGGCCTTTAGTTGTTATTTCCGGCCTGTTTATTTGGGGGCTTTCAGCATGCTCGGGTAATGGAAATGCCGGCAAGAAAGCTGTATCCGTCGATTCGGCTTCTGCTACCTGGGAGAACCCGAGAAAGGGAAAAATATGGGAGAAGGAAAATATTGTGGAGATCCCGTTATCCGCTTACGAAAATCATTTTTTGGGCCAGGTGAAAACGGTAGCCTATAAAAGCTATGAGTACTCTGGTGAGGCAGGAGATACTTCAAGGGAAATGGTAGACAGCGGCTATTACAATTATGATAAAACAGGCCATCTCACCGGGCAGAATGAATACAATCCGGATAATTATCCCAAATGGCTGTGTACTTTTTTATATGATGAAAAGGGTAGGCCAACTGAATGGAACCTCAGGATATTTGAGGACAATATGAATTCGAAAACCACATTCAGCTATGATGCAAACGGGTATAAAATAGAAAAGACCACAGTTGATGCCAATAAAGAATATGCAGGCAAGGTTACCTATAAAAATGATGAAAAGGGCAATGAACTGGAAACCAATTTTTATGCGCCTGATGGCACACTGAGGCAAACGATCAATTATATCTACGACAAGAGAGGATTCCAGGTGGGATATACAGACAAGACCCCCGACAATGGCGTTTCCTTCAAGATAACCTGCGACTATGACGACAAGGGAAATAAAACAGGCGGTGTGGATTATGAATCAGATACTGCAGTGGTTGACAAATGGACCCAAAAAAATGATGCACTGGGCAGACGAATAGAAACTGATTATTTCAAAGCCAATGGTTCACTCCTGGAGAAACGCACCATTGCTTATGATGACCATGGTTTCCCTGTTGTATATAATACCTACAAGCCGGATGGCAGCCGCGATGAAGAAAAAAGTTACTCCTGCAAAAATGACTATGACAGTAAGGGCAATATCATCAGGCAAACCGAAATAAGGTGGGAGAAGGGTAAAAGAGTTCCTGCTACATATTTTGAGTATGTGATTAGCTATTATTGATGGTGCTGTCAGGTTTAAGTATTTATAACCTGATTAAAGCTGATTTTTATACTGGTCATTTCGACCTATTCCTTTTCTCCTATTTTTGCACCTATGCAGAAGGTCGAGTTTAAATTGATAACCCGAAATGACAATCCTGAAATAGCCAGGATCATAAGGGCAGTACTTTCTGAGTTTAAGGCCAATAAGCCCGGTACTGTATATTTTGACCCTACTACCGACGATCTTTTTACCCTGTTTAACACACCTCAGTCGGAGTATTGGATACTAAGGCTGGATGGTAAAATTGTGGGCGGCTCAGGGGTGTTTCCTACCGAGGGTTTACCGCAAGGTTGTTGTGAACTGGTGAAGCTTTATTTGCTGCCTGAAGCAAGAGGAAAAGGATATGGCAAGCTGCTGATTGAAAAATGTTTTGAAAGTGCCAGAAAGGTTGGTTACAATCAGGTGTACCTGGAAACCATGCCTGAGCTAAATATGGCAGTTGGCCTTTACGAACATTGCGGATTCAAATACCTGCCGGGCCCCTTGGGTAGTTCAGGTCATTTTGGGTGCGGCCTGTGGATGCTGAAAGATTTATAGAATGCTGCCTTTGGGAATAATGGAGATTGTCGCCTTATAACTTCTCTCCCTGCACCGCAATATTATACCCCAGCTTTTTAATTTCTGCCTGTTTTGCTTTATTCCACATCATGGGGTTGGTATGGTTCAGGTGTATGAAATGAATCTTTGATTTTGTCTGGCTGCCTGTTTTTTCAAAAGTGGCCATCGTCTCTGTAACCAGCGGGTGCAATATCTCTTTTATGTTGCGGGTGGGCAGTTCTCCGTTATCATAAAATGTTGCATCCAGCAGTGCTATATCCACTTGCTCCACTTCCTTAACGATACTCCTGTTCCACTGCTCCCATTTATTTACATCGGGTATAAATAAGTATTTTTTTACAGAAGTGGCTATCCTGAATCCTGCCGTCTCAGAGTATTCGTCCCTGTGCGGTACTGTAAATGCAGTAATGTTTATATTATCCGGCAGGGCAATGGTACTATCGGCAGTCAGCGGCATCAGTTGAATATTGCCCAGGCGCACCAACTGGCTCCAGGGGCCATCGGTTTCCAGGTACTTTTTCATCCTGGGCAACACATATACCGGAATGTTTTTGGTATTCATTACTTCCCTGCCAAGTTCCATAAGCCCGGTATAATGGCCAATATGTGCATGGGTAATAAAAATGCCTTCAGGCAGGTAATTGTATGCTCCTTTGGTGAGTGAATTGAAATAATGGAGTTGTTCCCTGATATCAGGAGTCGCTTCAAATAGCCACCACTTTTTACTTGACGGGTCAACCAATGCCATGGAGACCACAAATCTCCTGTTGGTTGTGTTTTTCCATGCAGGGGAGCAGCATGTTTTTTCACAGCCCATATGCGGGTATCCTCCATCCTGTGCAGTTCCCAGCAAAATTATAAAAGGTGCATTTCCCTGGGCGTAAACCCCCATAGAAAGACAAAACAATAATATGCTGAAAAAGTACTTTGCCATCAGGATAAAGATAGTTTATTGTAGAATTTTGTGTTGGAATTATTTCTGATATGCATAAGCATTCTTATTCCCTGCTATATGCTGCCAATGCAGCCAGTTCGGCAGCTACCTTTTTGTTCCATTCCGTTTGTTTTTCCTTTATTGTGCCATGAACGGTTTCATTGTCATACTGTTCCTGGCGTTTTTTGTATTCATCAAATATGCGCTGGTAAATTTCAGTACTCTTTTTCTCAAGGTCAAACATCGTCATACCTTCATTTTGCAGTGCCTGAAGCAATTTACGTGTATAAACTTCTCCAAGGTCAAAATGCGTTTGTTCGTGTTCCAGTACTTCTTTATTATCCTTGTATTCAGACTTCATCCATGACTGGTAACAATCGAAAACACAGGAAACGAAAAACTTTGGATTTTTGTAAAGAGTCACCCTGTTAGTCTCGAAGGTAATACCACAGTATGTTGCTGCCGCAGTTATTTCGGCTTCCTCTTTATCGGGTACTCCCTTAAAGTCTGCGGCTGTTAGTTTCCTGGTTGCCGACCACGAGAACTTTTTCTCAAAAACATGCGGGTCAGCAACTTTATATACTTCAGCAACAATCCGGTGGCAGGTGCTCAATATATCGGGTTTCTTATGCATGGTTATCCTCATCAGATTACCGCCTTTTTCCAGGGCTTCAGCTTTCAGATTGGCTATAACTTCATTGTAGGAGCAGTTGGACGAAAATATTTTTTCCCTGAATTTTACAGTACCTAAAGATGTACCCTCAATAATTGAAGGATCATCAATGTCAAGCACTGGCATATCTTTGCCATTACCTGAATTGCTATTTTGTGCATAACAATTCAGGCTGCCGGTCAGCAGCATGAATATCAACAGCCAGTTTCTCATATTAATGCTCTAATGTTCCTAAATAACGTTCTGCATCAAGCGCTGCCATACAACCACTGCCTGCTGCCGTTACCGCCTGCCGGTAGTTTTTATCCTGCACATCGCCACAAGCAAATACGCCGGGAATATTGGTTTTACTGGTGCCTGGCTGTGTTATCAGGTAACCTTGATCATCCATATCCAGCATTCCCTTAAACAAGTCTGAATTTGGATGGTGACCTATTGCAACAAAGAAAGCCTTGATTGGAATAATGCTTTCCTCATTGGTCTTATTGTTGTTGATCTTAACGCTGTCTACTGATTTTTCGCCAAGAATTTCAACTGTATCAGTGTTGAAGTAAACCTTAATGTTGGGTGTTTTCAATACACGCTCCTGCATCACCTTACTGGCCCTCATTTCGCCCTTGCGAATGAACATATGCACGTTCGAACACAATTTGGCAAGATACATGGCTTCTTCACAGGCTGTATCTCCGGCGCCTACTATAGCAACTTCCTGGTTCTTGAAAAAGAAGCCATCACATACTGCGCATGCCGAAACGCCATGACCATTCAGTCTTTGTTCCGATTCAATGCCCAGCCATTTGGCCGATGCTCCGGTTGCAATGATCACTGTTTCTGCTTCTATCCATTTTTCTTCATCTACTTCAATCTTGAAGGGCCTGTTGCTAAAGTCAACCTTTGTTACCATGCCCCAGCGGATATCAGCGCCCATACGTTGAGCTTGCTGTTCAAATTCCACCATCATCTGCGGTCCCATAATGCCATTCGGGTAACCCGGATAATTCTCAACTTCTGTAGTTATGGTAAGCTGTCCGCCGGGCTGAATACCCTGGTAAAGAACCGGGTTCATGTTGGCGCGTGCGGCATAAATTGCGGCCGTATATCCGGCAGGTCCTGAACCTATGATCAGGCAGTGTACTTTCTCTGTATCGTTCATTGTATGTATGTATTCTTGTAAGCAGTTTACTGATATTCAGTAACCAGTATCAAAATTAAGCTAAAACCTAAAGATGCAAAAGAATAACTGCTGCAACAAATAGGTATTAGCGCTATTTGTTGATTTCATTTTTAATGCGGCACCACTAAATATGGCGCCGGTGCGCTTCCATAACCGGCCCATACTCCCAAAGCCCCGTTCGAGATATTGGATTTTACATTGATCGGTGTAGCAAAGGGGTTTCCTATTGCATTGTTGGCGAAATTATAGGTATTCCAGAAATCATAAACCCCTTTATCTATTTCGCACCACTTTATATATACGGTGTCGCCCGGATAAAAATAGAGAAGTGAATCCTGGTTGGCATCTGTAACATGGTCATATCCTGCCGGAAGGGCAAGATCTGTAATCGGTTTGCCATTTACTACCTCATCGCTGAATAACTGGGAGGGATAGAAGGGCTCATTATTACGCCGGGAAAAATAACGTACATAGTTACCCGGAGTGTCAGGATCTGTATAATTGCAGAATAATTCCAAAGCATTGTCAGGGGTCTTCCGGTTTTTAAACAATGGCGGAGCAAACCACATCGAATCAAGGCCCTTTGGATTCGGGATCTTGGTAACTGATGTATAGGTAACGCCATTGTAGGTGATGCTCAGTTTGTAGGTACTGTCTACCTGCCCGATCATAATATTATTGATACTGCCGGTGTCAAGTGAATAAACATAAAAATGATTGCCACCCGCGGTGTCCAGGGAATATTCTTTCAGTGTAACTGTTTTAGCTCCGCAGGTTATCTGCACATTGGCCCCATGAATAAAACTATTCTGCAGCGTATTAAGGTCCACCTTCGAAAAGAAACTAATGGTTGATGTAAGCAGTACATAAGGCGGCATATTGGTTTCTATGGCACCCTGAACCACTATTTGCGCCGGTGATGATGCAAGGCTGATATGCACTTCCTTCTGGCAGGATGCCAATAGCAGGCTGCAGCAACTCAGAAATGTTAAAAAACGGATGGTTTTAAACCTCAGGTGCATATAAGGGCTTTAATTGGGATGCAAAGATAAATGAGTTTTAGAATGAAATGGTCAGCTATAAATGTGAAGGAGGTATTAAATCTTTTTCAGGAATGAATTTTATGTATTCCCGGTGTTTTCAACAAAGACTATCAATATGTATATCTGCCATCCAGGCTATAGGTTACGGGTAGTAGTTTGTGATTTTTTTCAAAATAATCGTATCCTGTTTTAAGATCTGCCCAGAATTGCTGACGAACCGGGTCTTTGGGGAACTCATGTTTCAGGTAGGCCATACCACTGTTTGTGAGCCGGGTAGGGTAGATATGCACCGGAATATTCATTTGCCCGTTCAGGCGGGCATACAGGCAGATGGTATAGATCTCCTTTATCCCCTCATCGGTCATGGGCAGGCAGCCAATAGTTACGCACCCGCCATGCAAATAAATATCGCCACCCAACTTTCCCTTACCCATCATCTGGTCTACATAATTGGGGTAATTGAGTTTGAGTGAAAGCAGGTAGTCGCTATTGGAGTTGAATTCATCTATGAAATAAAAACCTTCGGGCACCTGTCGGTCTCCCTGCGATCTTTTGGGGCCCAGTTTACCCGAAATAGAACAGATGCGATATGTTTTGATGAGCCTGTATTCACTGTTTTCATTCACCCTGGCCCATAATTCCAGGTCATTCTGCGATTTGAAAGCCCTCAGGAAAATATCCTTAGGCGGGTAAGGCATATTCTTTTTCCTGAAATCCCTGCCTGCCGAGTCGTAATACTTTTTCATGGCCTGCGAAACACGTGGAGAAGCCATCTGGGCATCACGGAATGCTTTGGCATCTTCCTGACCCCAGGCACAATTTAAAATGCCATTTATAGCAATAAGGAACGTAGCATAAAATAATCTTCTGATCATGCAGGAAACAGGTATTCTGTGAGCTTTACAAATATAGGCCAACAATTCTGAAATCCTAAAACAACAAGAGAGGCCCACGAGCCTCTCTTGTTGTTTTAGCTGTTAACATATACTAATGACCCGAAACCAGATTGATTCTGCCTGAATAATTAATTGAGGCAGATTTAATGGTCAGCATATAAGTGCCATTGCTGAATTTACTGAGATCAATTTGTTCAGTGCCTTGTCCCTGGGTGTGCAATTTATTGCTATTGTACACTTCTTGTCCCAGTAGATTTATAACTAAAATACTGATCTTTTCAGTAGCCGTAATATTCCAGTTGATATTCAGCAGGCCTTCGGTAGGATTAGGGAAAACGTTTATGGCTGAGCCGGTTGATGATACAGGCATAACATGTACCATAACCGGTGTAATGGTATGAGAAATTGTGTGCTGCACAAAGTTGATATTGGCAATGGTATCAATAGTGCTGGTTAAAGAAATACCGGTATATGGTGTTGTAGCATAATTTACAGCCTCAGGGTAAACCGAATAAGTCTGCCCAACCGGGAGGCTTCCAAAAGAGAAATTACCAGTTGAATTGGTATAAGTATGCTGCAGAATATTTCCTGCCGCATTCTTCAGGAAAACCAGAAGACCAACTGCAGGCACGGAGCCTGATGTGCCCTTATTGGCTCCTGTTGTTACATCGCCTGCTATAAAGCCAGGGCCGGATGTCACAGTGCCATAACCCATATTGATATCTGTACCATCATCCGATCCGGTACCATGATTTAAAACATTTGCAGAATGCCAGTATGCATTGCTGGTATGGTAGGTAGGTATATAGCCGGTGCTTGAGAATACTGCCGGATAAAATGCAGCTTTAACACGGTATGAATCAACAGGCGCGCCTAAAAACTGATAATAGAAGCTGGTTCCGTTGCCAACGAGGGATACCGAATCTATACCTGAAAGCATATGCGTTGCAGTATCATATTTTATCAGCCATACCTTTGTTGTTCCGGTAGAATCAACGGCGCCGCTGGTGTAATTGACATGCCCTGAAATCCGGTTAATTGTTGAGTCGGTAATAGCATGTGTTGCATAGCTTATTGTACCGCCACATGTCACAGCGTAAGATATTGTTGCACTGCCGGCGCTAACCCCTGTTACTATTCCCGTTGTTGCGCCCACTGTGGCAACAGCAGTGTTGCTGCTGGTCCATGTGCCTCCTGTTATAGCATCAGTTAAGGTAATTGTACTTCCTGTATATACTAATGATGGCCCTGAAATCGTACCGGCTCCCGGGCATGGAAGTGTAATAATGCAATATCCGTTTCCTGTGCTGAATCCGCCTGTATTGGTAATGCCTGTAAGTATACCTGTTCCCGGCCCTGTAGTACAAGTAGTTCCGGTAGCCGGATAAGATGAACCGCCGCCGCCGCCGCCATAACCTGCTGAGCCGCCACCGGCCCAGCCACCGCCGCCACCGCCGCCATAACCTGCTGAGCCGCCACCGGCCCAGCCACCGCCGCCACCGCCGCCATAAATAAGACTGGTATTGCTGCCACCTATACCTAAAGTTCCTGAACCAGTGCCATAGCACGATGCCCCTGCTCCCGGTGTCGACAAATTAGCTCCGGATCCGGCATAGCAGGTAGAGATAGAACCACAGGAGTAACCAATTGAGCCAACATCACCTCCGGCATCACCGCCATTTTCCATATGAAAACCTCCGCAGTTGTAGCCACCGCCGCCACCGCCTGCACCCATTATCATCCGGTTGGTGAGTGCCGTGCCTCCAATACGAATATCTGTTCCGCCACCACCACCTGCGCCATGAACATCGCCACTGCCACCGCCATTGTAACCACCTGCATTAACGCCGGTAGAGTGGTTTGCTCCGGCACCACCCACATAGATCTTCAATACCTCTCCGGCAGTTACGGCCAGCGTGCACTGAATGCGGCCACCCTTACCTCCGGTACTGGAGTCTGAGTTGCCACCCGATGCCCCTGCAAGGTCAATCAATACAGATGTACAGCCGGCAGGAACTATATACGTTTGCGCTGCACCGGTATAGCTGAATGTAGTAGTTTGTGCCGATACTTTCTGATGGACAATCAGCATGCCAATCAGGAAAAGGATTTGATGGATTTTAGTCATAAAATAATATTCAGAGGGTTAAAAATGAATGTTGTTTTTTGAAAAGAAAAAAAAGAAATATAATTTTTATCTAAGTTAAAGAATTATTTTGATATAGATAAACATTTTTATGATTATTTTTATAAATAACATTACGGGGTTTGCAGCCATCTTGCAATTGAACGAAAATCAAACAAGGTTATTTTCATTTTTCAATTGTTTAAAGCCGTTCAAATTTCCGGGTTACAACGCCATTACTACCCCTTAATGTTATGAAGTACAGCCCGGCAGGCAGAAGATTAAGGTTTATTGTTGTACGGGGTTGGCTTAATGCCTGTTCATGCATAAGCTGGCCAACATCATTGGTAATCCTTAAAGAAGAGTATGCATCAACATCAGTTGTAATGGTTATTTCTGATAGTACCGGGTTAGGATAAATTTCAACTTTATCTGCGATAGTGCCGTTCGTAGCCACATTAAGTAAGCCCGGTGAGCAACCAATAATATTCTCCACATTGTTGGTCATAACTGCGCCATTATAATCAAAATAAATACCTGCACGATTATTAATTGTGGTACCTGGCGCCAATGATGGTTTGGTGTTCACTGTATAAATTACGGCCCCGGTACATTTACCGTGATGAGTACTATCTAATAGCTTAATTCCGGGCAAGTCGAATTTAATAATGTTATAAACGCCATCATTTATCTGGTACATATTCATCGCAGCAGATGATAGTATAATCCTTACTGACCTGGGATCAACATTTGCAGAAAGTGTATCGAGAATATAAATATTGAACGCTGTATCGGTTCCGGTATTTTCGAAATTAATTGTGTATTGTAACTGGTTAGGGGTTAATCCTGATGCAAGGCAACCAGCCGGTGATACCCACATTTCATTAGGGTCGCAGGAAGCATGAACGGTTTCATACTCAACGCAGTTATTATTGGCAGGGTGAGTGTCTCCGGTTACAGGTGATATATCTGTATGCTCCTGTACCGTATCGCCTGAGGGTACAAAACCAGTCAGTGGATTACACAAAAGTGAGAAATATAAACTGAGTGGCGCTGATACGGTTGGTGCAATACTTGCTATATTCCAGGTCAGCGTATTGCCTGAAGCAGTTGTTGGCACCGGGATAGCATTGCCTGTATAAATATATTTAGGGCTGAAATGAAGCGTTACGGTACCATTCGACGAAAGACACCCATTATTGTTCACATATACATTGCCCCACTGGTCATTCATACCGCTTACTGGTACAATTGAGTTTACCTGGAGGTCGAAGCTGCTCAATGAAGTGCAACCAAAACCAAGATACTTTGTACCTGTATTATAAGTGACTGACTGTAGTGTATCTCTGATAATACCCGACGACGGACATATTGGATTCATACTGCCGGGCGAAGAAATTACTTTGAATGAATATACATCACCAGGTGCGCCATATGCTGTATAATAGAATCCGCTGGTGGCTGATATTGTATCTACCGGAATCCCGTTTGAATCGACTTCTGTAAGCGACGGCAGTGCGATGAGCGGGTCAGTGCCTTTATCAAATATACAGTTGCCGTTTACATCATTATAATACCTGACTGAAAAGGTATTACAATGTTTAAACTCATAGGTGTAATTAAGTGAATCGACTACTGAAGTGCCGTTAGATAAAACCGTTTTGAGTGAATAGTTTCCCGGATGTATATAACTATGCGTAAATGATGTGGATGCCAATGTCCCGTATGTAGGAACAGGGGTTGCTGTATCTGCAGACCCATCCCCAAACCAGGTCTTTACGGTCATGCCGGGTAGGTAGCTGTTTATCTGAACATTTAATTGAGGTCCGCTGCATGCTTCATTTACATTTATTGAAAAACTTCCGGCTGAGAATGTGGTATGAAATGAAGTTACTATAAACACTTTATTGACCGAGTAGTCAGCTACATAAATGTTTCCAAGGTTATCAGCGACTATTCCCCGGTTATCTGTCAACAGGTAGTTTGTTGCCGGCACACCTTCAGAAAACGGAAGGACGCCGATGCCGCCTGTACTGGCAAAGAGTGTATTGGCGTGAGTAATTCCATCTATTTTTCTGATGGAATTAGATTGCTCACTTATGTAAATATTGCCGGCAAAATCAGGGCATACAGCAAAAATATACGGTGCTACTGCCGTATCAAATCCCATTGCATTATATACAAGTCCGGACGGTGTAATCTTTAATGCAAATTGGCCACCGCCGTCCTGGCAATATAAATTTCCAGCCGCATCGCAAATCATTTGGGTGATATTGGTTAAATCTATTGAAGTTGCCGGTGCGCCACCAGTGACGAAATTAGTACTCCCGCCCCCGGCTATTGTGGTAATAATTCCATATGCATCTACTTTACGTATAACATGGTTGCTGACATCACCTAAATATACATTGCCAAACGCATCACTTGCTACCGACATAATGTTAGATAACCTTGCAGCAGTGGCAGGACCGCCATCTCCTGAATAACCCAAAGTTCCGGTACCGGCAAAGGTTGAAATGATGCCCGTTGGGCTCACCATACGAACCACATCGTTGCCATAGTCTGCAATATACAGGTTGCCTGCCGCATCGCAGCATACACCGTGAGGAAAATGTATGGAGGCATCTGTTGCCGGGCCGCCATCACCTGTATAGGCCATGACGCCATTGCCGGCTACAGTGGTGATGATATGAGTTACTGCATCTACTTTCCTTACCCTTGAATTACTGAAGTCGGCGATATACAAATTATTATGTGCATCAAGGCAGATCGCTATTGGAGCATATAATTGCGCTTCATTTGCCGGGCCGCCATCTCCCATATAGCCGCCCCCGGTCAATACCCCGGCAACTGTATATATATGCCCGTTTTGTCCTTCGGCGTTTGCAGAAATCAGCAACAGGAAGCTAATAAATGCGGCATAGATTATGCTTTTCATAAACTAAGGATATGGTTACTTACAATGTAAATATAATATAAAATATGGATAGCTAATTAAAGTTTTATTTTTTCAACCATTCCCGGTTCCCGGAAATAGTGGTATAGCTATAGCCTCACAATGAACTATTGAAATTTCCTGCCTGATAATCCTGCCTTGATTAGTGTAATTCATGGTAACGCACATTTTGATTGAAAAGCGTAAGTAGTATCATGAAGCAAAATACGGTCTCACATCAATCTTTTGTGTGCGCGATTTAAGAAATACCATTACTTCTTCATCGTTTTTAAACCGGTTGCCTATGTTTACAAAGTGTTTTGCCAGCAGATCATAGCGGTTCCTGACAAGGTAAATGAATACATGCAGAAAATGAATGCCATCAAATACAACTGCATTGTTTTGGGCATATTCGTTTATTGTGTTCTTAAAGTAGGTTGGGTGCTCTGTCCAGTGAATGTTGGCATCAATATGGTGGCTGATATGGTAACCGTCATTCCAGCATTTTACGTTGTATTTGGTGTTGATGCAGGTTACACTGTTTTTATAGGCATTATTGGGGTCTGCAGCATCTACAAATGCATGCTGGGCCCAGTTGCCTGTCATGGCTATAATCCGGAATGTAAAAAATGGCAGAATGAAAACCACAAGGGTTGCCGGCCAGTTGATATAGCAAAGGCCGATGCACATCAGAATGAAAAGCAATTCACCCCTCACAGAGCGGTAGAGCAGGCGTTTACGTTTCTTGCGCACAAAGTAGCTGCATAAATGATAGATACCCATAAACAGGAATGTACCTAGGTAGATGGTGAAATCACCCAGGCTGTCCCGCTGAAATTTCATGGTTGAGCTTTCATCTTCGGGCATATTGTTTTCGGGATGATGCATGCCTACATGATGGGTGTAATAGGTCTCCGGGGTCTGTCCGAAAAAAGGCCCGATTACCCATGGCAGGTAAAAGTTGAGCAGGCTGTATTGCTGTTTGAACCAGGCCCGGTGACTCGTGCAGTGCATCATGAGTCCATAAGGCCCTTTAAACACAATATTGTTGAAGTATTGATAAGCTATTGCAGCTAGCCACCATAGCCATGACGGCAATCCAGGTATGAACAATAAAATGGCAAGAGGAATGAGCGTAGCCGTAATTTTTAGTGTAAGGTGCACAAAGGGCAGGTCGCGTTCATCGCGTATTAATGAAACAAAAAATCGATCGATGCTGCCCGATGGTTTTGCAGCACTTACAGGATCAGTAATTTCGGCTAATAGCTTCATCCAAAAAACAAAATAGTCTTACTGCAAGGTAAGACTATTTTAATAAGAGATGTATGTTGCTTTTGGTTGATTCAATGGCACTAAAGCCTATTGAAATACCAGCCGGGCATGTGTTACAAATTGCTGAATAGTTGACGTAGTTCCTGAAAGGTCGGCCTGGAAGCGCCAGCGGTAAACTGTCCCATTGACGGAGGCTCTCACATCAGTAAAGCCTGCATCGGGAAATACATTCCCGATACTTTGATTATCCATACCCAATAATTCCGAAGGTATGTTGTTTAGCAAATCGCTTACCAACTGGTACTTATCAGCACTGCACTGAATGTTGAAATTAAATTTATTGATGTCGGTGGGTATGGCGCCATAGGGCACTGTACTGTCCATCTTTAGTTGTCCATTGTTGATAAGGTAATAAGTCAGTACAGGGTAAGCAACAAATCCCCCCGCCATTCCAATGACCATATAATCGCCGGTGACGGGATGTGAAGATTCTTTGCGTGCACAGGATGTGCCATTAATAAGCACCGCCAAAAGAAGTAAAATGGAAAGTGTGTGCTTCATATGCTATTAATAAAGGGAATTAATTGTTGCCAGAAATTGCTTAACCTCAGGGCTATTGCCATCCTGGCCACATTCAAAATGCCATACATGCAGTGTGCCATTGATACATGCCCTCACATCCCTGTAGCCGCAATCGGGGTAAGACAGGCCAATCGATATTGCAGAACTATTCAGCAATTCAGCGGGTATATTAGCCATTAAGTCTTTCACGAGATTATATTTGGAAGCTGGCATTACAGTGCTGAAATCAAATTTAGTATTGTCATCCGTCAATTGATCAATTTTGCTCGCTTTCCTTAATTGACCATTATCTATCAGGTAATATTCGGAAAGCGGCACAGGCCCTGCCAATCCGCCGGTATAGCCTATGATCATATAATCGCCTGATAGCGAGAATTTGTGGTTGCACTTCTGGCAAGATGAAATGCCAATTGTTATCAGCAGCAAAAAGGAAAGGACTATTTTCATAAATAAGATTTTAGTGAATCAGAACAAGCGAATTTGATCCGGTTTTATTATTGGATAGAATAAAATTAGGAAAATATTACTATATCTGCAAAAATAGAATTGACCAAACAAAAAAAAGCCAATCTTTTTGAAGAGATTGGCCCATTAATTATTTACCCGTTGACTATTATTTTAGGACAAATGTTTGTTTATCTTTTTGTCGAAAACATGCTTTGGAGCAGCTCCTAATTGCTTGTCTACTACCTCGCCGTTTTTAATGAAAAGGATGCATGGAATGCTTGTAATGCCATACTTTACAGATGTTTCCGGATTTTCGTCTACATTCATTTTGCCTACATTCACTTTACCATGAAATTCTTTGTGCAGGGCATCTATGGTAGGGCCGAGCTGGAGACATGGACCACACCATGGGGCCCAGAAATCAATAACTGTAAGCTTGTCAGCTTTTATAACGTGCGATTCAAAATTCGAATCTGTGTATACTTCTGCCATTATTATATTTTTAGAGTTGATTTTAAAATGAAGCACGAAGTTAAACCAATAAACATTGCTGTGTAAATAGAATAGCGATATGCGGCCATAATCTATGCACATACTATTCACATTTTTAACATCCCATTATGGGTATATACTATAACTCAATATGCATCCTGACGGAAAAAGCGTTTACTGGTCCGCGATCTTTGTTATAGCCTGGATTGAGAATGAATTGGTAATCTGCAGTAAGCCAGATATTCCTCAGTTTATCTGGTTTATAGCTATAGTATATTTCTGCTGCTGTTTCGTACCCATAATTTAATGAGCCATCACCCAGTTGAAATCCTGATCCTCCCCTCATTAAGTAATTTTTGTGGTTATCCGATAGCCCGTTTACCACTGTAGCAATCGCCAGTACATCATTTTTGCGATGCCAATTATTTCCTGAAATTTGTATTCCAGCACTCAATGCTTCATCCGCTTCGGTAAAGCACCATGTTTCATTCTGGCCATCATTCCAACCCAGCCGGGCAAATACTCCCACCTGGTCATTTATCTGCTGGTCGGCGTTTATACCAAAGCCTGGCTTTGTCCTGCCATATGCACGGTTTTTTGTAACATCAGGAGGCATCCATCCAAACGATTTCAAGGCAAGTTCGTAATTGCCCATATGGCCGTTATTGTAATAGCCAAGTACTCGTAGGTTGCCAGGCTGCTTATTAATTTTGTAAGCTCTTTCTACCTGGGCATTAATGCTGTATTCCTGTGCTAAATTGGTATTGAGGTCTATGCCATTGGCGGTAACAGGCAAGGTAGCCAATGCAGCTTTGTAAGCCATATCACCTTGTTTTAAAACTGTTGCAAAAGCATAGGTATATCCCCGCAGATTGGCTGCATAATCCCATGCGCCGTTACTCATCAGGCACCAGTTCATAAACTGGGTTCTCGGCGAGCCGGCGTAGTTATTGATGTCGAACAGGTCGCCAAGTGATATTTTACCAACTAAAAAACGCAGATAGTTTTTCGGTTCATTGGTTGTTAACTGGTTTGCCTGGTCATAAATTTTAGTTACTTCCTGCCCAAGTGCGAATGTTTGTTTTAAAAATCCTCTTGCCAGATACAAGGTAGGCGATGGATCTCCAACACGAAATGTCTCTCCATTAGTTGATGCTGCCAACCCGAATGCCCCGCTTAATCCGCTGCCCCCAGCTACCTCAGGATTTATGTAAACTTCTGCACCCTTCCAGAGCCGCATGCCCACATTCAGGGTCGATGTTATCGAGTTTACTCTTTCTTCCTCGTGCCCAAGGCTGTTTTGCCCGCTGTACAATACGTTAAAGGCTGGTTTGTACTGGTAAACATAGGTGGCCTGGCAGTGAATATTAAAGCGCGTTAGGGGTGGATAATTAATAATGTCATTGTTCTGGAATATATCAGGATTACTATGCATGTCCACTTGCCATGTAGTATCCTTGCCGTTCACTGTATAAGTATGAGAATACTGCGCACTAAGCGAACTGGTAATAAATAGCATACCCGCCAACATAGAGCGGAATAGTGATTTAGGCGATATGCTGATTGTTTTATTCATGATTTTTTGTGGTGCGCAAAGCTAACGGTGTATGAACATAATGGCAATTCCGAAAAGTCATTATTAAATGAGTTTTCGATAATAAAAGACATAGATGTCCCTTAAAATTCAGGCAAACTTCTTACAATTATTTGATACGGCAAAATAAAATAATTAGGCATGACTAATTTTAGTTGAACGTAAATTTAAACCCATGGTTTTTTTGCCATGGGTTTAAATAAAAAATTGTCAATTACTAATTCAACTTATTCTTAGCATTTTTAACCTGCTGCAACATTTCAATATCCGCTTTGTCTTTTAGCCTTCCTGTATTGATTTTAGAAAGAACCAGGTCATTTAGATGCAAAAAAGGAATGCTTAACCCATCTATTTCAGCAATTATTTTATGTTCATCTGCATCTTCGTATTTTACGATATTAATATGCGTAAGAAAGTCGATTTTTTCAGGAATCTCATCAATACTAAATGCCAGGTGTGCGGTGAAGTCTAAATCACCAATTTGCTGAATATCCTCCTCTTGGTGGCCAAACTCACGTAATACGCCAAGTAATTTTATCTTATTGGCATTATCTGGTTTTAGCCAGATATCTATATCTCCAGTTGTGCGTTTATAGCCATGAAAAATCACTGAGTATCCACCAATTATTATAAATTCAACCTTTGCAGCTAATAAACTCTTGATCCATTGCTGGTGAATATCAATGAACAGATTCATTTGTACTCAAGGATTTTTATATGATTGCTTTTTTTCCTGCTGTTCAGTTCTTCTCTTGTTACATTGTAGGCACGTAATATTAATTCTACGGTTTCCCTGATACGCTCAAGCGGAGGCTGTTGGGCCACCGTAGCAGCCTCTGCTTCCGCCTGCTCATCAAACGATTTGTATATCCGTATACGCTTATTTTTCATCGATCCTGCTAAAGGTTAGTAATCACTCACTACTAATTCGCATACTCACTCATAAACTTGATACGCATCATTTTCAGATGTTCCATGCTTACGTCCTTATCCTTGAATTCGTCGAATGCGTTTTCCATATTGTCGTCCAGGCTATTTCTGAAATAATCAAAAATGTCTTCCTGTTCATCATCATCCAGTTCCTGCTCCAGGCAATAATCCAGGTTAAGGCGTGTTCCGCTCGCAACAATAGTTTCCATCTCCACCAGCAGATCAGGTAGTGTAAGACCCTTGTTCTTGGCTATTGTTTCAAGAGGTATTTTCTTATCTATATTCTGGATAATGAACACCTTCATGCCGCTCTTGTTTACCACACTCTTCATTACAAAGTCGTCTGGTTTCACAATGTCGTTTTCCTCAACATACTTGGCTATGAGGTCCACAAATTTCTTGCCATATCTTATGGCTTTTCCCTTGCTCACACCCTGTATCTTCTCCAGTTCAGGCAGGGTGGTAGGGTAGTTGGTAGCCATGTCTTCCAATGAGTTTTCGAGGAAGATAACAAATGGTGGCAGATTCTTTTCGCGTGCTACTGTTTTGCGCAGATCTTTAAGCAGTTCAAACAATACAGGGTCTGTGGTAGCAGGACCACCGCCGCCTCCGCTCATTTCATCATCATCGCCCACAGCCTCTTCATACTGATGGTTAAGCGCAACCATGATGGAATATGGTTTCTTAAGGAATTTATGTCCTTTTTCAGTAATTTTCAGCAGGCCATATTCTTCAATATCCTTCCTTATCATGCCCTCAAGCATCATCTGCCTGATGAGTGAATTCCAGAAGTTGGCATCCATCTGCATGATCAGTCCCTTACCAAACGACTTCAGTTTGTCGTGCCTGAAAGTATGTATCTGCGGATTGGCCTTACCCAGTATGATATTCACCACATAGTCAATACCAAAACGTTCATCCAGTTCTATTATAGCATCCAGTGTAATCTTAACACTGTCTTTTACTTCAAGTTTCTCCTTAGGGTGCTTGCAGTTATCGCAATTTTCGCAATTGTCCTTTTTGTATTCCTCACCGAAGTAATGCAGCAGCAGTCGCCTGCGGCAAACACCACTTTCTACATATGCCAGTGTTTCCGAAATAAGCTGCCCACCCATTTCACGCTCGCTCAGCGGCTTATCGCGCATCAGGTGCTCCAGTTTCTGAACATCCTTATGGGAGTAATACAACAGGCATTTTCCTTCCATGCCGTCACGGCCTGCCCTTCCGGTCTCCTGGTAATAATTTTCCAGCGATTTAGGTACATTATAGTGGATCACAAACCGCACATCAGGCTTATCTATACCCATACCAAATGCGATAGTAGCCACGATCACATCCACTTTTTCCATCAGAAACTGATCCTGCCTCTGCGACCTGAGCGGACCTTCGAGACCTGCATGATAAGCCACGGCTGTTATGCCATTTGCCTGCAATGTATTGGCCAGTTCTTCAGTGGTTTTACGGTTAAGCGTATATATAATACCGCTTTTCCCCTTCATGGTATTGATGAACTTAACAATGCTCTTCAGCGTTTGCTCCTTACTGCCCTTAGGTACGATTTCGTAATAAAGGTTAGCACGGTTAAACGAGTCAATGAAAATATTAGGTTCCTGCAGGTTGAGGTTTTTTACAATGTCGTCCTGCACCTTGGGCGTAGCTGTAGCTGTAAGCGCTATTATGGGCAATGAAGGATTGATCATATTGATCATATCCCTCAGTTTGCGGTACTCCGGGCGGAAATCATGCCCCCACTCAGAGATACAATGCGCCTCATCCACTGCAATAAAAGAAATCGGTAGGTCAGAGAAAAACGAGATATTTTCCTGCTTGGTAAGTGTTTCAGGGGCAACGTACAGCATTTTGGTGCGTCCATCAGTAAGGTCCGACTTCACTTTCTTCTGCTGTGCCTTGCTTAAAGTGGAATTAAGGAAGTGGGCTATATTGTCGCGGGTGCTATAACCGCGTATCAGATCCACCTGGTTCTTCATTAAGGCTATAAGAGGCGAAACTATAATGGCAACTCCTTCACTTAATAAGGCCGGTAACTGGTAACACAAAGATTTTCCACCACCGGTGGGCATAATCACAAAGGTATCCTGACCTGCAAGGATGCTTTTAATAATCTTTTCCTGCTCCCCTTTAAAGGTATCAAAACCGAAATATTGCTGTAGTTCTTTCTTCAGATCCAATTTAGCATTAGCGTTTGTAACTGCTTGTGCTTGCATAACTAATTAATTTAACTAAAAGTTTATAAAGCCTGGCTGGTTTATATAAACAAGGAATGTAATTTTTTTTAAAGATTGCGAATTTACGACAGTTAAGGTAAATAAAATTCAATTAAACTGCAAGTATTTTGTTATAAAATAAATTTATTAATACATAATATGCGATTTTATAACAAACTGCCTGAAACGCCTCGAAATGCAGATATATTATATGTATATAACATTTTAAAACAGTCTGATATTACAATGACTCATCAAGTCGTATGGCCTCCAGTTGGTCGCTACACGCTGACAATAATGTAGTTACAGATTTATTAAATACAGGATGGATATAGTCGGGGGCTATCTCTGCCAGGGGCAGCAAAGTAAAACGTCGGTCCTGCAAAAAAGGATGTGGTATGATTAATTCCGGAATGTTTAAAGTGATATCATTAAAGAACAGGATATCTATATCTATGATGCGTGGCCCCCATTTTATGGTTCGGTGCCTCCCCATAGCCGTCTCAATATTCAGAATAGTGTGAAGCAAATCTTCCGGTGCCTGTGTTGTTTGCACCATAATAACCATATTCAGAAAATCGGGTTGTGTGGTTATCCCCCAGGCTGCCGTTTGATATATGGATGATTTATTGATGATGTTGCCGCATAATTCTGAGATCAGATCCATTGCTTTTACAAGCCATCCCTTTCGATCTCCTTCATTGCTGCCTAGTAATAAATATGCGGTGTTCATTCAGAAAGGGCAATTATTATTGTTTATTTATTCGCGTTTTTATTTATGGTGCTTTTGGCCGGATAGTTGTGCGCCAATCCATAGTCCCATCCGGGAAATATCATTTAACCAGAGCTCACAGTTCAAAGGTAGTTATACTTTTAACGGGATAAAATGGTGCATTTTTGATATGTAAAAAAAGATACGCATCTTTATAAAACCTTTATAAGATGCGTATCATCAATCTCAGTACTAGTGAGACTGACAGGCTAAATTACGAAAGGTATCATTAT